>NZ_JAABNI010000018.1:0-62525 GCF_009915995.1 Proteus sp. G2618 | reverse complement strand
CTTTCTCTTCGTTCAAGCTCAGTGTCTTTGCTACTTTGGCTTACCCCTTGAAGGGGTTTTCATATTCTTTATTGCTCAATTTATCCGAGATTAAATTCGACTTTTCTTGCTCTCTGATATACTTTTGAATTGTGGCTTCATTGAGTCCAACTGTTGTGACATAGAACCCTTCCGCCCAAAACTTTCTGTTGCCAAATTTATATTTGAGATTGGCATGTCTATCAAAGATCATCAACGAACTTTTATCTTTCAAATATCCCATGAAGCTTGATACGCATATCTTCGGTGGAATACTCACTAACATATGAACATGATCTGGCATAAGGTGCCCTTCGATTATTTCTACACCTTTATATTTACAAAGGCCTCGAAGGATTTCACCTATACTTGAACGAATTTTATTAAAAATTACTTTCCGTCTATATTTCGGCGAAAAGACGATATGGTATTTACACAGCCACTTTGTATGTGCTGAGCTTTGTGCTTTAATGCCCATAAACACCTTTCCTTATTTAAGTTACGAATATTAGCTTGAACATCTATATCGTAACGGAAAGGTGTTTTTCTTGGTATAACCTTTAATACCCACCCGCATAGCGGGTGGTTTTATATTTAAGACGCTGACGCGACTTAAACTGGCTAAAGCCCATAATAAAATAAAGCCTCTAGCAATGTAGAGGCTTTATGTGTTTATCACTAAGGTAGTGTTACATTTGATTAATCAAATTGTTTTCTTGCATTGCGGAATAAACGCATCCAAGGACTGTCTTCCCCCCAGTTATCTGGATGCCAAGAATTACTAACAGTTCTAAACACACGTTCTGGGTGAGGCATCATAATGGTTGAACGACCATCTTTTGTAGTGACAGCGGTGATCCCTTTTACAGAGCCATTAGGATTTAATGGATATTGTTCTGTTGGATTACCGTAGTGATCCACAAAACGTAATCCCACTAAATTTTGAGCTTCTAATTGTGCTAATTGCTCAGCATTACGGAATTCAGCAAAACCTTCACCATGAGAAACAGCAATAGGCATTTGTGAACCCACCATACCTTGTAACAATAATGATGGACTCTCTGTCACTTTCACTAAACTAAAGCGCGCCTCAAAACGCTCAGAGCGGTTGCGAACAAAACGAGGCCATAAATCTGCACCCGGAATAAGCTCTGATAATGTTGACATCATTTGGCAACCATTACAGACACCAAGAGATAAAGTATCTTGGCGTTCAAAGAATTGAGCAAACTCATCCCGTAAACGAGAATTAAATAAAATAGACTTCGCCCAACCTTCGCCAGCACCTAATACGTCACCGTACGAGAATCCACCACAAGCCACCAACACATCAAAATCACTCAGTGAACGTCGGGCGGAATGCAAATCGCTCATATGAACGTCGATAGCATCAAAACCAGCTCTGTCGAAAGCAGCCGCCATTTCAACATGAGAGTTAACACCTTGCTCTCTTAATACTGCAATACGAGGACGACTTCCTGTTGCAATATAAGGAGCTGCAATATCTTCATTTGGATCAAAGGTTAAATTCACATTTAAACCTGGATCTTTGAGATCTTGTTTTGCCTGATGCTCTTCATCTGCACACTCAGGATTATCACGTAAGCGTTGCATTTGCCATGTTGTTTCAGCCCACCAAAGACGTAATGTGCTACGCTTTTCATTGTAAACTTCGGTTTCACGGCTTTGGATAATAATGGCGTCATTTTCTGTTGCTTGGCCTAAATAATGTAAACAATCCGATAAACCATATTCAGCAAATAATGCTTCTACAGCCTCTTGATGTTCAGCACTAATTTGGATTACACCACCTAGTTCTTCGTTAAAGAGTCCCGCTAAAATATCTTCGTCATAAGCGCTGATATCAACGTGTAAGCCACAATGACCTGTAAATGCCATTTCAGCGAGTGTGACAAATAATCCACCATCAGAGCGATCGTGATAGGCCAACAATTTTCCATCATTAACTAATTGTTGCATCACATTGAAGAACTGTTTCAACTGCTCAACATCACGAAGGTCTGCAGCTTTTTGGCCTAATTGACGATAAACTTGTGCTAGTGCCGTTGCACCTAACGCGTTATGACCATTGCCCAAATCAATCAAATACAAGCGGTTTCCTGCTTGTGTTGATAATTCTGGTGTTACTGTTTTACGCACATCTTCAACACGAGAGAATGCCGTAATAACTAAAGACAACGGAGAAGTAACCTCTTTAGTTTTTCCATCTTTATCTTGCCAGCGCGTCTTCATTGACATCGAATCTTTGCCCACAGGAATAGTAATGCCTAACTCTGGACATAACTCTTCACCAATGGCTTTTACTGCGTCATATAAACCTGCATCTTCACCAGGATGACCAGCTGCTGACATCCAGTTAGCGGAAAGCTTAATACGATTAAGTGCTTCTACATCACAACCTGCCATATTCGTTAGTGCTTCACCAACAGCCATACGTGCTGATGCAGCAAAATCTAACAGTGCGATCGGTGCTCGTTCACCAATGGACATCGCTTCGCCATAATAGCTATCTAATGTTGCTGTGGTAACAGCACAGTTAGCAACAGGAATTTGCCAAGGACCAACCATCTGATCACGCGCGACCATACCCGTTACAGTGCGGTCACCAATAGTAATTAAGAAGGTTTTTTCAGCAACGGCAGGTAAATGAAGAACACGATAAACTGCATCTTTTAAATCGATATCTTTACGAGAGAGATATTCGCCTTCTGTTTTCAGTGATTTTACATCACGCAACATTTTAGGTGCTTTACCTAATAATATGTCTAATGGCATATCAATCGGTTTATTATCAAAATGTGTATCGTTTAAGACTAATTCACGCTCTTGCGTTGCTTCACCAATAACGGCATAAGGCGCTCTTTCACGTTGACATAAAGCATCAAATAGAGGCATTTTTTCTGGCGATACCGCTAACACATAACGTTCTTGAGATTCATTACACCAGATTTCAAGTGGGCTCATACCCGGTTCATCATTAAGAACATCACGTAATTCAAAACGACCACCACGACCACCATCATTGACTAATTCAGGCATTGCATTAGAAAGGCCACCAGCACCAACGTCATGAATAAATAAGATCGGGTTATCGTCACCTAATTGCCAACAACGGTCGATAACTTCTTGGCAACGGCGTTCCATTTCTGGGTTATCACGCTGAACAGAGGCAAAATCTAAATCCGCATCTGATTGACCTGATGTCATAGAAGAAGCCACACCACCACCAAGGCCGATGTTCATTGAAGGCCCGCCAAGTACAATCAACTTAGCACCAACTGTGATTTCACCTTTTTGCACGTGATCTTCACGAATATTACCAATACCACCTGCTAGCATAATTGGTTTATGGTAACCGCGAATTTCAACACCATTATGGCTATTAACTTGTTCTTCATAGGTTCTGAAATAGCCTAGTAATGCAGGGCGACCAAACTCATTATTAAATGCAGCACCACCTAATGGGCCTTCAGTCATAATGTCTAATGCATTAACAATGCGCTCTGGCTTACCAAAATCTTCTTCCCAAGGCTGCTCAAATCCGGGAATACGCAGGTTAGAAACTGAAAATCCAACTAGACCTGCTTTAGGTTTTGCACCACGTCCAGTTGCACCTTCATCTCGAATTTCACCACCAGAACCTGTTGCCGCACCTGGCCAAGGTGAAATAGCCGTTGGATGGTTGTGTGTTTCTACTTTCATCAAGATATGTACAGGTTCTTGGTGATAGTGATAATGCCCCTTTTCTGTATCAGGATAAAAACGACCCGCTACAGAGCCTTCCATTACTGCTGCATTATCTTTATAAGCTGACATGACATAGTCTGGTGTTTGCTCAAATGTATTTTTAATCATTTTGAATAATGATTTATCTTGAGCCTTACCATCAATAATCCAATCAGCATTAAATATTTTGTGGCGACAGTGTTCAGAGTTAGCTTGTGCAAACATGTAAAGCTCAACATCTGTTGGATTACGGTGTAAGCGGTTAAACGCATCGACTAAGTAATCAACCTCATCGTCTGCAAGTGCTAACCCCATTTCGATATTCGCTTTTGCTAATGCATCTTTGCCTTTTGCAAGCACATCAATAGTTTTTAGTGGCGCTGGAGTTTGCTCAGCAAAAAGTGCATTTACATCTTGATAATTTAAGAAGATGGTTTCCATCATTCGATCATGAATAAAACCATAAAGTTGTTGCCATTGAGTGTCTGTCATCGTACCGCATTCAATAAAGTAGGCGATACCACGTTCAATTCTAACCACCTTGGCTAAACCACAGTTATGTGCAATATCTGTTGCTTTAGAAGACCAAGGTGAAATTGTTCCTGGGCGAGGCGTAACAACTCGCATTTCCCCAACAGGCTCATGTTCTGTTAATGAAGGCCCATAATGCAATAGTTGACGTAATTTAATTTGATCATCTTCAGATAACTGCCCTTCCACTTTCGCGAAATGGACAAATTCCGCGTATATACCTTGTACAGGAAGATCATTTTCCTGACATAGAGTGAGTAATTTATTAATACGAAACGCGGATAAAGCGGGGGAGCCACGCAGGATTTCCATAGTATTGAGTTCTCTCTTTTAGCAGCTAACCTGATCAATCATTCAGGGGAAACGCGCCTAGTATAATAGAATAACTGCTCAGACGAAACCGTTTGCGTGAACAAAATAACGGCATTTGACTTAGAGTGTTTTAATGATTAATTGGTGTAATCAAGTTGCGTCTTGCCAATATGTTAAGCAAAATGCTCGATTACTGGAAATTTATCCATGTTAAAATGACTGTTTTACACACAACAATAAACAACGTTAACGAGAACCAACCTATTGAATAATATAAGGATAAACTATTTCGTTATCGTTATCATAGCGCTCTTTTCAGCGGCTATTATCGCGTTGAATATTACATGGCCGGATAGGCAAAAAGCGCAGATAAATAAGATTTTATCTCGTGGTGAGTTAAGAATTAGTACGATACCTTCACCATTGATAACGATGAACGATAAAAAGGACCCCGTAGGTTTCGATTATGAATTAGTGAAGCGCTTTGCAGATTACCTAGGCGTGAAACTTGTCGTTAATATGCGGACAAATATCAACCAAATGTTTGATGATCTGGAGAATAATAAAGCTGACTTTATCGCCGCCGGATTACTTTACAATAAAGAAAGATTAGAAACGACACGCAGTGGCCCTGCTTACTTTTCAGTTTCTCAACAGCTTATTTACCGTAAAGGGACATTAAGACCACGTAGCTTTGATGCGTTAGATGGGCGCCTTGTTGTCACTGCTGGCTCTGCTCATGCAAGTTTATTGCGAACATTAAAAGAAACGCAATATCCCGAGCTTGAATGGGAAGAATCAGATAATCAGACAACCTCACAACTGCTAGAAGCATTATCGGAAGGCAAAATAACCTATGTATTAGCAGACTCAATCAGTGTTGCTGTACAACAGCGCATTCATCCTAATGTTGCCGTAGGATTTGAAGTCACTGAAAGCCGTCCATTAACATGGTATCTGCCAGATGGTGAAGATAATAGCTTATATGCAGCGATGCTCGATTACTTTAATCAATTATCTCAAGAAGATGTATTAGCAAGACTTGAAGAAAAGTATTTTGGCCATGTTGGTTCGTTTGATTACTTCGATACTATCTCTTTTATTACAGCGATAGATTCTATTTTGCCAAATTATCAGCCTCTTTTTGAAAAGTATGCAGATACCTTCGATTGGCGCTTATTGGCAGCGATGGCATGGCAAGAATCACATTGGGATCCTCATGCTACATCACCAACTGGTGTTAGAGGATTGATGATGTTGACTCGCCCTACTGCATCAAGTATGGGCGTTACTGATAGGCTTGATCCTGAAGAGAGTGTTCGAGGAGGAGCGCAATACCTTAAACATCTTCTTTCGCGCTTACCCGATTCTATTCCTGAAGATGAAAGAATTTGGTTTGCATTAGCGGCATATAATATGGGATTTGGTCATATGCTTGATGCCAGAAGGCTTACTGAGCAACAAAATGCCGATCCTGACAGTTGGTTAGATGTAAAATCAAGATTACCTCTACTTAGCCAAAAGAAATATTATGCTGACCTCCCTTACGGCTATGCCAGAGGCCATGAGGCTTATCGCTACGTTGAAAACATTCGACGATATCAGCTCAGCCTTGTCGGTTACCTTCAAGCTAAAGAGAGCAAAAACAAAATATTATCTAAAGATAAAGAGAGTGATAACGATGAAGAACAAGAAAGATCATCATTGTCATTAACTCAAGATATGGCTTATCAATAATTTTTGTAATTAAAAACAGTCTATTAAACAACCTAGCCTCTTTTACAGAGGCTTATTTATTTTCTTTCTACTATTCAAAAAAATCGCTCCAACCATTAAAGCAACCCCCAAATTAATATTTTCTTAATATTAAAAATTGTTACATTTTTTCATCCTACTTTTTATCCAAAATAGGAAAAACACATGTGTTAAAAAATGTAACACTCATTAGCTAAAACACTCAGCTAATGAGTAAATTGTATTTAAAACGATCCAACTAGTCATTTTAAGACTATCAGAATAAGTGAAATATAAGAAAAAATTAACTTAAATACGTAGGAATTATCTCATTAGTTATTATTCATTTTATGATTATAATTTTTGGAGAAACTTTTTTTGCAATAAGAATTAACCTAAATAGGTCTTTGTTAACATCTAACTTATTGAATTATATATATTATGATAATCTATAATTGATTTTATTAATTTTCTTAACCTAATGTTAATAACATTACTTTTTGTAAAGTTAAAGTAATGTTAATTATATTGTCTATTAAATTTATCTGCCTGATAAACTTTTTCACCCATAAATTGAGTAATAAAAAGAATAAATCTACATAAAACTCTATTAATATGGAATAGGCAAGATTAAATATGAAAATTGAGGAAATCAACAAAATGTTATATCAAATAGAGCGCCTTTGTTGATATCATATAAACCAGTCATTATTCGAAACAACTCGAAATATAATGCAAATCAATTTTTATATTCCGACATTAATATTATTTTTCTATAAATAATAATACGCACGATCTTCAAGGGATTATCTATAATGAAACTGAGTAAAATTGCTTTAGCTGCTGCTTTAGTATTTGGTATTAATTCTGTTGCAACTGCTGAAACTTCTGCACCAAAAGTTGGCGCAACTAAAGGCGAAATTCAATTAAAAGGTGAAATTGTTAATTCAGCTTGTGGATTAGCAGCTTCTTCAAGTCCTGTTATTGTTGATTTCAGTGAAATCCCAACTTCTGCATTAGCAAATATGCAGAAAGCAGGTAACGTTAAAAAAGATATCGAATTACAAGATTGTGATACTACCGTAGCAAAAACAGCTACTGTTAGCTATACACCAAGCGTTGTTAATGCAACAAATAAAGACTTAGCATCTTTCGTATCTGGCTCTGCTTCTGGCGCAGGTATTGGCTTAATGGATGCAGGCAGCAAGTCAGTAAAATGGAACACAGCAACAACACCTGTACAATTAGTTAATGGTGTTTCTAAGATCCCATTCGTTGCTTATGTTCAAGCTGAATCAGCAGACGCTACTGTAACTCCAGGTGAATTCCAAGCCGTCATCAACTTCCAAGTTGATTATCAGTAATCGTTTTATTTATTTAAATTAATTAAATAATAGATTAATTACTGCATTAACGCAGAGGACTTCCTCTGCGTTAAATTTGATAAAACACTTCAATTTAATAAGAATAAAATAAAAACTAATTAAATAAATATTCATTATTTAATTAGTTTTTATTTAATTAATAATTAGGCGTTTATTCATGTTAATTTCTTTTTTTCACAGCACAATATGGAAAAACATTTGTGCCATTTTGCTATTGTGCTTAGCGTTTTTCGCTCAAGCCGAGCAAGATGATTCTGTGGAATTTAACATTCATATGCTAGATGCCGAAGACAGAGATAATGTCGATTTATCTCGTTTTGCAACCTCTAATTACATTATTCCGGGTATGTACTACTTAGATATCCGTATAAATGACCGTGACTTTCCTCGCCAAAACATTAATTATATTGAAGTTAAACCCAATTACTCCATTGCCTGTATTGACCCTACTCTTCTAAAAAAGTTAACAGTTAACGAAGAAAATCAAAAATTTATCGAAGAAATCTCGCCAGATTGTTTCGATATTAGTCAATTACCGGGTATCTCCATCAAAAATGATGGCGGTATTCTTGATATTGTTATGCCTCGTTCATTAATGAAATATGAAGATACCGATTGGACACCCCCTGAATTGTGGGATCCAGGTGTATCTGGGTTATTAGTTGACTATACCTTAACGGGTACATCAACTCGTCCGAATAAAGGCAATAATAACAACTCATTAACAGGTTATGGACAGGCTGGAATTAACTTTGGTGAATGGCGACTACGTGCTGAATATCAAGGAAACTATTCATCTGAATATTCATCAAATAATAGCTTTGATTGGAATCAGATTTACGCCTATAAACCATTACCTAACCAAGCAGCAAAACTAACGCTGGGTGAAACTTATTTAAACTCTCAAGTTTTTGATAGTTTCCGTTTTACCGGTGCCAATATACAAAGTGATGAAAGAATGTTGCCACCTTCTTTACAAGGTTATGCACCTGAAATCCACGGCATCGCAAACACCAATGCTAAAGTGACAGTAACGCAAAATGGCCGCTTAATTTATGAAACCACAGTACCTGCGGGCCCTTTTGCTATTAAACATTTACAAGACACAGTACAAGGTCAATTAAATGTTAGAGTCGAAGAGCAAAACGGTAAGGTAAACGAATTCCAAGTACAGACCGCCAATCTACCTTATATGACGCGTCCTGGCTCTGTGCGTTATAACACATCAATGGGTCAGTCATCGCTCAATAACCATAAAATGCAAGGCCCTATTTTTTATCAAGGTGATTTTTCATGGGGTATGAACAACACATGGTCGCTGTATGGCGGGGTTTTGTTGACGGCTAAAGATTACAATGCTTGGTCATTAGGATTAGGTCACGATATGGGTCGTTTAGGTACACTCTCAGGTGATATTACTCAGTCTTATAGCAAAACTTATGATAATGAGAATATCAACGGGATGTCATTCAAACTGAACTACGCTAAAACATTCGATGAATACCATAGTACGATTACTTTTGCAGGTTACCGATTTTCAGAGAAAACATTCCGATCTTTCTCTCAATATATAGATGAGCGTTATAACGATATTAATAACAATGGTTATGAAAAAGAGATGTATACCATTACAGGTAACAAAACTTTTTGGGCTGATGATATTGAAAAATCGACAACACTTTACCTCTCTTATCGACACCAAAACTATTGGGATAAAAATACACAAGAGCAATATGGTGTTACTGTAAGCCGGAATTTTTCTATTATGGGTATAGAACAGATTAATACTAACTTATCTGCATTCCGTACTCAGCATAAGGGAAATACTGATGATAGTATTTCTTTCAATATTTCAGTTCCGTTAGGAAGCGGTAAAAGCATTGGTTATAGCTTACAAGATAGTAACGGTAAAGTTAACCAAATGGCCTCTTATTCTGATAATAGCAATTATAATAATCTTTGGCGTGTCCGTGCAGGTTTAAGCTCAGACAATAAAGCCAATACTGATGGTTATTATCAACATCGTTCGCAATATGCAGAAATTAACGCCAATGCAAGCTATCAACAAGATAATTACATTGCAGTGGGAGCAACAGTTAAAGGCGGATTTACTGCAACGCGCCATGGTGCTGCATTACATAGTAGTAGCATGACATCAAGTACTGCCCGCATGATGGTTGATACAGGCGGAGTTTCAGGCGTACCATTTAATAATCAAAGTACGACTACAAATCTATTTGGTATAGGGGTATTAACTGACTTAACTAGTTATAACAATGTTGATGCTCGTATTGATGTTGATAAAATG
This sequence comes from Proteus sp. G2618, assembly GCF_009915995.1. NCBI lineage: Bacteria > Pseudomonadati > Pseudomonadota > Gammaproteobacteria > Enterobacterales > Morganellaceae > Proteus > Proteus sp. G2618. The sequence continues at coordinate 52,490 of NZ_JAABNI010000018.1, read as the reverse complement.
GATTCAGATATTGAAACACACAAAGCCATTACTTCTGCAACATTAACTGAAGGCGCGATTGGATACTATAAATTCCCTGTTCGCCAAGGTGAGCGCCTAATGGCTATCTTACAAACTACCGATCAAAAATACCCGCCATTTGGTGCCGAAGTCACCAATAAAAACGGTGAAAATATGGGAATGGTGATGGAAGATGGTTTAGTTTATATCGCCGGTGTTAACCTTAATGAATCCTTAAACGTGATTTGGGGTGGTAAAACCCAGTGTACGATTACAATTCCAGCGGCAATTAACGATCCACTAAAACGTGAGTTGTTATTATGTCAGGGATTTTAATGAACAAAATGAATTACTAGAGATAATTGTATGAACTCATTCAACACACTCAAAACGCTTTTTTGTGGCTCATTAATTGCACTCAGCATAGTGAGTACAACTCAAGCGGGCGTGTCATTAGATAGAACTCGTATTGTATTAACAGGCAACGAGAATTCAGCTAGCGTAAATCTAAAAAATACTAGCCCTGACATTCCTTTTTTAGCTCAATCATGGGTTGAAAATGAACACGGTCAAAAAATTGCCTCTCCTTTAGTGGCATTGCCACCTTTACAGCGTCTTGATGGTGATCAAAAAGGGGTTGTTAGAATAACCAAAACAGCAGAAGTTGGACTTTTACCACAAGACAGAGAATCACTGTTCTATTTAAATGTGCGTGAAATCCCACCAGCACCAAAACAAGCTAACGTGCTACAAATGGCAATGCAGTCTCGCATTAAATTATTCTACCGCCCAACTGCCATTATTCCTGAAAAACCGGGCATGATTTGGCAAGACCAGTTGGTATTTAAAAAACAAGGTAATCAATTTATTGCCGAAAATCCTACACCTTACTACATCACTATTATTGGTCTTTCCAATAAATTGAATGGTGAAGATAGCGATAAGTTAACCACATTCCCCGGATTAATGGTTGCACCTAAATCATCACTGGAAATTCCAGTTAAAACCAATGGCGTCAATCAATTTTACATGATGTATGTAAATGACTACGGTGGACATCCAGAATTAAAATTTGTTTGCCAACAAAATAGCTGTACAGCGGCACCAAAAGAACAACAACCCAAATACTAATTAACTTGACGCCGGTAGGAATAAAATGAAATTAACGACAGCAAATTTTTATTTCAATACGCTAAGATTACTTTTTACTGGCGCAATGTTATGTACTCCAATTGTTGCTTCCGCATACATTCATGGTGAGGTTCGTACCGTTGGTGGCCCTAATATCTTTAGAGTTGAGTTAAATAACGCAACATTTCCTAATAACAGACCAGGTGAAACTGCCAGAGTAAATTTCTCTTTACCTGATAGATATTTAGCGACAGTTTATTGCCCTAAAGATCCCTTAGTTCCTAATTCTCGCACTTATTATATGGCGAATTCTGACCTACGCTATTTAGGCAATAATTACTATGAACTTAATGAATACGTTGATGTTCAGATCAAGTTTTCTATTTGGGGTCCTGAATCACTTCCTACTGTTCCTTTTATTGAAAAACCTAACAATCGAAATGGGCAACAAGGTTGTCGCGTTCCTGAATCACCAAAACCCAACATGTCATCAGGAAGTAGCGGTGTATTAGTATTTCGTCTAAAAAAACCGATTATTAATGGAGTTTCATTAACAGGGCAAGCTGTAGCTCAAATGTATGCCCGTGTGGGCAATGGCTTATATCGAGAGTATGGCCCGGAACCAATTTCAAAATTAGTGATTAGCTCTGGAATACTAACCACTGAAGATAAATGCACATTTAATAATGGCTCTCCAATTACCTTTGATTTTGGCAATGTCGGTAATACTTCTGACTATTTGAATGGTCAAAACTACAAGATCACTCGCAATATTCCAATAAAATGTGAAGGTGGTAGTTTTACTAATCCTAACAGTCGAATTATGTTTAAAATTCAAACAGGAAGCTCAGGTGTTGCTAGCTTTAACCCTAATTATCTTGGTACAACAGGACCTGTAGATAGAACAAATCTAGGTATTGTTTTAAGAGACAAATCAGGAACGATTGTGCCACCTAATCAATATTTCTCTGTTGGGAAGCTGAATAATTTTAAAGGTAATTGGGAAGTTACTGCTGCTCCTATTGCAAAGGCAGGAAGCAAAATTACAGAAGGTGAGTTTTCAGCACATGCCACATTAGTTGCGGAGTTTATGTAATGAAAAACTCAATAATAAAATCGGCTATTTCTCTTTTATTATTACTTTCACCTTCTGCCTTTGCTGTGACAGAGCTTATTGGCGGTGATATGGAATTTAAAGGTGTTGTGGTTGCGCATGGTTGTACCATTGTTGCTGGTGATGAAAATAAAGTAATCGATTTTAAACAGATATCTGCCAAAGATCTCTATACCTTTCAAAAAAGTGAACCCGTTGCTTTTAGTATTAGTTTAGAAAATTGCAGTCAGGACATTTATAGAAGCGTCACGATTACGCTAGATGGAAAAGAACATCCTACAATGCCCAATCATCTTGCTGTTGTCGGCACAGGATCTGAAGATCCTAAAAGTATCGGGATTGTATTTACAGATGTTCAACACAATGTTATTCAATTAAAAAAACCGAGCTCAACTCGACTTCTTAATAATAAACGTATTCAATTTAATTTTATGACGTATGTTGAGGCATCGCCCTCTGCACTAAAAAATCAAACTTTACTAACAGGCCCTTTCCAAGCCCAAGCAACGTATACCCTTAATTATCAGTAAATATTATTCTTTTATTGCTGTTTCAGTATTGATTATGGCTGGACTGTTTTTTTGCTTTTTAAGCTGTTTCTTTTCAGCCCTTCTCATTTTAAAAAACTGACTTAAAAGCTGCGAACATTCTTCACCTAATACACCTGAAGTTATCTCAACTTTATGGTTCATCCCGGGATGCTGCAAGATATCAATAAATGAACCAGCCGCACCTGTTTTTAAATCTGAGGCACCATAAACCACGCGTTTTACCCGACTATGAACAATCGCTCCCGCACACATCACACAAGGCTCAAGAGTAATATAAAGAGTTGCATCGAGTAGGCGATAATTTTGTAAATGCTTTCCCCCTTTGCGTAACGCCATAATCTCAGCGTGTGCAGTGGGATCGTTATCGATAATTGAATGATTCCATCCTTTAGCAATGATTTTATTATCAACGACTAATACTGCGCCCACTGGTATTTCACCGATTTCTTGTGCTTTTTGCGCTTGCTCAATCGCTTTATGCATCCAATAAATATCATCTTTAACTTTATTCACAAGGATATCTCTTCATTATCATATAGCGGGATATTGTACCCTGTTTTCTATTGATAACTAAAGAGATTGTCTTGAATTGTTTATGACAAAGATAGCAAGATGAAACTTTAGTTTACGCGAGCTTCTGTGGCTAATTTGACAGCTAAAGTGCCTAAGATTGTCGCCATAAACCAACGTTGAACCAATGCCCAACGAGGCCTTTGCATAAAGAACCCAGCAATAGAGCCCGCGGCAATAACAATCAATGCATTTACTGCAATGCTAATAATAATTTGAATACTACCTAGCACTAATGATTGATTTAAAACACTGCCATTTTGAAGGCTAATAAATTGAGGTAACAGTGATAAGTACATTAATGCAATTTTAGGATTTAGCAGATTAGTGATAAAGCCCATTACAAAGAGCTTTGTTGTATTACCTGAAAGTAATTTTTGGGGATGAAAGATAGAGCGTCCACCGGGTTTAATAGATTGCCAAGCAATATAAAAAAGATAAATAGCACCACAAATTTTTAATGTATCGTAAGCATAAGGCACAGCCATAAAAATAGCTGTAATACCAAATGCAGCTAATAACATATAAAAAATATAGCCAACAGCCACACCAATTAATGAAATAAATCCAGCTTTTTTCCCTTGAGAGATTGAGCGTGAAATCAGATAAATCATATTAGGGCCTGGAGTTAGTACCAAACCCAAGGACAAAAGCGCAAATGTCCACATATTGAACAATGTTGGCATAGCATACCCCTTATTTATTGCATTATTTAACATCAATAACAGAGTGTTAGATGTGCGGGATACCACAAAAAATACTATTTCCTTCATGTAGAAAAAAAAGAAAGATGCTCCTATTTATTGTTTTATTGAAAAAATTAGGTCACAAAAAACTCTCATTGTGTATATGTGTGTGAAATGATTTTAGGTTAGGAGGTTATATGAGATCAGCTGACCTGATAAAGGAGTTCATAGCCGCAAATTATGAGTTAAAACGGCATAATGGAGGAAGCCATCAGATCTAGTGGTCTCCAATAACAGAAAAAACATTTCCTGTTTCTCATCCCAAAAAAGACTTACCGATTGGCACTGTTAAATCCATAAAAAATCGGCGGGGATATAATCCCCCGCCACGAACTTATTTCCAATTAACTTTATTCCACCTTTGCTTAGAGGCAAAGGCGGCATTTTTTTATTCACCTAAAAAATGTTAATTTTCACTCTTTCAAAACCATATATTTAGAATACTCAGTGTATATGATAATCTCCCTTTCTCTATTGATATGTTTTGAGATTTTTTTGACGTAATAACCCAATTTTTATGCATATGCTTGTATATTTATTTTATATAAACACTTTATTCTCTTTAAAAGTGACCTATGTATTATAGAAAGCAAGCAAAAGACCAAGAGTAACATATAAGTGCAAGATATAAGTTACTGAAATTTAATAATTTATATGTTAAGTGACTGATATGGCTTTACTAATTACGAAGAAATGCATCAATTGCGATATGTGTGAACCAGAGTGTCCAAATGATGCGATTTCAATGGGGGATGAAATTTATGAAATTAATCCTGATCTTTGCACTGAATGTGTAGGACATTACGATAAACCAACTTGCCAATCGGTTTGTCCGATTACTAACACGATCATCACTGATCCTGCTCATACTGAATCTCAAGATGAATTATGGGAAAAATTTGTGTTGATCCACCACGCAGATAAGATCTAAACCTTAATCGATGGATTTTGTGGGTGATAAATCTAAGAGAGCTATTTTTCTAAAATAACTGTCGCACAAGCATAACGCTGTTCATCAGCAAGTGTTACGTGAATAGAGTTTATCCCCGCTTTCTCTGCCATCTCTTTTGCAACCGCTAAAAAATGCAATGTGGGTTTGCCTAACTCATCATTACGCACTTCAAAATGGTTGAAAGCTAATCCTAAACGAATACCTGTTCCTAATGCTTTTGCCGCTGCCTCTTTTACTGCAAATCGCTTAGCTAAAAAACGTATTGGCTGTTTATGGGATTGATAAATTTCCCATTCAGTATCAGTAAGAATACGACGAGCAAGGCGTTCACCAGAACGCCCTATAATCTCTTCGATACGTGATATCTCGACAATATCCATACCTAAACCAACAATAGCCATTAGCGACGCGCTTCTCGCATTAAGCGTTTCATTTCTTCAACCGCTGGCGCTAACCCACTAAATACTGCTCTACCAATAATAGCGTGACCAATATTCAGTTCATACAGTTCAGGTAATGCAGCAATACGTTGCACGTTGTGATAGTGCAGACCATGTCCTGCATTCACTTTTAAACCTTTAGATGCGGCATAAGTAACTGCATCACGAATACGGACAAACTCTTTTTCTTGAGCCATTTCATCTTCAGCATCAGCATAAGCGCCAGTGTGGATCTCAATAAAAGGCGCACCAACACGGTCGGCTGCGTTAATTTGCTCATGGTCAGGATCAATAAATAGAGAAACTTTGATATCTGCTAAAGATAAGCGTTTAATTGCCTCAGCAACTTTATCTTCATTGCCAACAACATCTAAACCACCTTCTGTTGTCACTTCTTGGCGTTTTTCAGGTACCAAACAGCAAAAATCAGGCTGAGTTTGACAAGCAATCTCGATCATCTCTTCAGTGACTGCCATTTCCAGATTTAATCTTGTCTGAACCGTTTGGCTTATCAGCATTAAATCACGATCAGTGATATGACGTCTATCTTCACGTAAATGGATAGTAATACCATCAGCACCAGCTTGTTCTGCAATAAAAGCCGCTTGAACAGGATCGGGATAAGTTGTGCCACGGGCATTACGAAGGGTGGCGATATGGTCAATATTAACGCCAAGTAGAATATCAGACATGCTCTTCTCCTGAAAAATAACGTTGCATTACCTTAGTTTACACATTCCATAGAGAAGAAAAAGACAATATTACTGTTCTGCCATCAATGCTCTTTTCTTTGGGGCTTTTTTAATGGCAAATTGTCTAAAAAGTTCTCTACTTTTTAATGGTTTTCCGCCTAAATAGGGCTTCAATGCCATTCGAGTAAACCTTTTCGCCGCTTTTAATGTTTCAACAGTAGGAAATTCGCGACTGGCTAAGGATTTTAATTCAAATCCAGTAAAACTATTATGATCAACCACTAAACTCGCAATAAAGCCTTTTTCTTCTCGATAACGATAAGTCATCGAATCTGAAACTGGCTCTCCACTTCCCGCACAATGCAAAAAATCTAAACCATAGCCAAGTTGTGTTAATAACGCGAGTTCAAAGCGTCTCAGTGCAGCTTCAGGTGTAGTATCGCTAGCAGCAAGAATTTGCAAACAGGAAAGGTATTCAAAAAAAAGTACACTATAAGACGTACCATTTTCTAAAACGCGAGATAATAACTCATTGAGATACAAGCCACTGTATAGTACAGAGCCTGTCAGAGGTAATGCTAAAGAGATAGGTTCAGCATCACGAAGTGTTTTTATTTCTCCTCGCCCACTCCAACGAATGAGCAAAGGAGTAAAAGGTTGAAGTGCCCCTTTTAAGGGTGAACGACGGCCTCGCGCACCTTTCGACAATATGCGTACTCGCCCTTCATTTTCAGTGAAAAAATCGAGTAACAAACTCGTTTCACTGTAAGGTCGAGCATGGATAACAAATGCACGTTGCCAGCCATCCACCTCAGTTACCTACTTTAAATCGTCCACATAGCCAAGGCTACGTAAAGCACGTTCATCATCAGCCCAACCAGCTTTGACTTTCACCCAAAGTTCTAAGTGAACTTTGTTTTCAAATAAGTCTTCCATGTCCATACGGGCTTCAGTACCAATTTTCTTGATTTTCACACCTTTATTACCAATAACCATTTTCTTCTGGCCTTCACGCTCAACCAGAATTAATCCGTGGATATCATAACCACCACGCTCATTGGTAACGAATTGTTCGATTTCAACCGTGACAGAATAAGGTAATTCTTCACCTAAAAAGCGCATCAGTTTCTCACGAATAATTTCTGACGCCATAAAACGCTGAGAGCGATCAGTAATATAATCTTCAGGGAAATGATGAGTCGCTTCTGGTAAACATTTACGTACGATTTTCGCGATCGTATCGATATTCATGTCTTTTTCAGCACTGATTGGTACAACATCAAGAAAATCCATTTGTTGACTTAAAAAGCCAATGTGTGGAAGTAACTTGGTTTTGTCAATCACGTTATCCACTTTATTAATTGCTAATAAAACAGGGCAACGTAATGATTTTAATTTATTTAATACCATTTCATCGTCAGGCGTCCAGTTGGTGCCTTCAACAACGAAAATAACCAATTCAACATCACCAATTGAACTGCTTGCTGCACGGTTCATCAGTCTGTTGATGGCTCGCTTCTCTTCAATATGTAAGCCCGGTGTATCCACATAAATCGCTTGGTAAGCACCGTCTGTATCAATACCCATGATACGGTGACGCGTAGTTTGCGGTTTACGTGATGTAATAGAAACTTTCTGCCCCAGTAATTGGTTCAGCAGTGTTGATTTTCCCACATTTGGGCGACCGACTATCGCAATAAATCCGCAATAGGTTTGTTCTTCGCTCATTCAAGCTCCAGTTGTATTAATGCCTGTTCAGCAGCGGCCTGTTCAGCTTTACGACGGCTTGTACCCATCCCTTTGACAGGTTGTTCGATACCGCTTATCTGACAATGGATCGTAAACTCTTGATCATGGGCTTCGCCACGAACCTGTACCACAATATAAGAAGGTAATGGTAAATGACGGCCTTGCAGATACTCTTGCAAACGAGTTTTAGGATCTTTTTGCTTATCGCCCGGACTGATTTCAGCCAAACGATTTTCATACCAATTTAAAATAATTTTTTCGATATTTTGAATATCACTATCGAGGAAAATGGCACCAATTAAAGCTTCCACCGTATCCGCTAAAATTGATTCACGACGAAAACCGCCACTTTTTAACTCCCCTGGGCCTAAACGTAGACATTCGCCTAGTTCAAATTCACGCGCTAACTCAGCGAGTGTATTCCCACGAACAAGCGTTGCTCTCATTCGGCTCATATCACCTTCATCAACACGAGGAAAGCGATGATAAAGTGCATTAGCAATCACATAGCTTAGAATTGAATCACCTAAAAATTCTAAACGTTCATTATGTTTACTGCTGGCACTACGATGCGTTAAAGCCTGCAGTAATAATTCATTTTGCGTAAAAGTATAGCCCAGTTTCTTTTGTAACTGGTTTACTAATAAAGTATTCATGTGCGATCAATTTCCATAACTTAATTTGAAGCACACGCAACAAATCTGTTTAAGACAACGAGAAATTATCGAGTTGGATAACAGAACTGTTGCGTTTGCACTGACCCCTGCCAATAACAAGGGCCAATCATATTTAAAGAAGCGACATATTCTACACTTAGATAAGAAAGAATGCTGTCGCTATTTTGTTAATTATTACTTAATGCCACCGATACGGCTAAAACGAACGCCTGTTGGCCATTCATTCTCTACTTTTTCAAAGCTCATCCAGATTGTTGTCGCTTTACCGACTAAGTTTTTCTCTGGAACAAAGCCCCAGAATCGACTATCAGAGCTACCGTCTCGATTATCACCCATCATAAAGTAATGACCTTCAGGAACAATCCACGTACCGACAGGTAATCCGGGTTGAATAAACTCTGGCATCGTCATATCACCGGGTATTGTCATAATACGGTGAGAGACTTTATCAATAGTTTCTACCCTTTCTTCTTCACGTAATTGAGTTGCTGTTGAAATAGGCTCTTCAATTGGAATAGATTTCATACCATTAATACGCTGACCGCCCGGTACATTTTGTAATAACAACGTCCATTCACTTGGGTAAGCAGTACCGTAAGTTACTGAAATATCTTCATTGCAAATGGCTTTATCACAATTTGGATAGATATGAAGTTTTTTCGACATCATATCATAAACAATTTTATCGCCCGGTAATCCAATAACACGTTTAATAAAATCAGTAGAAGGATCACGAGGATATTTAAATACTGCAATATCACCTCGTTTTGGCTTCCCTGTATTAATTAACGTTGTCTGTGTAATTGGATCTTTTAATCCATAAGCAAATTTTTCAACCAAGATAAAATCGCCAACCAATAAGGTTGGCATCATGGAGCGAGAAGGTATTTGAAACGGCTCATACACAAATGAACGCAGAACCAAAACAATAATCAAGACTGGGAATAAAGAGCCTAATGTCTCCGCCCAGCTTGGCTTATTAATTGATTTTGCTAACTCTTGCTGATCCTCGGTCCCTTGCGTCATCTCTTGAAGACGCTTTAGTTTTGCTTTTCGGGCAGGCTTGAGCTTAAAGCGCTCAATTCCCCAAAAAACTCCCGTTATTAGCGTTGCCAGCGTTAGGATCAAGGCAAACGTGTTAGCCATGTTTTCTCCTTAAATTATTTATCTTTACCAACATGAAGGATGGCTAAAAACGCTTCTTGTGGTAGCTCTACGTTACCAATTTGCTTCATACGTTTTTTACCATCTTTCTGTTTCTGTAACAGTTTCTTCTTACGGCTAACGTCACCGCCATAACATTTGGCTAATACGTTTTTACGTAACTGTTTAACAGTTGAACGAGCAATAATGTGGTTACCAATTGCCGCTTGGATGGCGATATCAAACTGTTGACGTGGAATAAATTCTTTCATTTTTTCCACCAACTCACGACCACGATAAGGTGCATTATCGTTATGTGTAATCAATGCTAAAGCATCAACGCGCTCACCATTAATCAAGACATCTACACGTACCATGTTAGAGCCTTGGAAGCGGATAAAGTTATAGTCTAAAGAAGCATAACCACGTGATGTTGATTTTAGACGGTCAAAGAAATCTAATACCACTTCAGCCATCGGAATTTCATAAGTTAATGAAACCTGATTACCATGATAGACCATATTGGTTTGAACGCCGCGTTTTTCGATACATAAAGTAATTACATTACCTAAGTATTCTTGCGGTAATAGCATATGACACTCAGCAATAGGCTCTCTGATTTCTTCAATATTATTCAGTGGTGGTAATTTAGACGGGCTATCCACTAATACAATATCACCGTTAGTCATTTCAACTTCATAAACTACGGTTGGGGCCGTTGTAATCAGGTCAAGGTCATATTCACGTTCTAAACGTTCTTGAATGATCTCCATGTGCAGAAGACCCAAGAAACCGCAACGGAAACCAAAACCTAATGCAGATGAACTCTCTGGTTCATAGAATAATGAAGCATCGTTTAAGCTCAATTTACCTAATGCATCACGGAATGATTCATAGTCGTCAGAACTAATTGGGAATAAACCGGCATAAACCTGTGGCTTAACTTTTTTAAAGCCAGGTAATGGTTTATCTGCTGGTTTTTGGGATGCTGTTAAAGTATCCCCAACAGGTGCACCTAAAATATCTTTAATACCACAAACAACCCAACCAACTTCGCCACAATTTAATGATGTTGTATCAATTTGTTTGGGTGTAAAAATACCAATACGGTCAATATTATAAACTTGTCCCGTACTCATTACCTTGATTTTATCGCCTTTACTTACTTTACCGTTTTTAACACGAATAAGTGAAACAACACCCAAGTAATTATCAAACCAAGAGTCAATAATCAGTGCTTGTAATGGTGCCTCAGGATCGCCTTCAGGCGCTGGGATTTCTTTAACAAGACGCTCGATAACTTCTTTAACACCAATACCTGTTTTTGCAGAGCAACGCACTGCATCTGTGGCATCGATCCCCACAATGTCTTCAATCTCTTCAGCAACACGCTCAGGCTCTGCTGCTGGTAAATCTATTTTATTTAAAACAGGAACGACGGTGAGATCCATATCCATCGCTGTATAGCAGTTAGCTAATGTTTGCGCTTCAACCCCTTGCCCGGCATCTACGACCAATAAGGCGCCTTCACACGCTGCGAGTGAACGAGATACTTCATAAGAGAAGTCAACGTGTCCTGGGGTATCGATAAAGTTAAGCTGATAAACTTCACCGTCATCAGCGGTGTAATTTAAGGTTACGCTTTGCGCTTTGATTGTAATACCACGTTCACGCTCAAGATCCATAGAATCAAGAACCTGCGCAGCCATTTCACGATCTGTTAAGCCACCACAAATTTGAATAATTCGATCAGATAACGTCGATTTACCGTGGTCAATATGTGCGATAATGGAAAAGTTACGTATGTTTTTCATTCTGAAATTATTTTTCTCTATTGCTTTGCTCTATAAATCTGGCTTTGGAGTCATTCATGGACACAAAGCGAAAACTCTATATTGCAGGAGTTATGATTGATGACGCATTCTACACATTAGAGACATTATACTCAAAGAAACGTTCATCAAACACAAACATTTATGCTAAGACTTGCATTTATTTGTAATTTTTTGCGAGTATTTTCTAGATAAAGAAATGCGTTAATTTAAGATGAGTATTATTACAAAAGCGGCATGATAAAAATAATGGGGCAAATGCCCCATCTCTTTAATCTGCTCATTATTCTTGAAATTGAACTTTAAGTTCATGAGGTGGAAGCCCTATTTGCAATATAACAGGCTCAAAACCTTCGTCTTTACTCCACCAAGTCGCCACTTTTTTTGCAAATAAGAAACCAAGGATACCACCTACAAGCCCACTGCAAAAAATAGCAAACTCACTAGAAAACCAAAGGCTCGCAATGCCTGCGACAATAAATAGACCAATAAGTGGCGTTAAATACACAAGCATTGCAGAAAGAAGTAGATTATTTTCAGGAATACCCACTTCCACTTTTTGCCCCTCGACTAAAGTTTGTGCAACAGGAAGTTCAAGTTGATGAACTGTCTCTGGCCCTATTTTATTTAATAAATAAGAGCCGCAGGCAGCACGAGCTTGGCAACTACCACAGCCAGAAGAAGAGCCGTAGCGTAATAACGCACGTCCTTCATGCCAATGTATAACTGTTGCCCACTCTTTAACCATAACTTATACCCTTTTACTTTTTCGTAAATACAACACTATTAACTATTGCTTGTGCTGTAGGAAACGGTAACTGACCAATAAAGGTAATTTCATTACCTTCTTTGTCATAGGTATAAATTGTATTACGACCATACCTTAACATTTTATCGCGTTCGGGCGAATTAACCTGTTGACCACTTTTATTAACATAAATAGAGAAGTCAAATAAGCCATCGCTAAATAAAATCGACTGACTAAACTCAGTTTCAGAGATCTGATGGTTACTGCGTTTTACCTCTTTAAAACCTTCAGGTAATTGACTAACCGACCAGTTATAAACCAATGGCTTAACTTTTGGCACAAGTAATAAAGGAGGCATATTGACAGTACGTAATGAATTAAGCTCAGTTCCGACTTCACTTCCTTCATTAACCGTGATCACTCGAAATTGTTCAATGATGTCATTATTCTTATCTAACAAATCGACTCTTAAAGGCAGATATCTTTCCTCATCAATAAACAAGACATAATCGTAGCGGTCATTGTTTTTCGATAGCACACGAACAACTCGGCTTGGAATATCACCAATATGCGTTCTACCTGCATCAATAAAATTATAATAACCCGATAATTCATTGAAATCTTGGTAAATGATAGAAGGGATATAATCAACAATATGATCATTTCTTAAGCTGAAGGCATCTAAACCGGGTTCAAAATAGCTGATTTCATCGCCACGTTGAACAATTTCACGGCGAGTACTATCCATTTGCATTAATTGTGCAAGTGGTTTGCCATCAATCAGAGTATGACGGTAGCGAATAGGAACAATACCTTGAGAATTGATATTGATAAAAGATAATTCATAGGTAGAGCTTTGACTTGTCTGACCCATCTTTTGCAACAAAGCCTCGACACTACCTGTTTGAGGTTGTGCCAAGGCTTGTATCGGCATTGACAGGCTGCCCACCAGCAATAAGGTGGATAACCATGATTTTTTCATTACGACTGTTTCATTCCCACTCGTTATTTATACATTCACATCTATTATTACTGTGCTACTACAGGTTGAGTTTCACCTTGAGCGCTGATTGGCGCTTCATTTTGTGGTGCATTATAGATACGACGATCTAACTCATACTGTTGCAGCATTAATCCAAGGCGCTGATTACGCTCTTGTAAACGTGTTTGCTGGTCTTTACCTAAAGTATCGTTTTGAAGATTTAAACTTACAGGCGAACCTGAACCCATAATAGGTTGAGTATTAAATACAGGTGTATCTACTTGAAAATCTTCAGAACCACTTTTTCCATTATATTGCTGAACACCAACAATAACAGCTAATGAAACACAAGCCGCGACACCGATTTGAGTTAACTGACTTGCCCAAGGACGTAACGTTTGTAAGAAAGAGTGCTTACGCCATTGTGATGGCGCAGGTTGCTGCTCTCGTTGTTGTTCAGGACTTATGCGAACAGGTTCATTCTCTAAAGCGAGCGCAACGCGACTTGCGATATCGAAGTGGACTACTTCACCTACATCACCACGCATTGTGTCACGAATTAAATGGTAGCGTTGCCATGTCTCTTTCATAGAGTCATCACGAGCGATTGTACCCATTAATTCTTTATCAAGAACTTCGCCATCCATAAATGCAGAAAGTTTTTCTTTTTGCATATAAAAGTACCTTTCAGTCAATGATGGTTCACCCACAATTAAAACTCTTGTATTAATGGTTGAACCTTATTATCAATAGCTTCTCGCGCCCTAAAAATACGTGAACGTACTGTTCCGACAGGGCAATCCATAATGACCGCTATCTCTTCATAGCTTAGTCCGTCAAGTTCCCGAAGTGTAATAGCAACCCTTAAATCTTCAGGTAATGACTCTATGGTGTGAAAAACCACTCTCCGTAATTCTTCAGACAACATTAAATTCTCAGGGTTCGAAATTTCTTTTAGTGCATTTGGTGATTCGAAGTTTTCAACATCACTCGCATCTAAATCATTCGAAGGCGGACGTCGCCCCTGTGCAACCAGATAATTTTTTGCTGTATTCACAGCAATGCGATAAAGCCATGTATAAAAAGCACTATCTCCACGGAAAGAACCGATGGCACGATAAGCTTTAATAAAGGCTTCTTGCGAAACATCTGGCACATCGCCCTGTGGTACATAACGGGAAATCAGGCTTGCTACCTTGTGTTGATAGCGGATAACCAGCAAATTAAAGGCTTTCTGGTCACCATTTTGTACCTTTTCAACCAACATTTGGTCCGTTAACTGCTCGCTCATTAGAGATGGACTCTCCCGAAGTCAAGCTTCGCACTATTTTTAAATGACTCCGTCATATTTACTCTCGTTATTCCTTCTCGTTTTATGAGCTACAAGACTTGGAGTGCAAAAATAGTATGAAGTTCAATTCAATCATTATTTTAAGAGATGAATCACAAAAAAATCATCATGGTGATCACCCAACCAAAATGCAATTTGCCAATAAAAAAACGATAACACAATGATATTATTTAAATATATACGATTACTTACAACAATATATATTATCTTAAACAATGTATTATTAAATATAGATTTAATAATATAAATAAAAGTCAGTCACCCAAGAGCGAAACTTATCAGTATAATGCCCTTCATTATTACGAATAATAAGTTCATCTATACTACATTCAACACTGCTTTGATTTTGTCTTTGAAATGCTAACAAAATTCGATGATAAGGTTTATCTGCACTATCTTTAATATTAACGCGTTTTGCAATATTCCACTCCTTTTTTTCTGCAATTTCAATAAATTGCTCACCAATAGAGTAAGGTAATACCACACAGAACAAACCATCTTCGGTGATAAGTGATTGCGCACTATCCAGCAAGCCCTCATGCGTTAAGGTTTTGGTATAACGTGCTTGCTCACGAACATCATTACGACAAGCAATTGCTGGTTCAAAATAAGGAGGATTACTTACAATCAAATCATACTTATTTTGCGCTTGTTCAGCATAATGATAGATATCATCATGATGGATATGAATAAGTGAGCGCCATTGTGACTCTTGAGCATTTTCCGTAGCTTGTGATGCAGCCTTTTCATCAAGTTCAATACCATCTAGGTGCTCAATTTGATTCGCTCGCTGAGCCAGCATTAATGCAATTAATCCACTCCCTGTACCAATATCAAGCGCTCTTTTTACATTATCAATAGGCGCCCAAGCCCCTAATAAAACACCATCTGTACCCACTTTCATTTCACACTTATCATGAGCTACAAAAAATTGTTTAAATGTAAAACCACCTTTACGTAATCCCGCTTTTTTCACTTTCTTTTGATTCATCTATTGGCTCTATTGATTCGTATTACTATCTCTTTTTTTATTGCTTATCATTCATGTCATTGGAAAAGAGATATATGGTATGATAACGCTTCTGCAACCCCTATCTTAACATTAAACTATTTGTATACGATGCACGCTTATTTAGATTAAGCCTAAAAACACCAAATACCTTCGTCTATCGGTAATATATAATGTGATAGCGGTAAATCCTCTGGCTTTTAGCGGGGGATAATGTCAAAATCCGCGCCCTAAACAGAGGTATACAATGACAGCCACGACATTTTCCAGTCTTGAACTTGATGAAAGTTTATTGACCGCATTAGAAGAAAAAGGATATCAACGTCCTACAGCTATTCAAGCAGATGCAATTCCTGCTGCAATGGATGGACGCGATATTTTAGGATCTGCGCCAACAGGCACAGGGAAAACTGCAGCCTTTTTGCTTCCGGCAATTCAACACTTGCTTGATTATCCACGTAAAAAATCAGGCCCGCCACGTATTCTTATCCTAACACCAACTCGCGAACTTGCTATGCAAGTTGCAGAGCAGGCAAAAGAATTATGTGCGCATACACATTTAGATATCGCCACTATCACAGGCGGTGTTGCTTATATGAATCACGCTGAAGTCTTCAGCGAGAACCAAGATATTGTTGTTGCAACAACAGGACGTTTATTACAATACATCAAAGAAGAAAACTTTGACTGCCGTGCGGTAGAAATGCTGATTTTAGATGAAGCAGACCGCATGCTAGATATGGGTTTTGCTAACGATATCGAAACGATTGCAGGCGAAACTCGCTGGCGCAAACAGACATTACTGTTCTCTGCAACACTAGAAGGTAATGCAGTTATTGATTTTGCACAGCGTATCCTCAACGAACCTGTTGAACTTAATGCTGATCCATCTCGCCGTGAACGTAAAAAAATTCAGCAGTTCTATTATCATGCTGATAATCTCGAACATAAAACAGCGTTGCTTGCTGCACTATTGAAGCAAGACGATGTTAAAAAATCGATTGTCTTTGTTCGCAAAAGAGAGCGTGTAAGAGAGCTTGTCACTGCGCTAGAAAAACAAGGTATTAAATGTAGCTACCTTGAAGGTGAAATGGCGCAAACACAGCGTAACGATGCGATCAAACGTTTAGAATCAGGCAAAATGAATGTACTTGTTGCCACAGACGTTGCTTCTCGTGGCCTTGATCTAGATGACATCACACACGTTTTCAACTTTGACTTACCTCGTACTGCAGATGTTTACTTGCACCGTATTGGTCGTACAGGACGCGCAGGTCGTAAAGGTATCGCTATTTCATTAGTTGAAGCTCACGATCATCCATTATTAGGGAAAATTGGTCGTTACGTTCAAGAGCCTATTAAATATCGTGTTGTTGCTGAACTACGTCCAGAAACCAAAGCACCAAGCCTGAAAGCAACATTCAAACCTTCTAAAAAAGTGCTCGCTAAACGTAAAGCGAAAAAAGAAGAAGAGAAAAAAGCAGTTAAAGAAAAAGTACGGGCTCGCGATCGTAAAAATATTGGTAAACGTCGTAAAGCAGTTGCTAAGCATACAGAAAAGAATGTGGCTCCTACTGCGCCAGCAAAAGAAACGAATACTGATAACGAATAATCTGTACTCTTTCTGATCTTATAAAAAAACCGTAGCTATATAACGTAGTTACGGTTTTTTGCTGTTCTCTCTTCTTTCTTATTTTATATAGAAAAAAAGCCCGATATTTTCATATCGAGCTTATTATTAACTTATTACTTTAGTGAAAATTACAGGCTTTCTGTGAAAGTACGAGTAATAACATCACGTTGTTGTTCTGGAGTCAGTGAGTTAAAACGCACAGCATAGCCAGAAACACGAATAGTTAATTGAGGATATTTCTCAGGATTGTTAACAGCATCTTCCAGAGTTTCACGGCTTAGTACGTTAACGTTAAGGTGTTGACCACCTTCCACACGAACAACCGGTTTAGATTCTACAGGCACTTCTCGGTATTCGATATTGCCTAACTCTTTACGGTTAATCACTTGGCCTTCTTCAAAGCCTTTTTTAGCACAGATGCAACGAGCTTCGCCGTTTTCATCATCTAATAACCAGAAAGAATGTAATAAATCGTCGTTATCAGCTTTAGTAATTTGGATACCAGTAATCATTTCGACCTCCAATGTGGGCACAAAATCAAATTCCAATCTAATATCAGAACTTGGGTATTTGGTCTAACCAATGTTTCTGTCTACTTATATACCAGTATAAATGGCGTCATTCTTTGATAAATATCAATAAAATTCATAAGCATTTTAGCCAGTGAGGTGCAAAGTGTTGTTTTAAATCAATAATCACTTATGGCTAGCTTGCAATTTTTTTTGTAAATTTTCAAATAAAAGTTGAGGAATCAATTAATTCTTATTTTTAGGTCGTAATATTTTCATTCCCCTGATGAAATCGGTAAGCTTAAACACTATAAGATATCAACAAGGATTTTAGGTTATGACTACAACACTAACTTGGCATGATGTGATAGGCGCTGAAAAAGAAAAGCCTTACTTTCATCAAATTATGTCTCAAGTCGCACAACAAAGAGCCGCAGGTAAAATCGTTTATCCACCTCAAGAAGATATTTTTAATGCTTTTCGTTTTACGCCTTTTGATAATGTGAATGTAGTTATTTTAGGGCAAGATCCTTATCATGGCCCTAATCAAGCACATGGCCTTTCTTTTTCAGTACGACCGGGCGTGCCAGCACCACCTTCGTTAGTCAATATGTATAAAGAGCTTGAAAAAGAATACCCTGATTTTAAACGCCCCAACCACGGCTATTTAGAAAGCTGGGCAAAACAAGGTGTTTTATTACTTAATACCGTATTAACCGTAGAGAAAGGCCAAGCCCATTCTCACGCTAACTATGGTTGGGAAATCTTTACTGACGCAGTAATTGAGCAGATCAATCAGCGTAGAGCCGGGGTTATCTTTTTACTTTGGGGCGCCCATGCTCAGAAAAAAGGACGTTTTATTGATACCAATAAACACGTTATTTTAAAAGCACCTCATCCATCACCACTCTCTGCCCATAGAGGCTTTTTAGGTTGTGGCCATTTCAAACAAGCCAATGATATTTTACAGCAGCAAGGCCGCACACCGATCAATTGGCATCTTGATCCTATTGAATAATATCGCCTTATAAAACATAAAACCGCACAATAACAAGAATATTAAATAATCTTCGTATTGTGCGGTTTACTTTATCTACATGTAATAACACATGTGATAACAGATACTTTATCGATATTATTTAGAAACGATAACCATAGCTGGGCGTAATAAACGACCATTTAAGGTATAACCTTTTTGCATAACATCAACCACATGATTGGGTTCATGTTCAGGACTATCAATTAAAGTCATCGCTTGGTGAACTTCAGGGTTGAATACCACATTTTTTTCTTCAACCACTTCGATACCAAATTTACGAACTGCATCTAAGAATGATTTCAGCGTTAATTCTAACCCTTCAATCATTGGTTTTAATGCCTCATTTTCATGATCAGCCGCAGATAAAGCACGCTCTAAATTATCGAGTACAGGCAATAACTCATTAGAAAATTTCTCAAGTGCAAATTTATGTGCTTTCTCAATATCTTGTTGAGTACGACGACGCACATTTTCAACTTCAGCTAAAGCACGAGCCATAGCTTCACGTTCTGTTTTTTGTGATTGCTCAAGCTGTTTTTCGAGAGAATCAACACGCGCTAATGCTTCCACTAATTCAGCTTGAGCATTAAAGTCCGCTTGTGCTTCTTCGGTCATTGCTGGCTCTTGAGACTCATTCATTGCAGATCCCATTCCTTCTTTTTCTTTTGAGGCTTGCTCTTCATGTACATTTTGTTCTTTACTACTCATGAACATCTCCGCGTAGTTTTAGTATTCATCTTCATATTTAGTTTATTATGGGGATCAATAAACGGGTTTCAAGGAATTGGCGCAAAACGAGGGTAAAAAAATGCCAGACAATACCGTAACGGAAGAAAAACACTTTAAATGCATTGGCATTGTTGGTCATCCACGCCACCCTGAAGCAATTTCAACTCATGAAATGCTCTATCATTGGCTATTGGCTCAAGGCTATGACGTTATTATTGACACACAAGTTGCTCAAGAATTAAAACTAGAAAATGCACAAACTGGTGATTTAACACAAGTTGGCAAAGTTGCCGATCTTGTCATTGTTGTTGGTGGTGATGGCAATATGCTTGGCGCAGCGCGTGTTTTATCTCGTTATAATATCAAAGTGATTGGTGTTAACCGGGGTAATTTAGGTTTTCTTACTGATCTTGACCCTGATAATGCTTTACAGCAATTAACTAACGTATTAGCGGGGCATTATCGCGAAGAAAAACGGTTCTTACTTGAAGCTCGAGTCTGTGCTGAAGGTCAAAGAACACGCATTGGTACAGCAATCAATGAAGTCGTGCTTCATCCCGGCAAAGTCGCTCATATGATTGAGTTTGAAGTTTACATTGATGATCGCTTTGCTTTCTCTCAACGTTCTGATGGCTTAATTATCGCAACACCAACGGGATCAACCGCCTACTCACTTTCTGCGGGTGGCCCTATTTTAACGCCAAACCTTGATGCTATTGCGCTTGTGCCTATGTTTCCACATACTTTATCAGCACGTCCTTTAGTTATCAGCAGTGATAGCCAAATTCGCTTAAAATTCTCACAAACAAATATCGATTATGAAGTCAGTTGCGATAGCCAATTAGTGTTACCGATTAAAGAAGGTGATGAAGTTATTATTAAGAGAAGTCGTCAAAAGCTCAATTTAGTTCACCCTACTGATTACAACTATTTTAATACACTCAGCTCAAAATTAGGTTGGTCGAAAAAAATGTTCTAATTTTTGTGCCTCCCTACTTTACTGTATAAAAAACCAGTTTATACTGTATGTAATTACAGATATGTTTTTATACACAGGAGAGGCACTATGCTGACTCAATTAACCATTAGTCATTTTGCCATAGTCCGTGAACTTGAAATCGATTTTTCTGGTGGCATGACCACCATTACAGGCGAAACTGGCGCAGGTAAGTCTATTGCAATTGATGCTTTAGGTTTATGCTTAGGTAACCGTGGTGATGCCAATATGGTGCGCCCAGGTGCAACTAGAGCCGATTTATGTGCACGATTCTCACTCTCTGATACGCCATCAGCACAACACTGGCTTGAAGAACATCATCTTGATGATCATAACGAATGCCTATTAAGAAGAACTATCTCTACTGATGGGCGTTCTCGTGGTTTTATCAACGGTACTTCCGTACCACTTTCACAATTAAGAGAGCTTGGTTCATTACTTATTCAAATCCATGGACAACATGCTCACCAGCAACTTCTAGAACCTCGCTATCAAAAACAACTGCTTGATATCTATGCCCATGAACCAGCTTTATTAAAAAACATGAAGTCGGCTTATCAAACATGGCATCAAAGTTGCCAAACTTTAGCTGCTTTTCAACAACTCTCTTTAGAACGAGAAGCAAGGCAGCAATTGGTTGATTACCACTTAAAAGAGCTCAATGAATTTCAACCAGTGCAAGGTGAGTACCCAGAATTAGATCAAGAATATAAACGCCTTTCTAACTGTGGTCAGTTTTTAACGCTAAGCCAAAATAGTTTACAAATTTTAAGTGACAACGAAGAGCAAAATATTTTAAGTATGCTCAATGTGGCTAAACATGAAATTACTGAACTAAGCTCAATGGAAAGTCAGTTCAATTCATTATTAGAGATGCTAGAAGAAGCCACTATCCAAATTAGTGAAGTAAGCGATGAACTTCGTCACTATAGCGATCGCTTAGAGATGGATCCTAATCGCTTATTTGAAGTAGAAAAACGCATGTCTAAGTATATTAGTTTGTCACGTAAACATCGTGTCGCGCCTGAGGAACTCTATGATCTTCATCAGCAATTAATTGAAGAGAAAAATGCTCTACTTCGTCAAAATGATGATTGTGAGGCTTTAATAGAACAAGTCAAAGCTGACCACTTAATTGCATTAGATGTCGCAAAACAATTGCACCAAGTTCGCCAACAATATGCGAGTGAATTAAGCCAACTTATTACTAACAGTATGCATCAGTTATCAATGCCACATGGTTATTTTACTGTTGATACCCATTTTGATGACAGCTCACTACAAATCGATGGTGCTACAAAAGTTGAATTTAATGTCACCACAAATCCGGGGCAACCTCATCAAGCACTTTCTAAAGTAGCTTCAGGGGGTGAGTTATCACGTATTGCACTCGCAATCCAAGTGATCACAGCAAAAAAAATGGATACTCCAGCACTTATTTTTGATGAAGTTGATGTGGGTATCAGTGGTCCAACGGCGGCTATTGTAGGTAAATTACTGCGAGAGCTAGGCGAGTCTACTCAAGTTATGTGTGTCACTCACTTACCTCAAGTTGCAGGTTGTGGTCACCAACACTATTTCGTCAATAAAGAGACAAATGGTGAAGAAACTGAAACAACAATGAAATTATTATCGAAAAAAGAGCGTTTACAAGAGCTCGCTCGTTTATTAGCAGGTAGTGAAGTCACCAAAAATACCCTAGCAAATGCGAAAGATTTGTTGGCTGCATAACGATTAACAAACTTTTATTGATATTTAAGGTCATAGGCAGAGCGTGAAAGGTTTTCAATTGCTGCGTTGTCGATTATCATCGTCACTATGACCCTAAAAGGAATGTAATAACCATGCGTTTTAAACTGTTAAAAGTTGCCGCCTTATCTTTAGTCGTAATGACTTCAGGTTGCTCTATATTCGAGAGACTGGTTTATCACCCAGATATCAATCAGGGAAATTATTTAACTCCAGCCGAAGTCGCAAAAGTTCAGCAAGGAATGACACAGCAGCAAGTTCAATTTGCCCTTGGTACGCCAATGCTTAAAGATCCTTTCGGAAGCCAAACTTGGTATTATGTTTTCCGTGAAGAGCCTGGTCATCAAGCAGTACGTCAAGAGACGCTCACCCTGACTTTTGATAGCAATGGCATACTGACTAAGATTGATAAACAAGGCAATATGCCTGGCTTCTCAGCACCTGAAACAAAATCGTAATGCGATTGCAGTGCTAAAAAAACTTAGTTTTGTATAAGATTGGCAAAAACGAATTGCACCCCATACGTTAAATTTGACGTTGGGGTGTGTTTTTATAAGGAGAAAATGCTTTATAACAGTGTTGTCTTTCTTGTATCTGTCTGTAATCAAATGACCTATCAATGCAGTATATAAAGCTCCCACCTATTAGGCAGAAAGCATAATATCAATCCGCTTTTTGTCGTGCTTTTTCAGCACGTTTACGACGCATTTCTTTAGGATCAGCAATTAAAGGCCGATAGATTTCGATTCTATCGCCATCTCGCACATTATCGCTTAATTTTGTTGGTCGACTATAAATACCCACTTTGTTCTTAGTCAAATCAATATCATTACAAATCGTTAAGATATTTGAAGCAATAATAGCTTGTTCAACCGTGTCCCCTAACGTTAGTTCAACAGGGATAAGATACTGCTTATCGGGCAACGCATAGGTTACCTCTACCCATATTTTAGTCACGATAGATCTCTTTCGCTCTGTGAGTAAATGCTTGAACCATATTGTTCGTTAAATCTTTAAAAATACGGCCAAAAGCTAACTCAATTAATTTATTAGTGAACTCAAAGTCTAGCTGAAATTCTATCTTACACGCATTATCATCGAGTGCGGTAAACACCCACCCCCCAGTTAATTTACGAAAGGGGCCATCAACAAGATGCATATCAACACGTTCATTAGTCTTTAAAAAGTTATGGGTAGTAAATGTTTTACTAATTCCCGCTTTAGAGACATTTATTGATGCAATCATTTCTTCTGGTGTGCTTTTGATCAGTTTACTTCCAACGCATCCTGGTAGAAAATCAGGATAAGTAAGAACATCATTAACCAGTTTAAACATTTGCTCTGTGCTAAAAGGGACAAGAGCAGATCGACTAATCTGAGGCATAGTTATTCCTGTACGACAACACTGTGTGTGATCATATCATTGAACAGTGACTAATTAAAAATCTAATGGAATATAGCTTAAGTTTTATGCAATTGAAAAGAAAACAGTCGGTTAAATGATTTCTTTCTATTGCTCATACAGTATAATGTGGACATTATGACAAAGAAAAAATCACACAAACCTGGTTCTGCGACCATTGCGTTAAACAAACGTGCTCGCCATGAATATTTCATCGAAGATGAGATAGAAGCGGGCTTGGCGCTCCAAGGCTGGGAAGTTAAATCACTGCGTGCCGGTAAAGCAAACATCAGTGATAGCTATGTTATCATGCGTGATGGCGAAGCTTATCTTTTTGGTGCAACCATTACTCCTTTAAATGTTGCATCAAGCCATGTCGTTTGTGACCCGACTCGTACCCGTAAACTATTATTAAAGCAACGCGAATTAGATTCACTTTACGGTCAAATCAACCGTGATGGTTACACCGTTGTTGCTCTTTCTCTTTATTGGAAAAACGCTTGGTGCAAAATTAAAATTGGCGTTGCAAAGGGTAAGAAAGATCACGATAAACGCGATACCATTAAAGATCGTGAGTGGAAATTAGACAAAGCACGTATCATGAAAAATGCTAACCGCTAAATTGCGTTAAGTACTAGCAATTACAAGTATTTTTCTGATATACTCGCTTTCAACAACTTGGGGCTGATTCTGGATTCGACGGGATTTGCGAAACCCAAGGTGCATGCCGAGGGGCGGTTGGCCTCGTAAAAAGCCGCAAAAAAGATAGTCGCAAACGACAATCAGTACGAAGCACTAGCAGCTTAATAACCTGCTTAGAGCCCTCTCTCCCTAGCTTCCGCTCTTAAGACGGGGATCAAGAGAGGTCAAACCCAAAAGAGATCGCGTGGAGACCTAGCTTGGGGTCAAAGCGTTAAACTTAATCAAGCTAGCTTATTCATGGCGCGTCTGTCCGCAGTGGGTAAGTGAAATTAAAGATAGACTAAGCATGTAGTACCGAGGATGTAGAAATTTCGGACGCGGGTTCAACTCCCGCCAGCTCCACCAAATTTGGTGGGTCAGTGATAGGACAACGGTTTCAAAATCAAGAAGTTAGCGAAATCATCAAGACTACACACTGACAACAAAAGGACTATAAATGACACGCAAATGACACGCGGATCATTTAAAGTTTAGAAAGGCTCACTTCGGTGGGCCTTTTTTATAGAATAATATTAATGGAGAGTATTAGATGGCTTCTTCTGAATTAGTTCGTTTATCAAAACGCAAAGAAAATAGAAAAGCAGTTGAAAAAGCCTTTGAAAATTCCAATAGAACCTATTTAATTCACTACTCCTGCGAATCATTCTATGATAATAAATCAGGCACATCTCGCCGTGTAACCTCAATCGCAGTTAGAAATTTAAGCTCTGCTCAAACTCACTCATGGTCAATACATAAAACAGCAGAATTACATAATAAAATTAATACGATAAATGAAGATATCGATAATTTAGAATGCGATATGTTGTCTAGTTACTTTGATTTTTTGAGAAAAAATGCAGATTTTACATATATTCACTGGAATATGCGTGATGAGGCTTATGGCTTCCAAGCATTAGAACATAGATTTAGGGTTCTTGGTGGAGAACCATTTATACTTCAGGATGATAAGAAGCTAGATTTAGCTAGAGTTTTGGTTGCTTTATTCAGCCGTGCATATTGCTCCCATGAATCTAAAAGTGGGAAACATGGTCGATTGATGGTATTAACTGAAATGAATGGAATAGCTGATTTAGATGCACTATCAGGTGCAGAAGAAGCAGAAGCTTTTGAAAATGGAGAATATTTAAAACTTCACAGATCCACCTTAAGGAAAGTAGATATTTTTGCAAATATCATTGATAGGGTTCATGAAAATACATTAAAGACAGATGCCAATTGGTTCAATCGTAATGGTATTCACCCAGTAGTTATAATTGAATTAATCAAGACACACCCTATGTATTCTTTTATAGGCGTTGCGAGCACTATAATTGTTTTTTATACCCGCTTATTTGGTCTATTTTAATTAGATTATTGTTATAACTGACTAATTATAGCGTTATCATATATAAAATTTACTTAAAATAAGAATCTGGTGTAACTTCGGACCAATCTTTTGCGCTATATTTAGATTCAATTCAATAATAGAGATTACCAAATGAAAAATCTAGCTGAACTAACGCAGGAAGAAAAAGATAAGATCAATGTCAATTTAACAGCTTCAGGTGTCGCATATAAAGAACGACTCAATATGCCAGTTGTCGCGTCCGAAATTGAACGACAACAACCAGCATATTTGCGCGAGTATTTTAATGAACGACTAGCGTTTTATCGTGAGAGAAGTAGGAAGTTGCCTGATGGAAATTCAGTGCAGTATTTGAAAACAGAGTAGTGCCGATGCTCGATGGAACCGACTGAGTTATATAATCAATCAGTTATCAATTTCTGGTGTCTTATTGGTGTCCTGATTTTCTTCCTCTTCTTTTTGTCTGCGTTCCTCTTCCGCTTTCTGCGCTTCTTCCATTTCACGCATTCTCACGTTATAGATTGATTGCTCTGGCATTTGTACACGAACGGAAATAAAACGACCATCAGGGATATCTATTGGATCGCCGTCTTTGTAACCATCAATATCATTACGGGCAAACTCAGGTGCGTTAGGGTGAGTGCGATGATACGTTTTAACGAGAATAGAACCATCTTTGTTAACTTTAGAGTTAACCCATATCAGTGGTTGTTTATTAACATCGAGTGGAATTTCAATACCTCCATCAACACCGCCCCAGCCTGCATCTGAGTTAAAACCAAGTACACCTTCGATAAGATATTCACCTTGAGCTACCCGAGTAACCGTTGCGCCTTCTGATTCGTCGTTAGTTATGAATGTGCCATCGGAGTTGATGTTAACGATTGGAGAAGCTTTTTTGATGAACCCTTGAGGGTCCGTTGTGGTATTCCTAGTTCCCCACATTGTGTTACTTCTAACAACATTTGCACCTTTACTATAATATTCAGCAATAAAATCAGCATTCCCCGTAACGAACATTCGAAGTGATGCATCTTCACTCTGCTTTATTGATATACCACCACCATAACTACCGAAATGATTTGAATCACTCCCTGCTCCCATTGCCATAAATTGGCTGAATAGAGTACCTTTTAATTCATCATTAGTGACTCTTGGAGCGATCCCACCGATACCATAATCACCAACCAACATCATTTTGCCAGTCTTTTCAGGAAGCGTTGCCCTATAATATGTTCCATTTATTTTATATAAAAATGATGGTGAAGGGTCTAAGCTCAGAAATAAGTCATAGCTACTATTTCTTGAACCTACAGCACCCGCCGAAACAATACCCCCTTTAAAATCTTGAGGAGTCGTTTTTGTTAAGTCTGCCTTATTTTGTATATCCCCTTGCATCTTCTTAATACTATCGAGCGTGATAATCTCGCCATTTGGCATCTCAATTTTTGTCTGGCCCGTTTGAGTCATCCACGTATTCATGGCGTCGAGGAAATACTCGACATAACTATTAATAGCGACCATGGTTCTAGCTGCATCACTATTATTGTCGGGCTCAGTAATATGAATTGAGAATGTGGTGTTAGTTGCTGTGGCTAATGCCGGTTGTGCTAATACTAATTCAGTGTCGGAATTAACGGATTTAATCATATACGGAATATTTGTTGTTCCCGATTTAATTAAAATAGTCATTCCGATATTAATAGCTGGATTATTATTTTTAAATTTAGTGCCAGTGCCTTTGACAATAGCAGACCCTGACACTGTATTAACAGTACCTGTTGTGTATATCATGAATATGTTTTCCTAGATGTATAAACGAAGAGTTAATTAAATATTGAAGTAGTCGCTGAGTTCGATGCCGTATATGTCAAATTCTATTTTAAACGCATTACCGCCATCAGCCCCCCATGGCCCGCCATATTCTGATCTGATACTGTATATGTCATCCCAATAGACATTATTCCCGTCATTTCTAAAACCAAATCCTGTTCGCATATAAATAACATCATCTCTATTGCTTCCCTGTATTCTCCAGTTAACGAATTGTGCATCTGGAATAATCATTGGTTTTTTGAGTTTAGAAAACGAAGCTCCATTTCGATTACTAAATCGCGTTGTCTCTCCGAGCTTCATGGGTTTGTAGTTAGATGAAAATGTAATTTCTTTTTTATCGTTATAAATTACAATGCCATATTTTGGAGGAGTTAAAGTAAAGTTAGTACAAAATATAACGACATACATTTCACATGAACTACTAACAACTAAACCCCTAGCTTTATTATATGAGAAGACAGCACCTGAATTTTTCGGCCTCACGAAAATAATGGGGTTCATTTCATCAGTAATATTTGATGGCATTCTCCAGCCATTATCTTTACCTGCATTTATTTGTACGATGTCGGCAAATACACAATACCCTCGCATTGAGGGCGTTAATTCACTAATACCATTCATTCCATGTAGACGTATTCCGTATGATTCACTATTTGATTTTGGGTAACCATAAAAATCAAACATGAATTCTGGGTCTCTTTCGTCATCTTCTGAATCTACTCGCGATCCGGCTGGCCTTTCATCAACATAAAAATTAAAATTATCACCGGATATATTATACACTGTTACATTTGATGAGAACCAATAATAGGAACCGGGTATTTTGTATGTCCGAGATACTACTCGTGGGATAATAATAATATTGTACTTTTCATATTCAGGAATATTGTGCTTCATTGTATTCCACCCTTCATTTATTGGGTAGAAATGGTTATTGTACCACCCTATTTTTGCTGAACCTAAATACCCCATAACCTGATTATCATCAGCATCTAAATAATATTCGTTGCCTATATCTGGTTTAACATAAACACCATACATGGTTATCTCCCTTCTATTTTTCCTATTTCAATCCTAATTTCTCCTTGAGCACCGTAAACCGCAATCCGTTCATTGGTGATAACGGTATGCGCACCCGTTTTATTTGTTCCTATATCTAATTCACCCCGGAACGTTCCTTTATTCATTTCAATATTGCTAGTTTTACCATCAATCAAAAAACCACTCTTTCCCGGAACATAATCGCCTGATTTAATATATTCAGTAACAACAACGGAATTAAGCCATGCCTCGTTAATAAAGGCCTCGCGCATAAACATCTGGCCGTTTTTAACGTACATGAATAATTCCATTTTTCCGTTACTTGGGTTGTACCACGCAAAATTATTAGCATTATAGCCTATGAAACTTTCGAGCTTTCCATTCTTAACTTGAGCACTAATGACCTGACCTGCTGCATTGTATTTAGTGCCGTTATGAACAATCGTGATATTGATGGAATGAGTGACAACACCGTCGCCAGATTGGCTAAATTCAGCCTGCATTTTTTGGTTAATCATGCCCTGCTGTTTGCCAAATTGAGCTTGCACTTGCTCCTCGGATTTAGCCATAGCTTTATTTGTTTCAGATATTGCCTCTTTATTCGTCGCAACATCAGCACGAATGCGCCCAACTTCTTTATCTGTGTTAGCTAAATTTTGGTTAGTTGTTTTTAACTCTGTGCGGATCTCCGTAGTTGTTTGACCGAAAGCTTTATTTAGATCAGTAATTGACGTTTGAGTCTCTTTAATAGCAGACGTGTTATCACCAACAGCGGAGTAAATTTCTTTAACTTCCTGTGCCCATGCTTCCTCTTGAGTTGCATTAGCTTGCCATAGCTCACTAATGCCAGCTTGAGATTCAGCATGTTTTATTAGCAACTGCCTGAAATTACGATGACTTGCGTTACTTAAAATAATTGCGGTCTCAGCATTCCAATCAAGCTTATTATCCAGCTCTTTAAACGCATCCGTTTCTCTAACCGTGTTATCTAAATCATCAAATATGTCGTCTGGCAATGAAACTGGAATACCTGAAGCTTCTACAAATGCAGATTTACCATAACTATTGATCGTTCGGATATAGAAATAGTAAGTGTGGCCAGCTTTTAAATTCTCTTGCGTCCAGAAATTTCCTTGACCAACTTTGTTTGTTTTGGTGATCACTTCATTTTCAGAGAGATTAGCGAGTTTTTTCTCACTAAACCAAAACTCAAAGGTATAACCAAAAACAGCACTATCACCCTGTTTAGGTGACGCCGTTAAACTAAACATACCTGGCGTTATTTCAACACCGATTGGTGACGGAGGTGCTTGAATTGCAAAATCACTGATAGCCGGTGCAGACATAGCGCCAGCAACATTAATAGCTCTCACTTCGACACGATAAGTACCTCTCGCTAAACCATTAATATCAACACGCTCACTCGGTACCTGAATAGACTGTATAACCTTGCCATTCTGGAGAATATTAACCGTGTTATAGCGAATATCAGATGCCACGTTCTGCCATGATATGTAACCTTGAACGATATCGGTGACAGCAAGAGGAACAAAAGCCAGATTGATCGGTGCTGGTACGCCACCAGTGGGTAGTTTAGTGAATGGAGGTCTAACAAAAGGTTTACTGGCTAAGTCTTCATAGATATAAGGACCATCTTCTTCGAGAGTAATCTCTACCCCCTCTGATGGGTGAAATTTCCAATCAGCAATGCGAAATTCTAAATCGCTAATCCCCAGCGAAGGTAATTCGAGTTTTACAACATCACCAGGGCGATAAGCATAACCATCTAAATTCATGCGCAATTGAATACGACGACCTGCGCGTTTTTTACGTAAATAGAGATTGGCTAGTCGATTGGCTTGGTATGGGCTAGTAACAAAACGATAGTCCATATTTTCTTTAATTTCTAAGCCATCTTCTTCTATCCATTCATCAATAACCACTGGCTCAAAATCGGTTTTGTTATACTGTTGTTCTGCGTCAACAAAAGTGCCATAAATCGCATTAGTTGCATCACGTAATGAAAGTTCGGGTGTCACCGTCACTGTATCGATAATTTGTGACTCATCAATCGTCAGTAGTGCTGGCCCATTATAGACTTGCATCATAATGCCATGCTTACCCGCTATATAAGTGGGCTCTCCAGCAATACATTTATGCATCATCTCTAATACAGAGGCAGGACTTTCTTCAAGTTCATAAGCGCCATTTAAAGTGTATCTAGGCTCACTTTTTCCATCTGGCGTTTGTACGGTTTCATCACAAATATCTGCTGCACTTTTAAATGCATCCCAATCAATATCGGAGTCTGGAACACCTAAGTAATGCCGATAGTAATCTAATATGATCAAAGCACCGTTATTTGACCATACTGTTTTTTCATTGCGAGGATCGTAAATTTCTTTTCCCCATAGTTCACTTTTAACATTAGGCACACCATAAGGGAACTTTTCTTGATCAAAGCGTAATGTTAAGCGTAACCATGCAAGCCCTCGACCAATCATATCCTCTTTCCATGAAGGGGCATGTTTTAATAGGTATGGATCCGCCTCAGTTCTACTGTTATGAAATTCGTATTGTGCGTTGTCGCCTAAATCTTCAATTTTGTCATCATTGAAATAAATTTGACCTAATTTATGGATAGGGTGGGATGCTATGGCTAATGCCATGTAGAGTTCTTCATTTTCGTCTTGTTCACCTTCCTCTTCTTCGGCAAAGAAAAGCAACCCTGACATCATTGTTTTACCTACAACCACCGTCTCAGGTGCAGAGGCAGAACGTAGCATCTGTTTACGTTCAGATTGGTCACGATAACCGGAACCAGGCACTTTATCTTTAAAAATAAACGCACTCGCCGCTTGAACAGCAATACCAGCAACAATCAATGCGGTACCCAACCCACCTGTAGCAATAACCCCTGCTATCATTAAGCCCGCAGAGACAACGCTTGTGACTGTCTTACCCATTTATTGTACTCTCCATGCTTTAATCGGTTTATTGCTCACAGCGCGAACTCCATCCGTTGAAACTGCCCACAATTTACCCGCCCACAAAACACCTAATGTATTTCCCTCATCCCCCTCAAACATCACAATGTCACCACGCCCTGCTTCGTTTGTTGGAACTTCATCAAAAAAACGGCTCACAGCGCCGTCCAATGTTCCAAACTCTTTTTGTAATACTCTGAATGCGCCTATCTTTGTTTTATAGCGCCCACGAATGCTTTCGCAGGGGTCAAAATCACAAACAGCAATGACGCAATCAGATGCAAACAAACAGCAATCATGTTCCCCCCATGCAAAAGGGTGATTTATGGCATTCTTTAAGGTTTCAGGAAGGCGAGTGGTCCATTGTGGGTGTCTCATGGTTTTCTCCAGACAATAAAAAACCCGCCGAAGCGGGTGTTTATATTCATTTTCTTTTACAGAGGATTTCTTTCTTTTTTACATTCTAAATTTAACTTTTCTACGGCTTGATCTATGGTATTTTTATTTTCTTTTGGCAAGAATGCTTGCAACATCCAAATCGTGTACCCGTACTCTGTTTTATGTCCAGCTAAAATAATGTTCTTATTTTCCAAATCAAAATAATAAACATATTTAAATAATTTATCGTCTTCTTTTTTTCTAGTTGGTTCCCCGTATTTTAATTCAAGATTATTTAGCATTTTTTTAAAGTCTATATCATATATTTCTTTATTTTTTATGAAGTAAAAATAGTCCACACCCATAAGTCCGTTAAAATTAATTACTTTATTTTCTGGTAAAAATATAAGTGTGTAGGTTTCATTTTTATTATTTAAACCATTAGGTAGACTTTCAGATTTAACTTTAACAAATGGACAATTTTCTTGATTATTTAAAATTTCAATATCGTTCCCTATTTCTTTTTTAAGTTTATTTATAGACATACCCCACTCTAGGCCAAAAGGAGCACTATATTTATTTTTATCTGAGTCGGATTTATCACATGAAGCTAAATTAGGTAAAATTAAAAGTATGGATAATAAAATAATAATATTTTTTTTCATTTAATCGACACCAATAATCAGAGTTATTTATAAATAAACGCAGGTGCACTTTTCTTGCTACCCCAATAAATAGCCCGATCAGCCATCTGCGCAACATAACGAAATATCCTATCGCCATTTTTACGTTTAGACCATGACTCATCAGTAAATCTGTCTGGTAATCCATAAGACCAACGTTCAAATCGATTAGAAACAGTAACTGCTATTTCATTCTCTTCACCCGTTGTCACACCAATGGTTGATATTTGGCCAGCAAATAAAACCTCAGCAAGCGCAGGTTTTCCTTCTTCATTTAATGCAACTAACATCAATTGTGCATTTCGCCCACGAACCCGCTCGTTCATCACTTCTCCAATCAAGGAAGAATCGAAGCCTGAGAGTTTCATAATGAGTTGTTGTGGGCTAGTGGTCATATTTTCACCCACAGACTCAATGGCACCAAATTGCCCTACACCTTGGTAAACTTCACCTGCAATAATGATATTGCCCACACCAGTATGTGCTCTTACAACACCTGATTTGAGATCTAAACGAGAGGCAACAACCAAATAATACCCCTCGTTAATTGCCTTAACCATGTCATTACTAAAGGGATGATATTTCATGTTAAGGCCTCCTCGAATGACAAAGAAGTGCTAGTAAGTATGCCCGGTTTACGCTGGAAATTACCTTGATCGTTACTGGTTAGTTTAAAAATACCGTATGGCGTTTCATTTTCTATCAAATCATTTACTGTCGGTGCATAACGTAATATAGGGGCAATAGGAATTGTTGCGTTTCCTTGTGCATCACTAATCACATTAGCCGTCACTCTCTTTAGTTCATCATTTACCGTGATATAATCACCAATGCGTAAAACAATGCTATTGGGTAACCAGTCTTTACTCTCCAATAATTTTCCAGATTGATTGGGTTGGCTAACTTTAGGTTTACCACGCTGAGTTAAACCAGAGCGCGCCCAATCACTAATTTTCACTCGACCACTTTCACCATCTAACTCGGCAACAAACGCCTCTAAAACCCTTGCTTGCTCATCAGTCAAATTATTAAATGACATACTGCAACGCCAACGTGAGCCGGGAAAGCGTACGGTCTGTACACTTCCCGTAAAGGTTGATGTAAAGGTTTTGCTGTTACTCACGAGTTGCCAACTTAATGTGGCTGGCACGATGGATTGTGGCCACGATAATATCGTTGCCATTTATCGTAGATTCCTTCTTAACGTACCATTGGTTTGAAAATCTCGCATAATGTCAGATTTAGCTTTTGAGACACCTTGTTCAGCACCCATTCTTGCAGCTTCCTGCATGGCTTGATACAAAGCTTCATCACCGTTACCTGTCACATGAAATGTTTGGTGAATAATAGTGTCACCTGAAGAGATGGAATTAGCCCCCGTTGCTCTTACACCTAAAGAGCCATCAGGTCCACGTTTTAGGGGCATAATAGCTTCACTACCCGCCTCTCCCATCAGGCCAAGATTAGGCGTGCCGCCTTTTGCAAAGGCAAATAACGTTGGAGAACTCACAACTTGATTACTATATTGACTCAAGTTTGGTGAACTATAAACATCACCTTTAGCGTTTGCTTTTACACCAACTTTTCCCGTAGTTTTTGCACCCGTAGCTGCTTCGCCACCACCAAAAACTCCACCAAACAATCCTGTTAATGCATTAGTGATTTGAGCTTGAATGGCGATACGGATCAAATCCGAAATAATAGAACTAGCAATGGAAGCTGAAAAATCTTTAATACCTTCAGAAAATGACTTTGTACCCATCAAAATACCAGTCATTGAATTCGCTGTTCTTTGTTCAATGGTATCAACTAAATTCATTTGCATGCGTTGCCACATTCCTTGAGATGCATATAACTCTTTGCTAGCCTGATATTGAGCCTCTTTTGATTTATTGGTTGCTGTTACCATCAATTGTTCATAACGTTCTTTACTAATCATGCCATCGTTATAATAAGCCTGATAAAGTGCTTTCTGCTCTTCAAGTTGGTTTCTTAATTGAATAACCGGATCTATTTCACCAAGGATACTGATATTAGGGAGAGAAATACCTTTTGCTTGCTCTGATAAACGATATTTTGTCGTATCTTGTGCCATTTGGCGCCGTGCATATTGGTATTCTTTTTCAGTCAACAATTGTTGCTCAAAGAGTGATTTAAGCTCTTTGGTCATCTCTTGTTCATTTCGGATGGATGCGCGCATAGGAGAGTATTTTTCTGCTAACTCTGCACGCTGTTTCATATGGTTTTCAGCGTTAAGTGTTTTTAATCGTTCATACTCTTCCTGCTTCATACCACCAGCTTTTAAGTTTTCCTGAAGCTTGCGCATTGTTTCCGATTCACTTAAGGATATTCGCTCTAAACTTGTTGCATGCTCTTGCTCTATTTGCATGCGTAATTGATGGTATTGACTAACTTTTTGTTTAGAACCTGAAGCTAGGTCATTCCCTCCATCATTTCCACCGCCTCCGCTATCTCCCAGTGGCTTATCTTCTTTAGTCGGTTGACTAAAAACACCTTTTTCTATGGCTTCTTTTGTTCTTGTTTGTCGTTGATATTGAGTCTCTAAATCCTTATTTATATCTTCTAATTTTCCTAACGCACTTCGCCTATTTCGAAGCACCTCTTCAGGATCATCCCCAAAAGCACTGACCATGGCGTTACCAAACCAACCGCTGTCTTTTATTTCTGACATCGAGGTTTGTCTATCTTCAGAATATCTAGCTAACTCACCATAGATTCGAGATCTCTCAGCTTCTAATAAAGAAATATTTTCTGCGATTTCATCAGCCTGTATTTCTAATTTGACTCTAGATAAACGCTGAAGCTCTTCTATTGTTTCAGCAACTGAGCCCCGTAAACCATCAACCTTCAACTTAGCTTCATCAGCTTTAGTTGCAAAATAATAAATAGCTGAACCTGCTAAAGCCAAGACACCAACTGGTCCACCTAAGGCAGAAACAACACTTCGGAGTCCTAAGCTAGATGCTCGCAATGCCCTTTGACTATAAGACAGCTGATTGTTGGCTGCAGCAAGTTGTTGCTTACCTAACATTTCTAGTCGATTGGCTTCTCGAATCTGCCTATTTAATGCCAGATACTCTTTTTGATAATTAGCATTGATACCATGTTGCCTATTCAATATGGATTGAGTTGCTAGCCTTCTTGACTCTTGTTGGGCTAACTCTCTAGATGCTTTTGCTGAATCAATGGTTCTTTGAGCCGTTTCTCTCATTTGTTTGACATTATTTCTTACTGCAACTTCATTTTTCACCCACTCTTTGGTTTGATCTTGAAGTCCTCTCGTCATTCTGGCGCCAATGACGGGTAAGACAGCGTAAGTCGCAATATTGGCTAACGTAGAGAAGTTGTTATTTAATGCATTCACAGCGGAAGTAACATTCTGAACACCTGTACGTAAAGGACCATCGGCACTGGTACCGACTTTAATCGCCAAGCCTTCAAACGACTTTTCCATTAATTCTAAATCAGCATTTAGATTTTGCGCTCGTTTTCCCGCTTGTTCATACGCTGTTTCTGTATCAGTGAGTGCCTTAGTTAAATCGACTAGCTGATCCCTGTTCTTAACTAAAATAGTACCCGCACTGACATTGGCGCGACCAAATATCTTTGTTGATGCAGTAGTAGAATAGTTTTTCTTGTCGAGGTTCTCTAATGCTGTGGCTAGGCCAACAACAGATGGACGCAAGTTTTTATCAGCTGAACGCTCCAAAGCCAATAGAACGTTACGCAACATCGTACCGGCAACTTCGGCCTTGATCCCTTTTCCTGCTAAAACTTGAATAGACGCATTAAGTTGTTCAAATGAAACACCAGCTTGAGAAGCAACGGTGCCACTTTTCACAATCGCTTGTGCTGTTTCGTTAATTTCAGATGCACCGTATTTCGCACCTGCTGCTAACACATTAATGTAACGCTCAGATGAGACAGCGGACTCACCAAACTGATTAAGACTTAAGGTAAGAGATTTCGCCGCATCGGCTAACTCAATACCTGAAGCTTGCGCCAAGGTAATCGATTTAGCCGTTACATCTTCTAAGGCTCCCGCTGTCTGCAGTAATGACGGTTTTGCTGACGCAATAAGTTTCATGGCATCCGCGACTTTTATTGCGCCAAATTCCGTTGTTCGCCCCATTTCTTGAGAAGCAATACTGTACTCTTTCATGCGCTCAATAGACGCACCCGTAATCGCACTCAGATCAGAAATTGCCTGACTATACTTGCGAGAAATATTTAAAATGCTACCAATGGATAAACTCACTCCACCTAACATCGCCAGTCGTCCTGCAACATTCGTCACTTGATGACTGATTGAATAAAAACCATCTGCAACCGCTTTTGTTTCACGCTTTGCTTTATTAGAAAAACGTTCTGTTTCACGCCCTGCATGGTTTAATGCGCCTGTAATATTGCTTCTAAAACTGGCGTCATTCAGCAATAGCCCAACCCGTAAATCGGCTAAATTAGTGGCCATAATATTATCTTCCTATCATTTTCATTACGTCAGAACATTGCTGTTCAACAGATTTAGAGGTGCTTGTTGGTTGATGTGCACTTTCAGGAGAGGGAGGTATATCTGATGGTGGTATTACACCTGGTTTTTCTGATTTGAGCGCAAAATAAGCCTGCCAACCCAGTAATGTATTGGCAGGCAAATTGAGAACGCGATAGGGATCAATTTCACCCAACTCTTCAGAAAGTTGATAAGCAAAATAGAGTAATGGGCTATCCGTTAGTTTTTTTTTGCCTCGTCTAACGTGCCAATGGAGTGTTGCTTCACGACGTTAATCGCTTCGATGAGGATCGCGTTATCATGGACGTTAACCAATTCTTCTGGTTTGGGTAGTAACGATTTACTTATCGGTTTACCTTCATCATCAACCAAGCAATTCAGCAACATACCTACGTTACGTAATGATGCCTCACGTAATTTGCCATGTTGATTTAATTCAGAAACCTCAAGTTCCAAATTCATCAACTCGTTAGCCGTCATACGACGAATGTTTACCTTTACTCCACATAGAATATCGACTTCGATAATTTGAGGTTTCGCTGTAAGTAAAGAGGCTTTTAATCCTTTCATTAACCCTGATCTCCTGTTGATGCTGCAGAAGAAGTTCCCCATACAAGGTTATTTTGTTTTCCTTTTACGGTGATCTGGATGGCTTCATTAGCAGGCGCTGAGATGTCATTTAATTCCCAGCCTGACAATGAAAGGATCATGGTTGCGGTACGTTTATTAGGAAGCTCGCAGTAAAACTGCACCGTTTCACGCTTTTCTGCTGCATTCAAGAACGCAACAAAGTTTTCATTTTCTGGATCATCAATGAAGCCTAACGACTTTTCAGGTCCTTCCGGTAAGTCAGAAATAAATTGTTTGTTTTTATCGATGAGTGTCGTGACGTCAACAAAGCTCCCTGATTGTCCTGTGGCACCTAATGCCTTACAGTTAACCAGTGGCTTCATTTGTTCAACGGTATCACCCGCTTTACCAAATTTCACAATAGTGCCCGCGGGAAGCATGGCGTATTCTGGCGATGTTTTTTGATCTGCCATTATTTTTACTCCTAAGTATATAAAGAAAGGGCATGGCGAATATGCTCAGTTAAGGTATTGAGCACCGCACGTTGGTTGTAATCGAGGGCTGGACGAATAAAAGGACGAGCAACTTGTTTGATGGTGCCGAACTCTTGAGCGCGAGCTTTCATATAATGAGGTTTTGTCGGCCCTACGGTGACCATAACAGCCCCATTCGTATTTTTTACTCGTGTCGTTTTGATGGTGATATTGTCTCGCATATGAGGTTCAGTGCTTTTTGCATCAAACCCTGCATGCGCTTCCATATCATCTTTCACAACTTGCATGGCTTCTCGCCCTGCTTCACGTAATATTTTGGTTTTTAACTCAACTTCTAACTGCTTTAATTTCCGACCTAATTCATCCAACCCTGTCACGCTAAGGTTGGTTATCACGTTGCACCCTCGGGATAAGTGATAATAAAATCACGATAAATGCGGTAGATTTTACGATTTTCCGTTTGCTCAATCATGTCCTGCAGAAAATTGCCTCGCTGAACAGTTTGAACAGGGTAGTTGCCAATATAACTGTGTTGAATAGCTTCCCACTCACGACAGAGAGTCGATTCCAGTTTTAATGCCTTTTGATAATCATCGGGAATTTGGATAACGATTTGAAAGCGAGCTTGAACCAGTGAGGTACATGCTAATCCAGAGTCTATCTTGGGATCACTAATCCGTTGATAGATAACCCCTTCTAATTTATCTGAAGGAAGTTTTAGCGGATAAGCTAGTAAGCCTGTAATTCGTTCAAGATCAGCCTTAATATCAACTTCTATCATGTTGAATATTCGCCTCCGTGGTAATAATGGTTCTATCAGACTGATTTCGGTCAACAGCGCGAACGGTAAATAGTCGCCCCTGATAGCCCACCAGCCACCCCATATCAACATCAGAACGGGGACGAATGGTGAAATGATAAGTTTCAATGACCTGATCTTGGTCAGCGGTACGAATTTTACGGTTCGACATCGATTCTGCTTTAGCCCATACCTCAGCCACTTTTTTTGAAACGACCTTTTCACTCCCTAAATCATCACGTTCAGTAACATAGTGAGAAAGAGAAATGCGTTTATTGAGTTCACCGGCTTTCATCATTCCTCACAAATTAATATGACGATAGGGATCGAGTAATAACTTAAATCCTGCGGGTAACACGGCCGTTTCTCTATTTTCATAGAAATTTCCAACCGCTAACATAAGGGCCAATTCAATATCATCAGTAATTAATAGGCCGTCAGGATCTCCCTCTGGAATATCTTTTTCGTAGAGATGTCGATTGATATACCCTTCAGCGCGTTGTTTTGCCGCTATCAGATAAGTTTTTAGTAATTCATCTTCTAATGTACTGCCCTCATCTAATCGACATTGTTGCTTCAATTTTTCTAGTGTGGGTAGTGGCATAAATCCCCCATACCTGCGACCTATCCCGATCGCAGGCACAAAAAAACCGCAATTAAGCGGTGACTGGTTTATTACTTACTAATGCTTATTTATTAGTACTACTCGTACCCTTCCCCACCAATGCCTTAATAGCAGAGGTATCTTCAAGCACACAGTCAAAACGATGGAAGGCTAAGAACGCAGTTTGGTCATAATCAGCATAACGCTCAACCAAACGCTTCAGGGTCATGTAGGTCACACGACGTAAAATGAAGCGGTCAAAGTCACCACAGAAGATGAATTTTTTACCCGCTTCCATTTTGTCGATCGCCTGATCAACTACATACTGCATACCTAAAATTTGTGCAGGGGCAACACCTGAAATGGACGGAAGCCATAAAGGGCGTTTTTGTGCATCTTCCATTAATTTTAGGTTTTTCAGTGTGTCATCATTAAAAGCAAGACGGAATTTAGGGCTATTGCGGTAAGCAGGATCAATCGCATGCTCTAATTCGGCAATATCTTTCCAGTTTAATGACGCACCTGATGCCTCAACCGTGCTTGTCACCGCTGTTTCCAAACCTGAAGGCTGTTGAGGTGTTCCTGTACCAGTACCTTTAATTAAGTATTTTGCTTCACCGCGACCAATGCGCTGAGCAATACGTGAGGCCAGATACGCTTGAATATCTACACTACTATCTTGCAGTAGCTCATTGGATACACGGATGATTTTTGATGTGAGTTTTTTAGCCCCTAAAATGGCGGTGCCAAACTCAACATCTTGTTCACCTGCTGCGGTGTTTTCGCCCAGTAATTCACCTTCTTCATTAGTGCCATCAGATGTTGACCACGTAATATCTTGACCGGTGGCAGTCGATAAAATTTGAGCCACACTTGCAATACCACCATAGGCTTTCATTTGATCAACAATCTTATTTAACATCTGAGTAGGAACAGTGTAACCCCCTTTTTCATCCGGTGAGGTGCCTTGAGCGCGGATCTCTTTTACCGCTTGACGCTCTTCAGCAGTAAGTTCACCAAAACCACAGCGCAGTAAGCGATCAAACGCTTGATTGCGACGCTCTGCTTGCTCTGTTTCAGGGTTATTCGGTTGTTGGCCACGCTGTTCTTTCTCTTTGTCATCAACAAAATCTTGATCTAATGAGCGTAGTTGCTCTTCACGCTGAATTTGTGCATCTAAATTTTCAAGTTCAGTTTGCGCTTTATTCCATTGGGTGCGTTGCTCTTCTGTCATCACATCATCACCCACTTTTTCGTGAATGGCGCGCATATCAATCGCGATAGTGTTACGTTTTTGTTTTAATTCATGAAGCTTCATAGTCATAGTATTACCTTATGCATTGAGTAAAGTCATAAGACGCTCACGCGCCAATTTTTGATTAATTGCTTTTTGGAGATCGCCACTGTCTCTGGCTTCTTTCCATGCATTCATTGAACGAACTGCAGAGTCTGCATCTTGATACGCAGGATAGGTGACAGGACTGACATCATAGAGTCGAGAAAATCGGGTTATTTCACGAATAACAACACCCTCATCATCCTGGTACCAGTCTTCACCGTCCCGCGCCACTCGAAATGCAAAAGAACTTTGATTGATATCGCCACGTTGCATCGGTGCCAACACTAAATCACGAATGGTTTGTGTATCAGGTGCCGTAATATCGTAAACAAGCCCACGTTCATTGACGCTAAGCGACAAGGTTCCTGCGGTTGTTCGCCCTAAAATATAATTTGGATCGTGATTAAATAACCCGCGCACATCATCATTGAGTACATCATCAAATGCGCCCGGCTTAATGATTTCACGGAACCCATAAATCAGCTCAGATCGGGAATCGAAAACAGAGCCTAAACCCACGATATGTGTCGGTTTATTTTCTTCTCCTGCTTCCGCCCGAACCTCACCGACATAACATCGTGTTTCTTTTTCACTGCTCATCGTTATCCCCTTTCGGTTCTTCTGTTTTTCCCCCTGCGAACTGAGTCGCATTGACGCTCACTAGCATTTCATCAAGACCATCAACAGGATTCATATCCTCAAAGGCACGCGCCTCATTACGGCTCATCCAACCATCCGTAATCGCAAAGTGGTAGAAATCAGCACGTTCTTTTGGTGTTCCACGTAGTAATCCCGCTAAATTAAATCGCACATAAAATCCGGCTGTTCTCTCTTGTCGAGTGAATAAGCGTCGATTTAACTCCTGCTCCCAGTTCACTACCCACGGCATGATGGTATGTCGTACAAACTGGATGGATTGTTCTGAGATGTTTGAGAAAGTAGCTTTTTCGAGGTCATTAATCATGTGAGCTGGCACATTGAAGATCCCTGCAATCATTGAGCGATTAAGTTTCAGCATATCAATCAATTGAGCATCAACAGGCGAAACTGTTAGCGCCTTGTAATCCAGATCCGCAGGTAAAAGCATGGTTTTATTTTCTTGGCTTCGTAGCATTCGGGAAGCTTTTTGCCACATATCCTTCAGTCGCTCCCAGCCCGCTGGCTGTATATCCCCTTTTACTGACACAATCCCCGCAGGACGTGCATTCCCTCCAAAGAAGGAGCTGGTATACTTCTGTCCACTCATCCCCATACCGATGGTTTCCGCATGCTGAGCAATGGGACTTAACCCCATACGCTGATTGTTCCCCAACGCTCGAATATGGATCATGTCATCAGGACTAATGGCAAAATTCCCCAATTCGTTATAAACGCCGTAAGTGTATCGACCACCAGTATTAAGCAGTGTCGTTTCCCACGGCATACAAGCTTCTAAATTTGTCACCTCGCCTTTTCGATTACGGATAACGTGCGTATAACCATTCCCCCACCCCAGCACATGACGCTCTTTTGTTTCGCGCCATTTATAGCTTGTTTGCCACTCGTTAGGCTCATCATGAACTAAATAAAACAAAGGATGATCACGCGCAGTTTCTACCCTATTACCTGACTTTCGCATTACATGAAGTGGCATCTGGGCAATAGACGATGAAAGCACATAAATACAGGCATAGACTGCTGCTAATTTCATGGATGTTTCAGGGCTAACATACACATCAGCCGTAAATAATCCGTCATTATCAATAGAGTCAGCCGTAATCGGTGTGTTAGGGTTCTCTAAACTGGGTGAGTCGTTGCGAAATAGAGCATCAATTAACACGTTTCCCCCTCATAGCTACCGCCAAGGCATAGGTTATTGCAATGCAACCACCGATAATCAGCGTGTTAGCAACACCATATTTTAGATAACACCCCGCCATAACCGCACCAACACCAGCCAGTGCAGTGATATCAAGTAATAAGTTTTTCATAGGAATAAAAGGTCTTCGTTAGGATCTAAAGAGGAAAGGAAGTCACCACCACTGCCACCATTCACCAATAATCGACTCATGCCTGTAAATAGTGCAACAGGGCCGTCAATTTTTGCCTCGGGTGTAGATTTATTAGGGAAAATATTGTCGTTTTTGTCCGGTTTAACTGTGACGTTCGACATCATCCAGTTCATAACAGGGTGTTGGCTATGATGAAACTTACCTGCATAAACCAGTGCTTCAATCTCTTTCATGGATTCGGAAAAGTTACGCACCGTTTGAGCAACCTCAACAAGGGGTAACCCTTCTTCAGCCAGTGATAAACTAAATTGTGTCGCACTCCACGGGTCAAAACCCAGTTCTTTTAAATTTTCACCATCCACCCACGCTATGATTTCTTCTTTAATTTGAGCGTGATCGACAACTTCACCATCAGTTAATTCAAGACACCCCATATCTGCCCATTTTCGGTAAAGTTCAGCCATTTGGCGAGAACAGCGTTCTAATCTCTCCTCAGGTAACCAGAATTTAAAATCAGCATGAACATGCCCATTGGTAGGCTGTTGCCACACTTTTACCGCGGCACAAATATCAATCTTATTAGCAAGGTCAACGCCCACCCATAATGGATAGGTTTTTAATTCATGTTGAGGTGCGAGTTCAGGTGCATCATCCCACTTCATCATGTCCATCCATGAAGATTCGGCTGTTACCCAAATATTCATGTGTTTTGTGAAGAAGTTAATCCGTGCAGAGACCTGCTCTTTGGCTTTCTTGGCTAAACGACGTAAATCATCCCAACGTTTACAAATACCGAGCCCCGGATTTGCCTTTTGCCACACGGTTTCATCAAAGGGGTCATCGTCTTTATCTAGCGTATAGATAATGCCAAAGAAAGAATCATCATCCACTTGACCACGAAGAACCTTAATCGCGTAATCCCGTAACTCGTAACAAATCCCCTCTTTATTAAAACCTGCGGTCGTGATACCAAAAAGAAGAGACTGCAGACGCGCACCGGTAGCGGTTTCTAATACGTCCCACACATCACGAGTTTTGTGTGCATGCAATTCATCAACAATACCGCAGTGAATGTTTAAACCATCAAGATTATTAGCATCACTGGAAAGCGGTTCAAACTTA
Source organism: Proteus sp. G2618 (assembly GCF_009915995.1). Classification (NCBI taxonomy): domain Bacteria; kingdom Pseudomonadati; phylum Pseudomonadota; class Gammaproteobacteria; order Enterobacterales; family Morganellaceae; genus Proteus; species Proteus sp. G2618. The sequence goes on along the minus strand of NZ_JAABNI010000018.1, from coordinate 8,320 downwards.
GAGGCAGTTTCTTCTTGATAAATAGCGAGTTTATTAAATTCAAATAAACGCCCCAATGTCGCTTTGGACTTTTTCAGCATGTTCTTCGCATCTTCAAATACAATACGAGCCTGATCACGCGTTGTAGCTGCTGAGTAAACTTCGGCACCACCTTCACCATCAGCACCGGTCATATACAGCCCAATACCCGATGACAATGTGGATTTTGCATTTTTTCGCGCCACCTCGTTATAAGCTGTTCGATATCGACGAACCATAACAGGACGTCCGCTACCATCGTTACGAAGGACTACTTCACCCGTACTTTCATCAGTTAATGGACGAACAAACCCAAAGATATTGATGAGAATAAAAATATGCCAATCCATCAGGTCTATGGGTTTGCCCGCCAATGCACCTTTGACGTGAGGAACAAACTTATAGAAATTCAAAATATGCTGAGCACGAGGTTCACTAAACGTTATTCCTCGTTTCTCACCTTCCTTTAAATCATCGAGAAACCGCTGACAAGCAAGCCTAACCAATTCACCTGCAACAATTTTCCCTGTCACTACTTTCTCAGCATAACGAATGCCATCAATAACCTTTGCCATCTTTAATCTCTCGCTTTTAAAAATGCTGTAAATGGATCCTCTTCTGCTGGAGTCTTCATGGTGACTTTTGTTCGAGAAGCGGGAGTCATACCAAATTCACTTAACATGGCGCGAATACGTTTCCATGCGTCTGCCTTCATTGCAGCAGATGGATGCGCCTTTATCATCAATCCACTTTCTGTATTGTTTTTGTAGGTATAGCCTTCTTTATCGAGAACATCACAATGATGTCGATATTCAGTGTAAGCTTCGACGAGTAACTCCAATGCCTTAGCATCCATCTGACTCATGACACCCATTGCATCAAGTTCTTCAGCAATACGCTTAAACCAATACTTACCTTGCTTAGTGAAATGCTTCGGAGTTGGGGGTACCCCTTTTGGCGGTTTTGGCTCTTTTTTATTAATCGGTCGTTTTGATGGGTTCCCCCTCACCAATTGCAGATGTGACGGGGTTTTAGGCGGTCCAGCCATAATAGAAATCTCCTATCAATAATTGCTTGGGGTTCCCCAAAAAAAGTTTTCTAACCTGCGGTGATGTGAAAAGAGGTAAGGGGGCGGTCCTAGGTGGCGAGAGTGGTAGGGATTTGACCCGCCCCTCCTCCCTATACGTTATAATTTCAAGATGAAGATAAATATTTTTACAGGTTTATTTAATTAATATATATCAATAGGTTATATTTAATATTAGATTCTTTCTTTTGCGGTCTTAGTTCTATGGCATGGAATACATAACGACTGAAGGTTCTCTTCCGCATCGGTACCCCCATGCGCCTTAGCAATTATATGGTCAACTGTTTTTGCTTCGGTTGCTCGCCCTGCTTTTAAGCATTCTTGGCACAGATACTTATCACGCTTGAGTATACGAGCTCGTAACTTATCCCACTTGGTACCATAACCACGTTGATGGCGGCTCTTACCTTGCTGGTGGGTTTCCCACCCTAGGTTCTGATGGTCTTCACAGTAACCGTTACGTTCTGTTGTTGTCTTAGCGCATCCCTGTTTACGACATGCGCGAGGTATGCGAGGTGGCATCCGATCTCCTTAAAAAAATCTATATCTATTATTAACATGAGTTCAGGTTATTATTAGTAACTATCAAAATATAAGGATTTTTTATTATGAATATTTTCAACCCTACTATTTTCCCCGCAGTTACAGCTCTAATTGGTTCTCTTATTGGTGCAGGAATTACTGCCTGTAGTGGCTTATACATGGAAAGAAGAAGACATAGGAGAAATGTTGAAATATATACAGCAGGATTTATTGCTGAAGTCGAATCATTAGTTGAGATAATTAATATAAGGGGATATATCACAGATCTAGAAAGTACACTACAAACACTTCCCAAAGATCAATCGATATCATTCAACATCCTGATTCCTGATAACTATGCTCGCTTTTATGATGCGAATATTGCATACGTAGGTTTATTAAAGCCAACTACTGCTAAAAATTTAGTTATTTTTCACCAAATACTACAAGCCATAGTGCAAGATTTTAAGCCAGAATCCTTTTGTAGCGCCAATGGTCACAGCTATGACACACTGAAAGAATTACTTAACCTAGCTAATAAAGCAATACAATTAGCTGATGAAATTAAGCTAAATAAGTAGTTAACTGATTAATAAATATTGCATTGAGTATCGATGTAATTCTGTAGTCCTTTAATTATTTGCTCTGACTGTGCAATTCGCTCTCTGAGTAACCAATAATTTCGGATAGCGGTGTCAGTAGGTCTGGCGGTGGTTGCATCATCCATGCTGGTGGTGGAAGTGGTGGGGATTTTTGGACACTCGGCTTTGATGTACACCCGTTCAGGATTACGCTCACTAATATCACGCAAGCGACTAATTTCATTCTTTGCATTAACAAGCTCCTGTGTGTGCCTTGTATCAAGTTGATTTAGTCGCTCTATGCGTACTTGATAATCAGTATTGATAGCTTTTTGCTCTTCGAGTGTGGACATAAGTTCTTTGTTGTTTTCTGTCAGTGTGTTAATTCTTTTCGCTTGTGCATTAATCAGTACGCCACCACCAGCAATAATACCCACTATCACAATGACAATGTAAAGTTTCCAATGCTTCATAATTAGTACCGATGATGTGAGAGAGCTATCTGACAGCGCTTGTCTAAGCTTGCTTTATCGTTAATACATGAATTATCAATCGAGAGATAAATGCCACCAGCAACCGTGATGAGTAATATGAGGATAAAGCTGATAATGATAATTAAAGGTTTCCATGACATAGTGCTGACTCCGCATCTCTACGACTGACTAACCCTCTCCATACTTTTCCACCAGCATAAACCCAGCGTTTCATTTCTTCACAAGCGCCATACTGATCACCTGCGTTTAATTTCTTTAGCAACGTAGAACGTGCAAAAGCTGTGGTACCCACATTAAAAGCGAAGGAATATAGAGAAGCTTTTGTTTTATCATCGACTGGCACTTTAACCAGGACATCAACTTGCTGTTGAGTTCTGATAAAGTCTTTCTGCAGTAATTCATCACATTCTTGCTGTGTGTATGTCTTATCTTGAATGATGTCGTTTCCAGTGTGGCCATAACAAACCGTCAGAATTCCAGCAACATCACGATAAGGTTCATAACGAACACCTTCAAAGTAACCAATCACTGTTATCGCAATACTTACCGCACCAGCACTCGCAACTGCAGCTACCTTTTGTTTTAGATTCATTAAATGTCCTTTTTAGCTTTAGTTAGCATCTCGCCAACTATCTTTTCTATGTCTTGCTGATCGCTAGAACAATTGCGATGAACTAATTCAGCAAATAACGCTGTTCGTTTCCGTTGTTCTCGCTGTGTCATAAAGTAAGTTGCTAATCCAAGGAGCATGCTGAATCCCATCCCTATTACAAATCCCCATTCATAAAGTGAGAGACTTGCAAAAAAGGCGGTTAAGCCAGCCGTTCCGTAGGTAGCATTGGTCAATTTTTCCATGCGCATATACACCCCCTACGGAGTGTCCGAGTTTAGTTAAAGGAATACAGGCACACAGTTATTGTGTGAAGTGATTAGTGCGTAATAAGAAGAATCTCTTAACCTAAATCATTAACTAGGCTATTCTTTGTAGTACCTATAATAGCACCCCACATTCAGGCGGCGCTTAGTTATGGTTTGATGTGTTTTTCTATACTATACTGTATAAATAAACAGTATATTAGGGAAAGGAAACAGTTTATGAATAAACTAGCCAGATTATTACTAACAGCAAGTTCAATTGCACCAGTGTGTATAACCCTTGCTTTCATTGGATTTATCAAAGACTCTATGTGGCTTGTCTATTCGTCCGTGACTGTTTGTGTTTTAAGCTTTTTTTCTTGTGTATTTTTTATACATATTGCTAAGCAACGATTATGTGAACTAACTAAAAACATTGATTCAATATCACCAGCTAATAAAGAGGTAACAAACTACTTCATAAGCTACTTGTTCCCTCTCTTAGGCACGGATTCTATCTCTACTGATTGGAAGTATGCTCTATTTTTTTACGCTTCTTTATTATTCTATATTTCATTTTCTGAAAACTATAATTTCAATCCATTATTATCAGCGATGGGATATAAGTTTTATGAAGCAGAAGATGATACTGGGGTCGGTTTTGTTCTAATCTCTAAAGACGTTATTTTAGATATAAAGAATAAAAAATTCACAGTTGTACAACTAACTGATTACACTTACTTACATGTTGGATGATACTAATATGCCATTATTTGCTCTCATGGATAAGGATGTTGCTATCCCTATTGTTAGAATAGTCACAGATAAAGCTACAGATAAAAAAGTTACTGAAATATTTCAACAACAATTTGAATATTTCAAAAGCCATTACGACCAACAAATCGAGTTTTATGCTGGGTATTCCCCTAGATATAATGAGTGTTTTTTTCTAGATGATTTCGATGAAGCATTACCTCTAATCGATGCTATTAATAGAAACACTGCAATACCCAAACTTGACCATAAAAAAATTCCTATGTCAGGAATAAAATGTTTATTTGTTTGTACTGCATTCCCAAACAGTCCAGATAAAATAGCCATTCAGTCATTTAACAAAGGTCAAATACTCAACATAGATCGCTCTCTGTGGCTGAGTAAAAAAACCTTTTCCATGATGGATGGAGTTGGATTTAATCTAGATGATAAGCTTGTCGCAGTAATAGAAGGAAAGACGATTAAATTTAAAAGCTTTCAACGATTAAGATCCATTTTTGATATGGAAAAATATTTTAGTGAAGCAACTGACGACGATGTGAAATCTTTTAGTCAACATTGTAAATTTAAAACAGAAGTTGGATTTGATTTACTTTCAGTGGCGGATACTGTCGTTAGAACTAAAATTACCTTAATTAATAATTCAGGCGTATTAGACATTGATTTAAAAAAATTAAAATCTGCTGCAAAAAAAGTTAAATTTGACCTCAAAACAACAACTGATGCATCTGGGGTTGAAGTGATAGCTATGCCGACCACCAAAAAAGAAATAAAAAACCTATTAACATTCCTTGATGAAGACTATTTTACTTCTGAGATAAGTAAAACCATTTATAGATCTAACTCAAAAAGACCTGTTAACAAATAAATAAAAACCTCGCTATGCGCGAGGTTTCATTCTATAAGTTAGGTGACAACGTATTCACTCTTATCACATTAGCACCCAAAATTCGTAACGAAAAGCATTTAACTGTCAATTGTTGTTTTATTTGTCCATTCATCCATTTCTAAAACTACACCAGTCATAATTAAACAAGCATCAATAAAGGTTTCTGCTATCATGAGTTTTTGTCTAATTTTACCCTCTGAACACTTCATATCCCTTGCGATTGCTGATTTTGAAATATTCTTTATATAGTGTTTTTCTATCAAATCGTATTCGTCTTTCCTTCCTACTTTTATTAATTGCCCAACAGCTGAATCAATAATTATTCCATCATCATCACAGCAAGAAACACGACTTTTGTTTGTGCTCGGGAGCAATCCCTTAAACCCTGCAGCTATTGATGAGTAATCCACACTATTACCCTCATTCGCTGACCATGCTCCCCAACGCGATAAAACTTCCTGCATATCTCTCATGCCTAATACTCCTCGTGCCGTACACACGTTAAATAAATGCACCGATGCCTAATGAACGGTTTAAAAAATGAAATAACAAATCGAGTTGATTGCCGTGAGAGGCTTCCCACTGTTTTGGGTCACGATGTAACTCGTCATGATGAATGCGACACAATGGAATAGTGAATAAGTCATGAGTCTTAGTGCTCATTCCACCCATGCCATGACCAATAATATGGTGCGGATCATCAGCCTGTTGCCCGCACACACAACATGGTTGAGTCTTCACCCATTGCAACCAGTTGGTATTTTCCCAACGTTGCATTTTAGGTTTAAGAAGAAATGACGCTGGTGGCTCAGGATCAACCGCAACTTTAATAACCGGCTTTATGGCATCTAACCGCTCATTCATTGCAGATAATGCTGTTACGTTGCTTGGGATAATGTCAGCTTCTGGAAAACCACCGTGAACTCTGCGTTCTTCTTGTTTATCTGACCAATTTAAAATCTGGCGCAATATCGCTTCGGGTAATTCATCAACCAAGTTATGCATAACCGCAAATGAGAAAAAATCAGGTATCGTTAGCTGGTGGTCATCATCTAATCTCAAGCGAAAACGAATAGTATCCAACATCCAATTGATACGATTTTTATGAGCTAATTCAGCAACCCACCCAGCAAATGAATTTCTAATATGGTTATCATGATGCCAACAAGTGCGGATCACGCCCGCTTCATGAAATGTCGTTACTAATTCGTGATGATGGTAATTATCTTCATCATTATCAATCTGGCAGCACTTGATATTACGGATAACCCACGTATCCATCGGTGATACTTTATCAATGGTATGGATCACTTTTTTGCTATTAAGAAATTGGACGATGTGCTTATTGTTTAAAATAGGCTGTTCATCACCCGTTAATGCACCAGAGGGCAACACATCTAAACTTTTAGGCACATCACTGATAATCACACGATGGTGCTTTTTAAATTGCTCGAGTAATTCAGCACCCGGTTTAAGTAACACAACACCAAGTTCTGGCTGAATGTAGGGTGTTAACAGTAATTTCATTAGATGATATCCCCTACTTTATATTCAGCCCATAACCCTGCGATCCACTTAACGCCTTTAGCGGTAAACCGTGATTGTGCAAATGCATGGTTATTGGTTTGGTTAGTGCCTGTCTTTATCTCAAAGCGACCAAGGTCTACATGGGTTTGATAAGGCGTAAAAGTATTATTCAGGCGATACATGATTTTCTTATCTATTAGAAAACAGCGAAAATCCGTTTCTTTCACCTGCAGTAATTTACACACTTGTCGAAATGTCATAGAACCAGTGGATAAAACATAATTATCAACAAACTGAGCCTTAGGCATGGCAATCGCCAACTCACTTTCTAGCTTTTGTTTTTCTTCTGCCAAGTCTGCAGCTAATCGCAATGCCTCTGGTAATGTTTGAGGAATGATTGGTTGCATTTTTGACTCCAGTTCCTGCCACCGATCGACAATTTTCGCTGTAAATTGAGGTGACAATCGAGCCACCAGCACTAGTGAGTCCCTTTTATTAAAACGGTATTCAGTATATTGATTGCCATTATGCTCAAAAGGGAACTCAGCCAATGGCTGGGTTAAAATTTGAGCAATAAAAAGCCTATCTGCAGAACGTTTAACATCTGAGTGATTACTGCCCGTTAAACTGGCAATATCTCTACTCGACATAGTTAATTCGCGATTCATTGCAGGTAATGCTGAAACTTCCATTGTTCTTTGCATCATGCTATTTCTCTCCACGCTTACTCGTGTCCGTACATCACGTTATTAAATGAGCGGATAGTGATTTCTAACTTTCCACCCTTTACGACTTCCATTAACATCACATCCATATGCTTTACCTGCTGATCATCTTCCCAAATACCCGCATGTGTTAATGCATCAAATGGGGCCTTTAAAAAGTTATCAATGTCCCTGCGCTGTTTTGTTGGTGGGTATAAACGAACCAGGACAGAGACATTTTCTTTAATAGCTTTGGGTTTTCGTTTTAACTGCTCATATACAGAAGCAATGGTGTTAATTCGAAACTTACGCCCTTTTTCACTGATCAGCGTTCTACCCTTAATGTTTCTCCAATACGAGTTAACACTAGGTGGAAATGGCAATGTGAGCATGAGTTCAGGCATAAGTCCCCCATAAGCCAATTAGCAATGTCACTACAAACCAAAAACCAACGAACAAAATGTATTTAGTTAGCATTAGTGATTACCTCTTACTGAACTTACTAATGAATCGTAGGGCTCGGTTGGTAATTTCCCCATGAGTGCAAAATTAGAAGTGGCGTGTTTTACCCATTTGATAGTTGGCAACGAGCATTTTTTAGCCTTCTGAATATTCAACTTTTCAATGTAGACTGACTCACCTGATTTACGTGATTCTGTTATTGCTGAATAAACTCTTTCTGCCTCTTTAGTTACTCTGTAGCGTAATGGACGTTCTTCGCTAATTCTGACTAATGCACCTAAAGTCCAAAGGTGTGCCAGTGCTCTTGATGCGCCAGCTAAATTAGTGTCTAAATAACGAATAACAATGTCGCGATCTACTACTTCACCGACTTTGTACAACGCTAAGATTTGCTCTGTGATTTTCAT
>NZ_JAABNI010000017.1:0-2373 GCF_009915995.1 Proteus sp. G2618 | reverse complement strand
AGTAATATTCTCATATTTATTGTCACTTAAAAAGTCGATTTTAAAGTTAGAATCTATCATCTTTTTCCATTTAATTTATGAATAACATTATAAAAAATTCTAGATAACAGGTCCATCCCATCGTAATCGGTTACGTAATTCATTAGGAACCAAATCAAATAACATTTTGATATGCTTTACATTGCCATCATACAATATACTTATTTTTGAACTACATTTCTCAGTATATGTTTTAGCTTGAAAATTTAAAAATGAAATATCACTTTCATCAAAATCTTGATTAAGTATTTTTTTAGGTAAATTATGAATTAACTGTAATTCATAATAACAAGATTTATCTTTTGCTTTTGCTATCATTCCTCTAGATTGAATATTTCTTAATTGAGGTAAAATCCAATATATCATATCTATATATATTTCATTTTTAGTCATTAACACTTAATTACTTAATAAAGAAGCAATATAAATTATTATGATTTTAATCCTAAAAAATTAAAATTTTCGACTAACACAACGTGTAAATGCTTCTTTTATTGAGGCACCTAAAACCTCATCACTACAATTGCTTTTTAACGTAATAATTGCGTTGTTAGGTATGCTTTTACCAATCCAATTATCCAATCGTAAGTGATCATAAGGAATAATAAATATGATACCATCAGTCACATTTACACTACATAAGTTCATATTTTTGAATAGTGTCGTTTTATTTTTATAATCATACTCTTTAATTATTTTCTTTATCCATTCAGAATATGATTTTTCATCATTACGCATTTCATGATATTCAGATGAATTAGCATCTAATATTTCGCTTTGGATTAATGCATTTCTTGTAAAAAAACCCAAATCAGCATCAAGTGGATCTTTGGATAAAACCTTATAACCTTTTTTAAAATCCATCAAATAAATACCACTTTTTGAAAGGGTTATTATAATATAATAATCATTGTTAAAATAGACATTTGCTCTTGAATTATTTTTTTTTGATATAGACACTATTTACTCCTCAACTATTGTAATATTAATCTTAATATTTTTTGAAGATGCATTTTTGATAGAGTCATTAATAGCATCCCATTGTTCTTTGGTTGTTCTTGCAGGAACACCTAGTTCTAGAGTTTTTGATTTAACATCACTTGGTAAAATCTCAGCTCTTCCCCTTCTTTCTCCTGAATATTTATCTATAGTTGAAATATATGTATTTAATGTATTTTCTATTGATTTTGGATTTTTAATCCTTGAGGCTGTTTGGGTATTTAATGTCTTTACACTAATATATTCACCTGTATTAGCATCATAATGAAAGGATCACCCCAAAAAACCACCACTGCAACGCCCCATACAACTTAGAAAATCATATAGTTGTTCTGTTACGTTAATACGATATAAACGTTCAAATTTTTTTATCTCATCATCAGAATACCCCTTTATTTTATGAATATTGATAGGAAGCTCTGGATAGACAGTATGTAAATAATTTATTAATTGATTATTATTCATAGATAAATTCATATAATAAAAAATCACCTTACCCATAATTAGGTATAAGGTGATTTTATTTAGTATCCATTTAAACTTTCCGACTAATACAACGCGTAAATGCCTCTTTTATTGAGACACCTAAAACCTCGTCACTACAATTGCTTTTTAATGTAATAATTGCACTATCAGGTATTCCCTAGCCGATCCAATGATCCATACGTAAATGGTTTAGAGGACTAATAGTAATTTAATTACCTACAATACTTAAACTGCATAGGCTCATATTCTAAAATAGAAGATGGATTAATATTAAACATTAGTTAAATCTAATTTGGTACTATTAAAAATAGTCATAAAATCATCTAAAGTAAATTTATGCTTTTCATCTTTACTTAAAAATCTGCTATCATTAAAAATTAAATTTCTATTTTATCGATTCCACTATCTTTATTTAATTGACAAAATATTTATTTTTTATGAAATTTCGATAGTAATATTCTCATATTTATTGTCACTTAAAAAGTCGATTTTAAAGTTAGAATCTATCATCTTTTTCCATTTAATTTATGAATAACATTATAAAAAATTCTAGATAACAGGTCCATCCCATCGTAATCGGTTACGTAATTCATTAGGAACCAAATCAAATAACATTTTGATATGCTTTACATTGCCATCATACAATATACTTATTTTTGAACTACATTTCTCAGTATATGTTTTAGCTTGAAAATTTAAAAATGAAATATCACTTTCATCAAAATCTTGATTAAGTATTTTTTTAGGTAAATTATGAATTAACTGTAATTCATAATAACAAGATTTATCTTTTGCTTTTGCTATCATTCCTCTAGATTGAATATTTCTTAATTGAGGTAAAATCCAATA
>NZ_JAABNI010000016.1:0-315000 GCF_009915995.1 Proteus sp. G2618 | reverse complement strand
GAAAACTTAGCTATTCATAAATGAATTTACTTTTGTTGTTCACTCTTCAAGACTTGATACATCTAATATTTTAGAAGATATCGTCTCTGCGAGTGCCCACACAGATTGTCTGATAATTTGTTAAAGAGCAGTGCAACATTCGCTGCCGTTTCCGGCCTTCTGCGTTGTTGCGAGGAGGTGCATTCTACATCTTCCTCATTTGGTGTCAAGCGTTTATTTTCAAGGCTTTTCACTTTTTTTCTTTGTTCTCTCAGTCAGTTCGCTTAGCGCCCTGTGCCGTGACAACGAGGACGCATTATAGGGAGTTTTCTGAGGCTGGCAATAGTTTTTTTAAAAAAAATGTTCGTTTGTTGGTAAATTAAACGAAGTGCCTATTTTTTGTGGCTTTTTAGCCATTTTGGCAAGTCTGCAAGGCTATCGAGAACAAAATCTGCACACTGTTGTGCTTCTTCAGTTATCTCTTTTCCTGTGCGAACAAGAATTTTATGACCCACTCCCGCAGCTTTTGCTGCCAACATATCTTCTTTTTTATCACCTACCATATAAGAAGAAGCCATATCGATGTTTAATTGTGCTTTTGCATCCATAAACATACCTGAGGCTGGTTTGCGACAATCACACTCTTTCTTATATTCTTCTACAGTGGCATCAGGATGATGAGGACAATAATAGATACCGTCTAAATCAACACCTCTATCAGCCAAAGACCAATCCATCCATTCTGTTAGGTGTAAAAATTGATCTTCACTATAGTAGCCACGACCAATACCCGATTGATTAGTCACTAGTACCAAGGCATATCCCATAGCTTTTAATTCAGCCATTGCCTCAATGACGCCATCGATAAACTCAAAGTTATCACTTTCAGACACATAACCATGGTCTATATTAATAGTTCCATCGCGATCTAAGAAAATCGCAGAAATCCCCTTACTCACAGCATTACTCCATTTAGATATTTTTATTAGTATCGCATGTTTTTTCTTATATAGAGAATGATATCCACGGCTTTCTTTCTTTATTAGTCTTCAACTCTTTTTTATTGACTTAGCCGTCTAGACACCTTAACATCTATTTTAACTCGGGCAGAATAGTCTTTATGTCCCATATCTACTTATATAAAGAAAAACATGATTAAACTGACGAATATAAACAAAGTGTTTAAGCAGGGAGAGCGTTCAATACAAGCGCTATCAAACATTAACCTGCATGTGCCTCAAGGGCAGATTTTTGGTGTTATCGGATCGTCAGGAGCGGGTAAAAGTACACTTATACGTTGTGTGAATATGTTAGAAAAGCCAACTTCAGGTGAAGTGCTTGTTGATGGTCGTGATCTAACAAAGTTATCTGATAAAGAGTTAACAAAAGCACGTCGTGGTATTGGCATGATTTTCCAACATTTCAACTTACTGTCTTCTCGTACAGTGTTTGATAATGTGGCGCTGCCATTAGAACTTGATAATACGCCTCGTACTGAAATTAATAAGCGTGTTAATGAATTACTTGAACTAGTCGGTTTGTCAGATAAGAAAGAGTATTACCCAGCAAACTTATCTGGCGGACAAAAGCAACGTGTTGCAATTGCACGCGCACTAGCAAACTCACCGAACGTTTTATTATGTGATGAAGCAACTAGCGCACTTGATCCAGCGACAACACGCTCTATTTTAGAATTATTAAAAGACATTAACCGTCGTTTAGGCCTCACCATTTTATTAATCACTCATGAAATGGATGTTGTAAAACGCATTTGTGATCAGGTTGCAGTAATAAGTGGTGGTGAATTAGTTGAAAGTGATGCCGTGAGTGAAGTTTTCTCTCATCCCAAAACACCAGTTTCTCAGGCATTTATCCAATCAACACTACAATTGGATATTCCTGAAGATTACAAAGAACGTATGAAACCAGAGTGGGAAGAAGGTTTATTCCCATTATTGAAACTTGAATTTAACGGTCAATCAGTTGATGCACCATTAATGTCCATCGTTGCACGTCGTTTTGACGCAGATATTAATATCTTAAGTTCACAAATGGACTATGCCGGTGGGGTGAAGTTTGGCGTGATGTTAGCTGAACTACACGGTAAGAATGGTAATACTGAAAAGTCGATTGCGTTTTTAGAAGAGCATCATGTGAAAGTAGAGGTTCTCGGTTATGTCTGAAGGAATGGTTTATTTATTAATTAGTGGGATCTGGGAAACCTTAGTCATGACCTTCGTTTCAGGCTTCTTTGGTTTTGTTATTGGGCTACCACTTGGTGTTTTACTTTATGTCACACGTCCTGAACAAATTATGGCAAATCCACCTGCCTATCGTGTTATCTCAGCACTTGTGAATATTTTCAGGGCAATCCCTTTTATTATCTTACTTGTATGGATGATCCCGTTTACTCGTTTGGTTGTAGGAACATCTATTGGCTTACAAGCAGCTATCGTGCCATTAACTGTTGCAGCCGCACCTTTTATTGCTCGCATGGTCGAAAATACGCTATTGGAAATCCCACAAGGATTAATTGAAGCATCTCGTTCTATGGGTGCAACACCAATGCAAATTATTAAGAAAATTTTATTACCAGAATCTTTACCAGGCTTGATTAACGCTGCAACTATTACACTGATTACATTAGTTGGTTACTCAGCAATGGGTGGTGCTGTTGGTGCAGGTGGTTTAGGTCAAATTGGTTATCAATATGGTTACGTTGGCTATAATGCAACTGTAATGAATATTGTGATTGTTCTACTCGTTATTCTTGTTTTTATCATTCAGTTTTTCGGCGATCGCTTAGTGAAGCTGACAACACATAAATAATTAAATTGAAGGTTTCAATTATTAAATCGAAACCTTTTAGTTAACGGATCAAATAAGGGTGAATGTATGTCATTGAAATTTAAATCGCTCGCAGTCGTAAGTGCTTTAGTTGGCGCATTAGCATTAGCTGGTTGTGGTGAAAAAGAAAAAGATCCAAACCATATTCGTGTTGGTGTTATCTCTGGCTCTGAGCAACAAGTTGCCGAAGTAGCAAAACAAGTTGCTAAAGATAAATACGGTCTTGATGTAGAACTCGTTACTTTCAATGACTTCGTAATGCCGAATGAATCATTGAGTCGTGGTGATATCGATCTTAATGCATTCCAGCACAAACCTTATTTAGATCAGCAAATTAAAGATCGTAATTTCAAAATTACAGCTGTAGGAAATACCTTTATTTATCCTATTGCAGGTTACTCTAAAAAAATTACTGATTTAGCCGATTTACCTGATGGTGCTCAAGTCGCTATCCCTAACGATCCAACTAACTTAGGCCGTTCACTGCTGTTATTAGAAAAAGTAGGTTTAATTAAATTAAAAGATGGTGTGGGCTTATTACCAACTTCTTTAGATATTATTGAAAATCCTAAAAATCTAAAATTAGTAGAATTAGAAGCACCTCAATTACCACGTTCATTAGATGATCAAAAAATCTATTTAGCGGTAATCAATACAACTTATGCTAGCCAAGTAAACTTAACACCAGCAAAAGACGGTATTTTTGTTGAAGATAAAGACTCTCCATATGTAAATATCATTGTTGCCCGTGAAGATAATAAAGACAGTGAGAATGTGAAGAAATTTATCCAAGCTTACCAAACTGATGAAGTAGATAGTGCTGCAAATAAAATCTTTAACGGCGGTGCTGTAAAAGGCTGGTAATACGTTAAAATTTAACTTAATTATAAAAAAGGCGGACATTTGTTCGCCTTTCTCTTTTTTACTTGGCTAATTTGCATTAAATTAGTGCCGTTTAATTTTTGTATAGACAATAATAAAGAGGATATTACCCATGCACATGCGCTTGCTACTTATTGGCATCATGGCGCTGTTTATGACAGGCTGTTCAATGCAAAAATCATCTGATGTTGATCAGTCTAAATTTACGGATATGCGTTTAAATAAACCCGGACAGCCACCAAAACCAAGATCACAGACTTTACCTTCAGTGCGTATTGTTGAAAAAACAGAAGACCTTTTAGGTGCTCCTTTTAAAGATCTCGGTATCGTCGCTGGTGAATCTTGTCGTCAAACATTGCAAGATCCACCAGCAAGTTTACCTATTGCTAAAAAAAGTATGGCAGCAAAAGCAGCTTACAAAAATGCGAATGCCGTTTTATTGCATGAATGCCAAATTGTCACAGGCTTAGGTTGCTATCAATCCGCTATTTGTGAAGGCACAGCATTACTCATTACCAAATGAACACCTACCAAATGAATCCTATAGGGCATATCTCAAGCCCTTATAAAGAAAAATTTGCCGTTCCACGCCAACCTGGATTGATCCAGGATGGCGGCGGTCAACTTATTCTACATACACCTTATAATCACCCTGATGCAGTTCGAGGCTTAGAGCAATTTAGTCACCTTTGGTTGATCTTTGTTTTTCATCAAACAGCACAACAAGGTTGGCATCCTCTCGTTCGCCCCCCTAGATTAGGTGGAAATGCCAAAATTGGAGTATTTGCAACTCGCTCAACCTTTCGCCCCAACCCAATTGGCATGTCATTGGTTGAATTGAAAAAAGTAAATACGGACAACCAGTCTGTTATTTTAGAATTGGGTAGCCTTGATTTAGTGGATGGCACTCCTATTCTTGATATCAAACCTTATTTACCGTTTGCAGAATCGCGCCCAAATGCAATCGCAGGGTTTGCACAAGAAGCACCTAGTAGCGAAATGCCAATTTTCTTTTCACAGATTGCATCAGAACAACTGCAATACTATGCCAATGAGTACCCTCATCTTTCACGTTTTATTACCCAAGTATTACAGCAAGATCCTCGTCCTGCTTATAAAAAGGGCAAACAAAGTGATAGAATTTATGCGGTACACTTACTCGAATTTAATGTTCGCTGGCAAGTCAATGGACAACAGACACTTGTTCTTAGTATAGAACCGCGGTAACTTGCTATTATCTTCATTGATATTGCTATCATGGATAGTCTAATCTGAGAGTCATTCTCATGTCTTTAGACAAATCAGATTGAAAAAAATGCTTTGCCCCTTTTGGCAGACCTAAGTCACTGGTAGACTAAAGTCTTTCTCTAATTATATTGATATAGACTGGCGTGACAGTCAGCCTAAGTATTTTTGTTCTAATGGAACCTAATAATGCGTACTAGCCACTATTTGCTCTCTACTTTAAAAGAGACACCTGCTGATGCAGAAATTGTCAGCCATCAACTTATGCTTCGCGCAGGCATGATCCGCAAACTCGCTTCTGGTCTTTATGATTGGATGCCGACAGGGGTTCGTGTTCTAAGAAAAATTGAAAAAATTGTTCGTGAAGAAATGGACAACGCTGGATCACTTGAGATTTCAATGCCCGTTGTTCAACCCGCTGACTTATGGCTAGAAAGTGGTCGTTGGGAACAGTATGGCCCTGAGTTACTGCGTTTTTCAGACAGAGGCGAGCGCCCATTTGTTTTAGGCCCAACCCACGAAGAGGTTGTTACTGATATTGTTCGTAATGAAATTACCTCTTACAAACAACTTCCACTGAATTTATATCAAATTCAAACTAAATTCCGCGATGAAGTACGCCCTCGTTTTGGTGTTATGCGCTCTCGCGAATTTATCATGAAAGATGCATACTCTTTCCATATCTCTCAAGAGTCTTTACAAGAGACTTACGACAGAATGTATGAAGCCTACAGCAAAATTTTCTCACGTATTGGTTTAGATTTCCGTCCAGTACTTGCAGATACAGGCTCTATTGGTGGTAACGCCTCTCATGAATTCCAAGTTTTAGCTGACAGCGGTGAAGATGATATCGTCTTCTCTACAGGCTCTGACTATGCAGCCAATATCGAATTAGCAGAAGCAGTAATGCCTGCCACGCCACGAACAGCTGCGACTGAAGAATTACGTTTAGTAGATACACCAAACGCTAAAACAATTGCTGAATTAGTTGAACAATTTAATTTGCCAATTGAAAAAACAGTTAAGACACTAATTGTTCATGGTACGAAAGAAAGTGGTCACCCATTAGTTGCATTATTAGTTCGTGGCGATCACGAGCTTAATGAAGTTAAAGCAGAAAAATGCGCTATCGTTGCAACACCTTTAACTTTCGCTACTGAAGCAGAAATCCGCCAAGCTGTAAATGCAGGTCCAGGTTCATTAGGTCCAGTTAATCTGCCACTACCCGTTATTATGGATCGTTCTGTCTCTGTAATGAGTGATTTTGGTGCTGGTGCAAACGTTGATGGTAAACACTATTTTGGTATCAACTGGGAGCGTGACCTGCCTGTTGCTGAAATTGCTGATATCCGTAATGTTGTTGAAGGCGATCCAAGCCCTGACGGTAAAGGAACATTACTGATCAAACGTGGTATTGAAGTTGGTCATATTTTCCAACTTGGCACAAAATACTCAGAAGCATTAAAAGCAACGGTACAAAACGAAGAAGGTCATAACCAAATTGTTACTATGGGTTGTTATGGTATCGGTGTAACTCGTATTGTTGCTGCCGCTATTGAACAAAATCATGATGCTCGCGGTATTATTTGGCCAGATGCGATTGCACCATTCCAAGTAGCTATTTTACCAATGAATATGCATCGTTCTTATCGTGTTAAAGAAGTTGCTGACAGACTTTATGACGAATTGCGTGCTCAGGGTATTGATGTTCTGTTTGATGACCGTAAAGAACGCCCGGGTGTAATGTTTGCTGATATGGAACTTATCGGTATTCCACACACTATCGTGATTGGTGATCGTAATCTAGACAACAATCAAATCGAATATAAAGCGCGTCGTAGTGATGATAAATCACTAGTCAATGTTGACGATGTTGTTGCCTTTATTAAAGAACAACTCGCTTAATTATTAAGCCCTTTATCTTTAAGGGCTGGATTGATAAAACAAAAAACCCGCATCAGCGGGTTTTTTATTAGAAATAAATAGAGACTAAAACTTAACTTCTGCCACCACGATGGTTTCCACAAGAGCCATGGCGATTAAAACGAGGTTTTTCATCAGTAACCACTAACGCTCTGTCATATTTACCATCTTCCATTGAAGGACGAATGCTGTAATAACCATTAACTTCAAGGTAAACAGGTGTTCCACCATCAACACCAGTTGAGAAATAGCCTTTTTCCAATTCAATACCACTGGCTGCGTAAACACGCCCTGATTGGCAGTCTTTAAATGTTCCAGCATCGGCAAAATAGGTAAACTCGCCAGCAAGCTGTTTAGGCTGAACCTTAGCTAAAGTATAATTCAGCTCTGAATTAATCACGTTACCATCAATATCAAGCATGACTAATTTATCTTCACGAGGTAAGTAATAGCTTTTCTCACCATAGCTATTAGTCAACGTCAGCTTATCTTTACCTAATACCCATGTTCCTGATTCAAAGAAACTACGTTTATCATCAGGTGAACCTTGATAGCTTTGCTCCATAACATAAGAGCCATCTTGATTAACAAGAATTGTTGTGTCGATACCAGAGCAATCGGCACAAGGCAGAATACTATTGTAAGTTTGGTCTACAATTTTTCCATCAAGTGATAAGCCAATATTATTTTGGCAACCTGACAGTACAAATAACCCAGCAGCAACAGCTGCAAATAAAAGTTTTTTCCCCATCATCGACTCCCTACATTCTGGGTACTTTTTAATAAATCATTCTCAATATGATTCTAACATTTTTTAAAATAAAAGGGGGTAATAAAACAAGCTTTAAGATAAATGCACCCATAATTGTTAATTATTTCTCAAATCACTTCGAATAAAGAACTATTTCAGAAAATTATTATAATAACTATTGTGCTCACATCGAATAACAGCATAATGATTTTATTCTGAATTATTCACTGGCGGCAACACCGCCACGAACGAGTGGTGAGGGAATATGTCAACAAATACAGAATATCAACCAATTAACTGTGATGATTATGAGTATCTGGAGTTAGCATGCCAGCGTGGTTTAGCACTCCATATTGAACTGCATGATGGTGAGCTTATTGAAGGCGTTGCGGATGACCTTTTCTTAAGCAAGAAGGTTGAATACTTAAAAGTCAAAACATCTGAAGGTTCTAAAGACTTAAGGCTGGATATCATTGCCAGTTTTTCAAATCCCGAACTTGGGACTATTGTTATAAAATCGGAATAACCGAATAAAGAACAACCGCCAATTGGCGGTTGTTCATTCATGAGCCTCTTGCCACTCAATAGTAATAGCGTGTTCTGATGTTGCTTTTCCCTCAAAAGTAACAAACGTATTAATAGCTGCAATTAGCGTATCATTATAATAAATCAAAGGAATTCTAGTTCTACGCCAAGGCGCAACTTCAAGCTCTTGCCAAATCTTTTTACTATGTCGAGCGTGCTCTCGTCCTACAATACGCAAAGATGCTTGTGTTAAACCAAAACGTACTGTGACTTTTTCATCACTAAAAGGCGCTCTAACGGTATTTTTCCCTATTTCAGTTGTTATTGATAAAACACCCAATCCATTAGGTAAATATAAAGGCTCAGTAAGTAACCATTCAATAGCATGCTCAACGGGCTCATTAATCATTGGAACGAGATAAAGGCGCTGCTTATAGCGTCTAACTTCATCTTGATAAAATTGCAATCGAGGCTCGGCATCTTCTTTTGCTAAGGCAACCTCTTGCCATAATCGTAAAATTTGTTGTCTTGATGGCATGGTCTTATTGTGTTTAGCAAACCAGCGCCTCAATAAAGCATTGCGCTTAATAACACTACAGTGAGCCAATTGATTGATATCTAAACTGTGCTCACTGTCCATTAAAGCATTAAGTTCAGAATCTAATAGTTCATCTAATAGTGCTTCTTGTTCACCACACAGAGCCGCACTTCGAGTCACTGCTTGAGAAAAGTGAGGCCATCGTTGAGCCAATAAGGGCATAACACGTAAGCGCAAAAAATTACGATCATAACGATCATCTTGATTACTATCGTCTTCTATCCAATCTAGCCCTTGTTCAGTAGCATAAGATTCAATTTGCTCACGCGTAATATTGAGTAATGGTCGAAACAAATAGCTATTTTCAAATACCATTTTTGCTGGCATTGAAGAAAGCCCAGCAGGACCGCTGCCTCGCTTTAAAGCCAGTAAAAAGGTCTCGGCTTGATCATCTTGATGTTGAGCAGTCACTAACACTTGTTGTGGCTGTAAATATCGACGAAAGGCTTGGTAACGTGCCTCTCTTGCACCATTTTCAAGACCGCCTTCTTTAGGATCTACATTCACTTTTTCACTGATAAAATCGACACACCATTGCTGACAACATTGTTCACAATGAGCAAGCCAGTCATCCGCTTTGATGTTTAATCCATGATGAATATAGATAGCCGTTAATTCTAAAGGTAATTGAAATTCATCACGTAAACGCACAAGCCCTTGTAATAAAACTGTGGAATCTACTCCACCACTAAAACCCACCAAAATTTTAGTGTAAGGATCAATTTGTTGTTTGATTTCTCTAAGGAGTAAGCCGTATTCCTGTTTCATCGTATCGTCATTTATCAGTGAATTCAGATGATTATGTTAAGCTTTTCTACCTGATTTTGCACGAATACAACGTAGTCCTGAAAAATGAATGCGAAATTTAAGATATTGTATTACTCATGAAGAAAAATAAGGCGGAATAAACATCATTCTGCCTTAAATAAACATGATTTACGCAGTAAAACCACCATCTACTAAATAAGAGGCTCCAGTAACAAACGAGGCTGCATCACTAGCTAAAAATACCACAACATTAGCTACCTCTTCTGGCGTACCAAGGCGACCAATAGGATGTCGTGTTGCTAACTTTTGCTTATCAAGTTCACGACCATCTAATAAAGGTGTATCAATATATCCCGGACAAACTGCATTAACACGAATACCTTTGCTTGCATAATCAATTGCAAGTGTTTGTGTCAGTAATTTAACACCGCCTTTTGATGCACAATAGGCAGGAAATTCATGTTGACCAACAAAGGAACAAATCGAACTACAATTAACAATTGCACCAGATAGTTGGTTTTTCAGCCAATATTGGATTGCGGCACGATTAATCAGAAAGAGTCCATTAAGATTAACATCTAATACCCCTTTCCATTTTTCATACTCTAATTTATCTGCGATGTTATCGGTTAAAACACCTGCATTAGCAAAGATAAAATCCAATCGTCCATATTTGTTTACGACATAATCAATAAGTTGTTCATTTTCTTTTTCACTTTTCACATCCATTTGTATAAATTCACCTAAAAATCCTTTCTCTTTTAGGTATTTTTCTGCTGTTTTGCCTCGCTCTAAATTACTGCCAGTGATAACAACCGATGCACCTAAGGATAAAAACTTTTCCGCAGAAGCCAAACCAATACCACTATTACCACCTGTAATAATTCCAACTTTACCATTAAACGATATCATCGCTTTTTCCTCATAAAAGAAATAAATGACTCTATAAAATAATAGATATGACTAATTATTCTTTTAGTAAAAAAGTGAATTAATATTGTTTTTGAGATCAACTTAACACATTGATATATAATATATTATAGTTAATATCACTTGGTTTTATTGTCTTGGAAAGAGATAGTTCTATGGATAAAAAAACCTCATGTCATCAACATGAGGCTCTCTTTTATTTTTGAATAGCATCATGCTATCAGCAGTAACCGTATTCCATTAAACGTTGGTAACGACGGTTTGTTAGCTCTTCTGAGCCAAATGTATCTAGCTCTTCTAAATCAGATTTAATTTGTGCTTTTAAAGACGCTGCAATTTCATCATGATGACGATGTGCGCCACCTAAAGGCTCAGGGATAACCGTATCAATTAACTTCAGCTCTTTTAAACGGTTTGCAGTGATCCCCATTGCTTCTGCAGCTAGAGGGGCTTTATCTGCACTTTTCCAAAGGATAGACGCACAACCTTCTGGTGAAATAACAGAATAAGTGCTGTATTGCAGCATATTCACTTTGTCGCCAACACCAATGGCTAACGCACCACCAGAACCACCTTCACCAATAACAGTACAGATGATTGGCACACCAAAGCGTGACATTTCACGTAAGTTACGTGCGATTGCTTCTGATTGACCACGTTCTTCTGCACCCACGCCAGGATAAGCACCTGGAGTATCAATAAAGGTGATAATAGGAAGATTAAAACGTTGTGCCATTTCCATTAAACGAAGTGCTTTACGATAGCCTTCCGGTGCTGGCATGCCAAAGTTACGGCGGATTTTCTCTTTTGTTTCACGTCCTTTCTGGTGCCCAATAACCATAACAGGACGACCGTCTAAACGCGCGATACCACCAACAATAGCTTTATCATCAGCATAAGCACGATCGCCCGCTAATTCTTGGAAGTCAGTAAAGATACGATGAATATAATCCAGTGTGTAAGGTCTTAATGGATGACGTGCAAGTTGTGCAACTTGCCATGCACCAAGATCAGAAAAAATCTTACGCGTTAACTCTAGGCTTTTTTCTCTTAAGCGTGAAACTTCTTCATCGATATTAATATCAATTTTTTCATCATGTTGGCTAACTGCGGTTAGCGAATCAATTTTCGCTTCTAACTCGGCAATTGGCTGTTCAAAATCCAGAAAATTAAGACTCATAACATTCCTATTTTAGTCAAATTCTAATTCTACCTGCTCATTACCCAGCAGAGTTCGCAGATCCGTTAAAAGCATATCTGTTGGCGTTACACGCCAAGTCGCACCAAATCGTAAGCGTGCGCAGGCATCATGCTTTTCAAAATAAAGGTGAACCGGTATCGTGCCTGAACGATGAGGTTCTAAAACGCCGCGAAGACGATTTAATAATTGCTCATTAATTTGCCTGTCCGATAATGAGATAGCAAGTCCTCGTGCATATTTTTCACGGGCTTCGTTGATATCCATAAGTTCGCGGACTGTCATTTTAAGCCCACCATTGAAATCATCAAAGCTGACCTGCCCAGTGGCAATTAAAATCTTGTCTTGTTCTAATAAATGTTGGTATTTATCCAATGCATCAGAAAATAACATAATTTCTAAGCGACCTGAACGATCATCTAAGGTACAAACGCCGATCCGATTTCCACGTTTCGTTGTAAACACTTTAGAAGCAAGTACTAAGCCTGCAACCTTCACCATTTGACCACGAGGTGTTGGTACTAAATCTTTTAGACGCGTTCCTGCCGCATATCGTTCAATTTCTTTTAAATAACGAGTGATCGGATGACCTGTTAAATACAAACCTAAAGTCTCGCGCTCACCTTCTAAAACGACTTGGTCTGGCCATTTAGGTATATTGGCATAAGAACGCTCAACTTGTTCAGGAGCTTCAGCTAACACACCGAACATGTCCGATTGCCCTATTGCTTCAGCTTTGGCATGTTGGTCTGCGGCTTTTAACGCATCTTCTAATGAAGACATCAAAGCAGCTCGATGAGGCCCCAGCTTATCGAATGCGCCTGACATTATCAGTTTTTCCATCACTCGGCGATTCAATTTTTTCGTTTCTGTTCTAGCACAGAGATCAAAAATATCTTTAAAGTGACCGCCTTGTTGGCGCGCTTCTACAATTGCTTCAATTGGGCCTTCACCCACACCTTTAATGGCACCAATACCATAAACGATTTCACCTTCATCATTTACATGGAAATGATAAAGCCCACTATTAATATCAGGAGGAAGAACCTTTAAGCCCATTCTCCAACATTCATCAACCAATCCCACCACTTTTTCAGTGTTATCCATATCTGCCGTCATTACAGCAGCCATAAATTCAGCTGGGTAGTGGGCTTTTAGCCATAATGTTTGATAAGAAACTAATGCATACGCTGCTGAGTGTGATTTGTTAAATCCATAACCGGCGAATTTCTCCACCAAGTCAAAGATCCTCATAGCAAGCTCACCATCGACGCCATTTTTGATAGCTCCCTCTTCAAAAACAGAGCGCTGCTTTGCCATCTCTTCAGGTTTTTTCTTACCCATTGCGCGTCGTAGCATATCCGCGCCGCCCAGTGTATATCCCGCAAGAACCTGTGCAATTTGCATAACTTGTTCTTGGTATAGGATAACACCATAGGTTGGTTCTAGAACGGGCTGTAAGCTTTCATGTTGCCACTTAACATCAGGGTATGAAATTTCTTCAACACCATGTTTACGGTCGATAAAGTTATCTACCATGCCTGACTGCAATGGCCCCGGGCGAAATAGAGCAACAAGCGCAATCATATCTTCAAAGCAGTCAGGGCGTAGACGTTTGATAAGATCTTTCATACCACGGGATTCCAGCTGGAATACCGCGGTCGTTTCTGAACGCTGCAACATATCAAAGCTGCGCTGATCTGTTAATGGGATTGCTGAAATATCAACAGGTTCAAGTGACTTTTTAGCACGTCGGGCATTAATCATCTCTAATGCCCAGTTAATAATGGTTAGTGTTCTTAAACCTAAGAAGTCAAATTTAACAAGACCAGCATATTCAACGTCGTTCTTATCAAATTGTGTAACGGGGTTATTTCCCTCTGCATCACAATAAAGTGGCGCAAAATCGGTAATTTTTGTTGGTGAAATAACAACACCACCAGCGTGTTTACCTGCATTACGTGTTACCCCTTCTAATTTACGAGCCATATCAATAAGAGATTTAACCTCTTCATCAGCTTCATAAATTTCAGGTAATTGAGGCTCGGCTGCAAACGCTTTTTCCAGCGTCATACCCGGATCAGGAGGAACAAGTTTTGAAATTCTATCAACAAAACCGTAAGGGTGCCCTAAAACGCGGCCAACATCACGAATAACGGCTTTCGCCGCCATCGTACCAAATGTAATAATCTGAGAGACTGCATCTCGGCCGTACATTTCAGCAACGTGATCGATAACTCTATCGCGTTTTTCCATACAAAAATCGACGTCAAAGTCAGGCATCGAAACACGTTCAGGGTTAAGGAATCGTTCGAAAAGCAAGTCAAACTCAAGAGGATCAAGATCCGTGATTTTCAGTGAATACGCCACTAGTGAACCGGCACCTGAACCTCGTCCAGGACCAACAGGAACACCATTATCTTTAGACCACTGAATAAACTCCATTACGATAAGGAAGTAACCAGGGAATCCCATCTGGTTAATCACTTTCAGCTCGATATCAAGACGCTCATCATATTCAGGACGTCTTTTTTGTCGCTCTTCAGGATCTGGAAATAAAAAAGCTAAACGCTCTTCCAAACCTTCTTGTGATTTTTTGACGAGGAAATCTTCTGTACTCATATCCCCTGTTGGGAATTGTGGAAGGAAGTATTCCCCTAAGCGGATCGTAACATTACAGCGTTTAGCGATTTCAACACTGTTTTCTAATGCTTCAGGTATATCAGCAAATAATTCACACATTTCTTCTTCTGTGCGCATATATTGCTGAGGGCTATAATTCTTAGGACGCTTAGGATCAGATAACGTAAATCCATCATGAATAGCGACACGAATTTCGTGTGCATCAAAATCATCACTGTCAAGAAAACAGACATCATTGGTTGCGACAACAGGCAGACCTTTTTCAGAAGCCAGTGCAACAGCTTCATGAAGATAAGTTTCCTCATCTGTACGACCTGTACGGATCAGTTCTAGATAATAACTATCAGGAAAGTGAGTTTGATAATACTCAAGGCATTGATCGACTAAAGCTCGATTACCACGAAGTAGGAACTTCCCCACATCCCCCATTCTACCGCCAGAAAGTAACAAGAGCCCTTCTTTATAGGTTGTTAACCACTCTTGTTTAATCGTCGGTCCAACAGCACCGTAACCGTGTTTGTAAGCCTCTGAAATCAGTAAAGTGAGATTTTGGTACCCTATATTATTGCGTGCAAGAATAGTGAGATGAGCATATTCATCACCTAATAATTCTGTTTCAAGGTAAACATCAGCACCAATGATAGGCTTAATGCCAGCACCATGTGCAGCACCATAGAATTTCACTAGCCCACACAAGTTAGTAAAATCAGTAATTGCAAAAGCAGGCATTCCTAGCGAAGCCACTTTCTTCACAAGAGGCCCTGTTTTTGCCAATCCATCGATCATTGAATAATCGCTGTGTACCCTAAGATGGATAAAACGAGGATCTGCCATAGTGTTTAGTTACTCTGTGGATTACTTTAAATTTAAAGCACGTTTTACAGGCGCAAAACTTTTTCGATGATAGGGTGTTGCCCCTAATAAGGCTAGTTTTTCCATATGGAAAACAGTTGGATACCCTTTATGTTTAGCAAAACCATAATCAGGGTAAAGCTTATCTAACTCTTCCATTTCTCTATCACGAGTCACTTTAGCAAGTATAGAAGCTGCACTAATTTCTTGAACTAAACTATCACCTTTTATAACCGCTTGAGAGTCCATAGGTAATTTAGGGCAACGGTTACCATCAATTAAGACCATATCAGGTGTTATTGATAACCCTCCAACAGCTCGTTCCATTGCTTTCATGGTTGCCCAAAGAATATTTAATTCATCAATTTCTTCAGGCTCTGCACGGCCTATCGCCCAGCATAATGCTTTTTCTTTTATTTCGTCGTAAAGAGCATTACGCTTTTTTTCTGTTAACTTTTTGGAGTCTGTTAACCCTTCAATTGGATTTGCTGGATCAAGAATAACGGCAGCGGTAACCACAGCCCCCACTAATGGGCCTCGACCAACTTCATCAACTCCAGCAATAAGATTTGCTTTTGGATATACAAATTCCATTATTTCTCTACCAATTCTAATACTGCATTTGCTGCTTGCTCATCCGCATTACAACGAATGGCGCTATGTAGCTGTAAAAATATCTCTTTTAATTGGCGTACTTTTTCTTCATCGGTTAAAAGAGGTAAAAGCTGTTCTGCTAATGCCGAAGGTTCACACTCTTCTTGCAATAATTCTTTGATAATTTCTCGACCAGCTAACAAATTAGGTAACGAGACATAAGGCGTTTTGACTAATCGTTTTGCTAACCAAAAAGTAAATGGTTTCATACGATAACCAACAACCATTGGGCATTTCGTTAGCATACATTCTAATGCGGCTGTACCTGATGCTAACAGAGTGGCATCACTCGCAGTCATTGCTTCTCTTGCTTGCCCATCAAGAAGTTGTATCTCAAGTTCGGGCGCCACATTCTGATGTATCAGTTCAAATTGGGCTCGTCGCTTAGTATTAACTAATGGCACAACAATATGAAGAGAGGGAATTTGCTGTTTTAGTAACTGTGCTGTTTTTATAAAATCAGCACTTAGCATCTCAACTTCAGCATGACGGCTACCGGGAAGAAGTGCTAAACAAGGAGTTTCTTTAGATATCCCTAGATGCTCACGAGCAGCCATTTTGTCTGGATTTAAGGCTATGGCATCAGCCATTGTATGACCAATAAAACGACAGGGAACCTGATACTTATCATAAAACGATTTTTCAAAAGGCAGAAAAGCTAAGACAAGATCTGTCGCTTTACCAATTTTGAAAACACGTTTTTGACGCCAAGCCCATACAGAGGGACTGACATAATGAATAGTTTTGATCCCTTTTTGCTTTAAACGGCCTTCAAGGGTGATATTAAAATCAGGTGCGTCGATCCCCACGAAAACATCAGGCTTTAACTCTGAGAATCGTTGAGTGAGATCTTTTCTGATCTTTAATAAGCGAGGTAATCGTTCGAGAACTTCAACGATCCCCATGACGGCAAGCTCTTCCATCTCATACCAAGCTTCACAGCCTTCAGCTTGCATAAGAGGTCCTGCAACACCGACAAAGCGAACATTGGGATGCATTTGTTTTAGAGCGCGGATTAATCCCGCGCCCAAGATATCACCGGACGTTTCACCAGCAACTAAGCCGATAACTAACGGACGCTGAGTAGTAGATAATTGGCCTGACAAGGTCATATCCTAATTAGCGAATGATACCGCGGTTAGATTTTGCTGAGTTTTCTAGAAAATCACTGAACAATTTGACATGCGGATTATTATTATCAGCAACCAACTGTCCAATTTCTTCACGCGCTTCTTCCAGTGTTTTACCATTACGATAGAGCACTTTGTAAGCATTACGGATTGCATGAAGATCTTCTTTAGCAAAACCTCTGCGCTTTAATCCTTCAATATTCAGCCCATAAGGGGTTGCGTGGTTTCCTTGTGCAATAACAAAAGGAGGAACATCTTGTGCCACACCTGAACATCCACCGACCATCACGTGAGAACCAATTTGGCAAAACTGATGAACTGCACTCATACCACCGATAATCACAAAATCCCCTAAAGTGACGTGACCACCCAGAGTGCCATTATTTGCAATAATACAACGATCACCAATGATACAATCATGTGCGACGTGAGTATTAATCATCAGTAAGTTATCGTTACCAATTTTTGTGATATTACCACCTTGGATTGTTCCACGATGAATAGTCACACTTTCACGAATAAGGTTTCGATCACCAATAATGACTTGCGTTGGTTCACCTCGATATTTCAGATCCTGATTAACTTCACCAATAGAAGTAAATTGATAGATCTGATTATCTCGACCAATGCGTGTGTGCCCATTGATAACAACGTGAGATTTGATGTCGGTTCCTTCACCAATCTCAACATTAGCACCAATGACACAAAAAGGGCCAATGCGAACATTAGCACCAATTACCGCACCCTCTTCAATAATTGAGGAAGGGTGAATTACTGCGGATTTATCTATCATAGGCTAGACCTCACGGCGGCGAGCACACATCATTTCAGCTTCGCAAGCAATTTCCCCATCAACTTTAGCGACGCCTTTAAAGCGAGCAACACCACGACGTTCTTTAATGAATTCTACCTCTAGGATCATTTGATCCCCAGGTAAGACAGGACGTTTAAAGCGAGCACCGTCAATAGCAGCAAAATAGTAGAGCTCACCAGGTTCCAGCTTTCCTACGCTTTTGAATGCTAAAATACCCGTTGCCTGTGCCATGGCTTCGAGGATCAGTACGCCCGGAAAAATTGGTTTTCCTGGAAAGTGACCTTGAAAGAAAGGCTCATTAAAAGATACATTTTTTACTGCTCTTAGAAATTTCTTTTCTTCAAAATCAAGGACACGATCAACCAATAAGAATGGATAACGGTGTGGAAGTAAATCTAAAATTTCTTCGATTTGCAGAGTATGATTCTCACTCATTGCAATACTCTTCCTGTCTAATAAAACTGAGTCTAATTAATAATGACACGACCTGCTGTGACTCAAAAAGTGAGTTAACCCGCAGGTCGCAAAATGGGTAACATTCGTCAATGACGTATATTGTTACTTGTCGCTACTTTTTACTTGACGTTCAAGCGACTTGAGCCTTTTTTGCATTTCATCAATTCGCAACACAAGTGCTGCGGTTTTACGCCATGCTTTATTCGATTGCAGCGGAATTCCTGAAGAATAAACACCCGGCTCAGTGATAGGACGCATTACCATTCCCATACCTGTTACCGTGACTTTATCACAGATTTCCATATGACCATTGATAACACTTGCTCCACCAATCATACAATAGCGACCTATTTTCAGGCTACCCGCCATGATGACACCACCAGCAACAGCGGTATTATCACCAATAATGACGTTATGTGCGATTTGGCACTGGTTATCAATGATAACACCATTACCGATAACTGTGTTATCTAATGCGCCTCGGTCGATTGTGGTGCATGCACCGATTTCAACGCGATCACCAATTACCACTGAACCTAATTGTGGAATTTTAATCCAATTACCACGTTCATTAGCATAACCAAAACCATCTGAACCAATCACAGTACCTGATTGAATTAGACAATCTTTACCAATGATAACCTCATGATAAACGGATACATTTGCCCATAAACGACTATTATCGCCAATATGTGCTTTTTTACCCACAAAACAACCGGCACCAATCACAACATTATCACCAAGGATAACATCAGATTCGATAACCGCATTTGCACCCACTGATACATTCTTTCCTAACTTAGCGTCAGGAGAAATAACAGCACTTGGGTGAATATCCTGTGCTGGCTGCGGTGTTGTATCCATAATCTGTGCCATTTGAGCATAGGCAAGATACGGGTTTTTCACCACAAGTGCGGCAACGGGACAAAATGGAAGATCAGCTTCTGTTAATACAACGGCAGCAGCCTGACATTCGCTTAATTTTTCACGATAGCGACTATCGGAAAGAAATGTAATTTGTTCGCTATTTGCTAGGCTCATTGAAGCAAGACCGGCGATAGTGATATCACCATCGCCGTGTAACTGTGCATTCAACTGCTGAGCAAGATCAGCTAATCGAATTGAAAACATCTATTATTTAACCTGTTTTTGAACCTGAGCAGTAATATCTTTACCATCTGCGAAATAAGGTACAGTGTTAGCATCAAGGATCACATCATAGCCTTCTTTCTTCGCTACTGCATCAACAGCGTCTAATACACGTTTCATGATTTTGTTACGTTCTTCAGCTTGACGACGGCTAAAGTCTTGCTCAAAAGCTTGTGCTTTTTGTGCATATGCTTCACGTTTAGCAACCAGATCTTTCTCTGTATTCGCACGTTGTGTTGCATTCATAGTTGGTGCATCTTTTTGATATTTCTCAACAGCGGTCTGTAGTGCTTTACCTAAGTTCTGCAATTCAGTATCACGTGATTTGAATTCATTTTCCAATTGTTTCTCTACCGCATCACGGTTAGGAATTTGTTGGAGAACTTGACCGATGTTCACAACACCTACTTTATCTGCGGCTTGAACACCTGCTGACATGGTCAATGCCATTCCTAGGGCAGCGGCACATAACAATTTTTTCACGATTAAACTCCTTAAAACCAAAAATAATTTTTTGTCAGAAATCGGATGCCTTTTTCAGCATTATGAATCAGGCATCAACTTTACTTACATCGCTACCACGTTCTACCAATATTAAACTGGAATTGCTCTGATTTATCGCCTTCGTAATCTTTTATTGGCTTCGCATAAGAGAATACTAACGGACCTAAAGGAGATAACCATTGTAACGCAACACCGGTTGAAACACGTATATCACTTGCACGACTATAATCTGGCATACCTGCTGTCCAAGCAGAGTTTGTACTACTCCAATTGGTATCCCATACTGTACCCGCATCAACAAACACCGACGTTCTGACCGAAGAGGAATATTTATCATCCACAAATGGGGTTGGTGTGATCAGCTCGAAACTTGCCACAGCCATAGCATTACCACCAATTGCGTCACTCGATGGTTCACCTGGTTTTGGCTTACCATTTTCACCAAGGTAAATGGCTTTAGGTCCGATATTATTTGAACGGAAACCACGAACGGTGCCAGAGCCCCCCGCATAGAAGTTTTCATAGAATGGTAATTCTTTACCACCTAAACCATCTCCGTAGCCTAAACGACCTTTAAACAGGGTTACCCAAGACTCTTTTTCATCAATTGGGTAGTACGCCATACCGTCCCAAGTTACTTTGTAGTACTTGTTATCAGAGCCAGGTACGGTCACACGTCCACTTAAGTTACTTCTCACACCAGATGTTGGGAAGAAACCTTTGTTTAAGTTATTGAATGTCCAACCAAGGCTGACAGTATAATCATCAGCATTAAAAGATTCGCGATCTTTAAAATTAGGATGTTCACCCATACTTTCAAGATAACGCCACATTGCAACCTGAGGTTCCATACGTGATAGACCATTATGAGTATAGCCTAAGCCAAGACGTGCCGAGTTATATTCATTAATTGGGAAGCCTAACGTACCATCTACACCGTAAGATTTATTGGTATAACCTGATAAATCAGCATCATTAGCGCGGAAGTCGTTATAGAAAATACGACCACCTAAACTCACACCATTAACGGTAAAGTATGGGTCAGTAACAGATAATTCTGCGTAAGTTGAGTAATCATTTTTACTCGCATTAATAGCGACTGCGTTACCTGTACCTAACCAGTTATCTTGAGTAACACCCACTTGGAAACTCACACCACTTTCAGTACCGAAACCGACACCAAAGTTAAGAGAACCCGTGTTACGCTCTTTTACACGATAAACTATATCAACCTGATCAGGAGAACCTGGAATACGCTGAGTTTCTGTTTCAACCGTTTCGAAATAACCTAAACGATTTAAACGCTCTTTACCTTGTTCAACTAAATCGCTACCTAACCACGCACCTTCCATTTGACGCATTTCACGGCGTAAAACAGAGTCTTTAGTGATGTCATTACCCGCAAAACGTACTTGACGAACATAGAAACGGTTTCCTGCATCTACGTTTACATGCAGTTTTACGGTTTTATTTTCATCATTAATTTCAGGGTTTGTCATAACGCGAGGATAAGCATATCCATAACGACCTAACAGATTTTTAATGTCATTTTCTGTTTTAGTTACTTGTGCACCATTATAAAGAGAGCCCGGTGCAATTTCGATAAGCTCTTCAATTTGTTTAGTGTAGCCTGCCGTATTACCATTGATTTCAGTATTTTCTACTGTGTATTTGTCACCTTCTTTCAGGTTAATGGTAATGTAAATTCCTTTTTTGTCTGGCGTTAAACTGACATTCGTCGATTCAATATCAAAACGTGCATAACCACGATCAAGATAGAAGCTTCTTAATGTTTCTAAGTCACCAGCCAGTTTTTGCTTCTGATATTTTTCATCAGCCGCTAAGTTCCACCAAGGAACATCGTCACGTAATTGGAAGCGGTTAACGAGCTCAGCAGTAGAAAACGCTTTATTACCAACAATGTTGATTTGCTGAATAGTTGCTGAAACACCCTCTGCAAACACGAGTTTTAAGTCGACACGGTTACGAGGAAGAGGTGTAACAACTACTTTTACAGTTGCATTATATTTACCAACACTATAATAGAAATCTTCAAGCCCTTTCTCGATATTTGCTAGCATTGTACGGTCAAGTGTTTCACCGATACGAATGTTAGAAGCATCAAGGTTCTGTTTTAGCATCTCTTCCTTGATTGCTTTGTTACCAGAGAAAGTAATGCTGGCAATAGTTGGACGCTCTTTTACTTGAACAATCAGAGTATTTCCGTCACGCAGGACACGAACATCATCAAAGTTTCCTGTCGCAAATAATGAACGGATAGTTCGGCTGATATCATCATTACCGACCGAGTCTCCAACCCGGACAGGCATGTTCAGTAATGCTGCACCAACGGCGACGCGTTGAAGACCTTCAAATTGAATGTCCTGAACTACGAATCCGTCTGAACCGTATGCAGTGGCGCTGCCCAGCAGCAGCGACGCTATAAGCAACTTTTTCATCGCCATCGTTGTTTTGTGTTTTCCTAACCGGTCCCTGCTTACCAATTATAAGCGAGAGAAATCATTGAAAAGTGCAAGTCCCATTAAAAGCATCAGTGCCATAATACCAATACGATAACAGAAATCTTGTACACGCTCAGATACCGGCCCTCCCTTTATCTTCTCGATAACCAGGAAAAGCAGGTGCCCGCCATCTAAGACAGGCAGGGGAAACAAGTTAATGATCCCCAAATTGACACTGATAAGCGCCATAAACATCAAATAATAAATAAAACCAGAATCAGCGGACATTCCAGCGCCTTTCGCGATAGAAACAGGCCCACTAAGGTTAATTAATTTGACGTCACCTACGACTAACTTGCCAATCATTTTGACAGTTAAACCCATCAACTGCCATGTTTTATCAGATGCTTCATAGAGCGCCGAAAATGGGTTGTATTGCTGCATTATCAAATATTGCTCATCAGGAGGTAATATTTGTAATTGCGCACCAACTTGCCCTACTTCAGTGCCATCTTTCAGTGCAACAGCTGTCGGTGTAACATTCAATATCAACGACGAGCCGTTACGTTCAACAAGAAGCTCCAAGGCCTTATTTGGGCTTTGTCGAACAAAATAAGTAAATGGATGCCATGTATCAATTGGCTGACCATCAACTTTAACGATACGATCCCCTGCCTGTAAACCTGCTTTTTCAGCAGCCGAGCCTTCGGTAACCTCAATAATTTTTGAGTCTAATCGAGCGCCAACAGGCATTATCCCTAGGGACAAGATAGGATCTTGTTTTTCAGGATCAAAACTCCACTGTTGTAAATTCAGTATATTCTCACTCTCAGAGAGAGAATTTGGATCTGAAACAACGAATGAAACCTCTTCGGCTCCAATTTTACTGACTAATGCTAAACGAACTGCATTCTGATCAGGCGTTTCGATACCTGCAACGGATTTTAGTTCCATTCCAGGCGTTAATTTTGCTTGTTCTGCGATAGAATTCGGACGAATGTCTGCAATTATAGGTTTTAATGCAGGAACACCTATCATAAAAACTATCCAATAGGCGACTATTGCTAACAAAAAGTTGGCAATAGGCCCTGCAGCAACAACAGCCGCACGTTGACCAACTGTTTTATTATTAAATGCTAGATGACGGCGCTCAGGTGCAACCTCAGCGACCCTCTCATCTAACATTTTTACATAGCCACCCAAAGGTATCCATGCGATAACAAATTCAGTGCCATGTTTATCTGTTTTGCGCCAAATTGCTTTTCCAAAACCAATAGAAAAACGCTCAACATAGATACCACAGCGCCTAGCTACCCAAAAATGCCCAAACTCATGTACCGTAATTAAAATACCTAAAACGATAATAAACGCGGCAAGATTCCACAGGATACCCATTACTTACCTTTATAGTTTAAAGCCAGAAGAAATCAGAAAGACCAATCCTGCAAAGACTGGAATAGCCGCAGTCAAACTATCAATTCTATCAAGCACACCACCATGCCCCGGTATCAATTGGCTACTGTCTTTAATACCTGAAACACGTTTAAACATGCTTTCTGCTAGATCACCAAATACCGATACAATGACAACAACGCCAGATATTAATAACAAGTTGCTAGGCACTTCAGTTACAGGTGCAAAATAAGTAAATAACCATGATGCAACACCAGCCGTAATCAACCCACCGATTAACCCTTCAAGGGTTTTACCCGGTGATACTTTAGGCGCCATTTTATGTTTACCCATTAGGCGTCCGAAGGCGTAGGCACCAGAGTCAGCAGCCCAAACTAATAACATGACATACAATAACCACCATGCGCCTGTATAAGTGTCAGTGTTATAACCCAACATACGCAACGCCATCATGCCACAATAAAAAGGAACAATCGTCAATATACCGAACAATAGCTTAATAAAAACTGAATTTTTCCACATATTGGCTGAATTCGGATAACTTACAACTAATAAAATTGCTGCTATCCACCAAATTAAACCCGCCCACAAACCATTTTTTATCATTGGAGTGTCTAGTAGGTGGTCAAAATTAGGCAAAGAAAACTGCATAACGAGTAACAATGCAACAAAGCCGATCCCTGTCGCAATACGTTTACCTTGAGAATGCCAGCCAATAAATTGTGCCCATTCCCAACCCGCTAAGCCTGATATTGCGATAATAACTAATCCGAAACCTGCAGGAGGAAGTAGAAATAGTGCAGCAATAACAATAGGGATTAAAATTAATGCAGTGATGACACGATACTTAAGCAAGTTATCCTCCCAGATTTATAGTATCTGTTTCTGATGTAGTACCACCGAAACGTCTTTCCCGTTTAGCAAAAGCATCTAGTGCATTCTGAAAAACTTGTTCATCAAAATCAGGCCATAAAACCTGTGTAAAATAAAGCTCAGCATAAGCTATCTGCCAAATAAGAAAATTACTTATGCGATGCTCACCACCTGTACGGATCACAAGATCGACACCAGGTTGATTATGCAAGCAAAGATGTGAAGATATGGTATTTTCATTAATATCTTCGAGATTAATTTCTCCTTTTGAGAGAGAGGTCGCTAATTGTTTTACACTTTGAGTAATATCCCATCGTCCACCGTAATTAGCAGCAATATTTAAATTAAGCCCTGTATTATTCGCAGTTAGTGCAACAGAATTTTTAATCCTGTCTTGTAGACGACGACTAAAACGACTGATATCGCCAATAACCGTAAGTTTAACATTATGTTTATGTAGGCTTTTCACTTCGTTGTCTAAAGCGAAGACAAATAATTCCATAAGAGAGCTGACTTCTTGCTCAGGCCTATTCCAGTTTTCGCTACTAAATGCGTATAACGTTAGTGATTCAATTTTGTGTTTCACGGAAAAGCTAACCGCATCCCGAACTGCTTTAATTCCCGCGCGATGCCCCGTTACTCGGAGTTTCCCTTGCTTTTTAGCCCAGCGTCCATTGCCATCCATAATGATAGCAACATGCTTTGGTTTTGATGCGGATGAATCGTCACTGGATAAGTTCACTCAATTTAACCCTTTGCTAATCTGATACTGATACAGACAGTCCTCTTCGGATAACCCATGCACAAAAAAAACCGTGTCACCCACGGCCTTTGGCAAAGCCTCAAAGTTGCTAAAGCAGTAGCTTTAGTAATGAACTGTTAATTTTCATTATTGTCTTTAGTGATTCGGCAACTATACCATTAGCCAGAAAGACGAACAAACACCCTATATTAAATATAATCACCATTATACAAATTGAGTGATTATCTGATGAGTTTCTAATCTGGCTAATTTATCAATTTCTAGAACATCATTAATACTTTGAGGCTCTGATAGGTCAAAATGTTCAACAACTTTGCGATTAATTTTAGCAATATCAGTAAACTTCACTTTTTCGTGTAAAAAAGCATCAACAACGACTTCATTAGCCGCATTTAACACTGTTGTTGCCGCTTGCCCACGCTTAGATGCTTCGATGGCAAGTGCTAAACAAGGGTAACGTTGGTAATCTGGACGAATAAACTCTAGCGATTGAATCTCAAAAAAATCTAATGCTTTTGCACCTGATTGAGTACGATGAGGATAAGCCATTGAGTACGCAATCGGTGTTCTCATATCGGGTTCACCAATTTGAGCAATAATGCTGCCATCACGGTAGCGAACCATTGAATGAATAACTGATTGTGGATGAATGATTACTTCCATTTCTTCTTCAGAAGCATTGAAGAAATAACGAGCTTCAATATACTCAAGCCCTTTATTCATCATTGTTGCTGAATCAACTGAGATTTTGCGTCCCATAGACCAATTTGGATGCGCACACGCTTGATCTGGAGTCATTGCTTCCAGCTCTTCTAATGGTGTATAGCGAAATGGCCCGCCAGATCCCGTTAACAGAATACTTGTCACACCTTCATCAGCTAAAGATGCATGGCCTAAATTTTCTTGGATAGCTTTAGGTAAACTTTGATAAATCGCGTTATGTTCACTATCAATCGGCAATACAGTTGCACCATATTTGGCCACTGCATCAAAGAAAAGACGCCCACTGGTTATCAGTGATTCTTTATTTGCTAATAGAATTCTTTTACCTTTTTCAATGGCCGCAAGTGTCGGTTTTAATCCTGCAACACCTGTTATAGCAGACATGACTTGATCAGCTTCATCAAGAGCTGCAATTTCATTGATCGCGTGAGACCCAGATAGAATTTCTGTTTTA
Organism: Proteus sp. G2618; assembly: GCF_009915995.1. Taxonomy (NCBI): domain Bacteria; kingdom Pseudomonadati; phylum Pseudomonadota; class Gammaproteobacteria; order Enterobacterales; family Morganellaceae; genus Proteus; species Proteus sp. G2618. The sequence goes on along the minus strand of NZ_JAABNI010000016.1, from coordinate 288,464 downwards.
CAAGATGTATTAGAGAGTAGCTGTTTAAGCTGATTTGCACTTTTTTCATCAGACATCACAGCGTATTTAGGCTGGAAAACAAGGCACTGTTGCGCCATTTTGTCTGCATTTTTTCCTGCGGCTAAAGCAAGAACCTGATACTCATCAGGATTATTTTCAATTACGGAAAGAGTGCTAGTTCCGATAGATCCTGTTGAACCTAATATAGTTATTTGTTTCATTTATTAATCAATCAGTATGTCTACAACGTTTTAATTAAAGAGAATTATATCAGTATGACGAGGTAAATGAGGATTAAAGATGAAAACTTTAATAAATAATGTGACAAAAGAAGGCATTAAGCACGAATTTTCAAATAAATAGTTAAAAATAATGCCGCTAAAAAGCGGCATTATCGAAAAAAGATATAAAAATTAGAATTCCATTAACTCTGCTTCTTTCAGCGCTAATGCATCATCAATTTTTTTAATGAACATATCAGTTAATTTCTGAATGTCATCTTGTGAGCGGCGCTCATCATCTTCGCTGATTTCTTTATCTTTCAGTAATGCTTTTACTTTATCGTTAGCATCACGACGGATATTACGAATAGAAACGCGACCTTGTTCTGCATCACCACGAACAACTTTGATTAGATCTTTACGACGTTCTTCAGTTAATGGAGGCAGTGGAACACGGATAATGGTACCAGCAGATGAAGGATTTAAACCTAAATCTGATGCCATAATTGCTTTTTCAACGGCAGGAGCTAAAGTACGGTCGAATACAGTGATTGCCAGTGTACGGCCATCTTCTGCGACAACGTTAGCAACTTGGTTTAATGGAGTTGGCGCTCCGTAGTATTCAACTACAATGCCATCTAAAAGGGCAGGAGACGCACGACCAGTACGAACTTTATTAATCTGGCTTTTTAGTGCTTCAACGCTTTTATCCATGCGTTCTTGAGCATCTTTTTTGATTTCATTAATCACGTTATAAACCCTTGGGAACTGGTTATCTTCCAGTCGATATGAAAAACATACCGACATAAATGAATTGGCGTACTCTAGATGTTAACGCCAAATTATACCGTTGTCTCTGTGTATTAAGCGTGAGAAATCAAAGTTCCTTCACTTTCACCCATTACAACCCGACGTAATGCACCCGGTTTATTCATATTGAATACGCGGATAGGTAAATTATGATCTCGGGCTAATGTGAATGCAGCAAGATCCATGACTTTCAATTCACGTTCTAATACATCCTGATAAGTCAGTGTTTCATAAAGTACTGCATCAGGATCTTTGGTTGGATCGGCAGAATAAACGCCGTCCACTTTCGTTGCTTTTAGTACAACGTCAGCTTCAATTTCAATACCGCGTAAACACGCAGCAGAATCGGTAGTAAAGAATGGGTTACCTGTACCAGCCGAGAAAATAACGACTCGACCGTGGCGTAATAAGCTAATTGCCTCTGCCCAACTGTAGTTATCGCAGACACCATTCAATGGAAACGCAGACATAAGGCGCGCGTTTACATAAGCACGGTGCAATGAATCACGCATTGCTAAACCATTCATTACTGTCGCGAGCATTCCCATGTGGTCACCCACAACACGGTTCATACCTGCCGCAGCAAGACCCGCGCCACGGAACAAGTTACCACCGCCAATTACGACACCGACTTGTATACCTAATTCAACGAGTTCTTTGATTTCCTGAGCCATGCGATCAAGTACGCTCGCATCGATACCGAAACCTTCTGCGCCTTGCAGGGCTTCGCCACTCAGCTTTAATAAAATTCGCTGATATACAGGTTTTGCATTGGTAGCCATGGTGTTCTGTCCTAAGCAGATTAGTTAATTGGAGGTTTTAGATAGCTTCTCTTTTAACAAAAAAAAGCAAACAGCCAGTGGAGATTACAACAAAACAGAACCGCCATTAGGCGGTTCTGTTAACGCTAAGCGTTATTATTTGCTCATTGCAGCAACTTCAGCTGCGAAATCAGCTTCAACTTTCTCAATACCTTCACCAACTTCGAAACGAACGAAGTTGATAACATCAGCATTGTTTTCTTTCAGCAGTTCACCAACAGTTTTGCTTGGATCCATTACGAAATGCTGACCAGTCAGAGAAATCTCACCGGTGAATTTGTTCATGCGACCGATAACCATTTTTTCTGCGATTTCGCGTGGTTTACCTGATTGCATTGCAATATCCATCTGAATTTGGTGCTCATGTTCAACAACATCAGCAGGAACATCTTCAGGACGAACATATTCTGGTTTGCTTGCAGCAACGTGCATAGCAATGTGTTTGATCAGTTCTTCGTTAGCGCCTTTAGCTGAAACTAAAACACCAATACGAGCACCGTGTAGATAAGTACCTAATTCTTCAGCTTCTAATACAGCAACACGACGAATGTTGATGTTTTCACCGATTTTAGCAACTAATGCAGTACGAGTTTCTTCGAATTTAGCTTTCAGAGCATCGATATCATCAGTTTTGTCTGCTAATACAGCAGCCATAACTTCTTTACCAAAAGCGATGAAACCAGCATCTTTAGCAACGAAGTCTGTTTCACAGTTCAGTTCAACCAGCGCACCGAATTTACCATCAGCAGCAACTTCTGCAAGGATGATGCCTTCAGCAGCAACACGGCCTGCTTTTTTAGCAGCTTTAGCTTGACCTGATTTACGCATGTTGTCGATTGCTAATTCGATATCACCATTAGCTTCAACCAGCGCTTTTTTACATTCCATCATGCCTGCGCCAGTACGTTCACGCAGTTCTTTTACCAATGCAGCGGTAATTCCAGACATTTGTTTCTTCCTCGACTTTTCTATGGGCTAACCATAGATGTTCTCATAGCAGATGTGTAAAGGGGGCCTATTGAGGCCCCCTAACCAATATATAGCAATACCTGGTTAAATAAGGGCTCTTACGAGCATGCCTTATTATTCAGCTTCGACTAAGCCTTCTTCAGCCTGAACAGCCAGATCTTGAGAACGACCTTCACGAACAGCTGTAGCTGCAGCGGTCAGATATAATTTAACCGCACGGATTGCATCGTCATTACCAGGGATAATGAAGTCGATACCATCTGGATCAGAGTTAGTATCAACGATAGCAAATACTGGGATCCCCAGGTTGTTTGCTTCTTTGATAGCAATGTGTTCGTGTTCAGCATCGATAACAAACAGAGCGTCAGGTAAACCGCCCATGTCTTTGATACCACCCAGGCTGTTTTCTAACTTACCAAGTTCACGAGAACGCATTAACGCTTCTTTCTTGGTCAGTTTGTCAAATGTACCGTCCTGAGATTGTGATTCTAAATCTTTCAGGCGTTTGATTGACTGACGAACAGTTTTCCAGTTAGTCAGCATACCGCCTAACCAGCGGTGGTTTACATAAAACTGGTCACAGCTTTCTGCTGCTTCTTTAACAGCTTCAACGGCAGAGCGCTTAGTACCAACAAACAGGATTTTGCCTTTACGAGAAGCAATTTTGTTCAGTTCAACCAGAGCTTCATTGAACATTGGAACAGTTTTTTCCAAGTTAATGATATGAACTTTGTTACGCGCACCAAAGATGAATGGTTTCATTTTTGGATTCCAGTAACGAGTTTGGTGACCGAAGTGAACACCGGCTTGCAGCATATCGCGCATTGAAACAGTTGCCATTTTAGACCTCTATAAATTTAAATTTGGGGTTATTTCGTCCACAAATCCCATACGACCGACTCATCAGCTGTAAAGGTTTAGCCTTTACATAAGAGCACCCCGGCGTTATGTGTCGATTTGTGTGTGTAATTAACACAATTGAATGTTTCAGATTTACTGCCATTACTCATGGTGTGATGCAATAACAGAACTCCGGCGCGCTTTATACCATAAATAACCTTAAGAAACCACTATTACTTACGATTGCCACGGCCTTATTTGACATAAAAACACATCATTTAGGCAAAGAAAAAAACGAGATTAGTGCAGTGATGATAAATATTGCTCTAATATCAATTTGCTAGAAAAACAGCAAATAGAAAAGCGCAATATGTAAAGACAGTCAGATAAAGAAAGCGTAATGTTCGTCATTATTCTCGATATCAGACAGATTGCACACATCCTCTTTATTGGCACACCTACATTCTGCTGATATCATAAATGGTAATCAGAATTATTTCTTATCATCATTCATACAATCTGCAATACAAAATATGAATACAACAAAGCGTGTTATCTAATTCGTATTGTGGCTTTTACTAGACGAAGAACTCAAATGGCTATTGTAATCAAGACAGAAGAAGATATTCAAAAAATGCGCGTCGCAGGTCGTCTTGCGGCAGAAGTTCTTGAAATTATCGCACCGTTCGTAAAACCAGGTGTAAACACCGCTGAATTAGACCGTATTTGTCACGAACATATTGTTAACGCACAACAGGCTATTCCTGCTTGTCTTAACTATCATGGTTTCCCTAAATCAGTCTGTATTTCGGTTAACGATGTTATTTGTCACGGTATTCCTAGTGAAGAAAAAATCCTTAAAGATGGTGATATCGTTAATATTGATGTCACTGTTATTAAAGATGGTTTTCATGGCGATACCTCAAAAATGTTTATTGTAGGTAAACCAACAATCCAAGGTGAACGTTTATGTCGTATCACTCAAGAAAGCCTCTACCTTGCCATTAAAATGGTTAAACCAGGCATTCGCTTACGTGAACTTGGCAAAGCAATTCAAAAATTTGTTGAAGGTCATGACTATTCTGTTGTTCGCGAATATTGCGGCCATGGTATTGGTGAAGGATTCCATGAAGAGCCCCAAGTTCTACACTATGATGCAGATGATAGCGGTGTTGTGTTACAAAAAGGCATGGCATTTACCATCGAGCCAATGGTAAACACAGGTGATTACCGTATTCGTACAATGAAAGATGGCTGGACTGTTAAAACTAAAGACAGAGGTTGGTCAGCACAGTACGAGCATACATTAGTTGTTACCGACAATGGCTGTGAAATCATGACATTACGCAAAGAAGAAGAGCCATTTATTTCAGCAGTATTAGTCAACGAATAAGCTTCTTTAGCTAAAATGTAAAAGCGACATATTTTTTCGAGATGTGTCGCTTTTTTTATTTTATTTGCTGCGAAATGGCAGAATCACTAGTCAGCTTAGCGTTTTAACATTAGTCTTAATGTCATAAGCAAACATTGAGAGAGAAGACGCATAATGACTAATAAAAACGCATTTCAAACACTGCCCCCTTCCCCTTTTTTGCTGACAGAAAATACACAAAATTGCGCTGAACTTAAGCAATCAATTGAACAATTTCAATCTTGGTTAACAGATGCTTTTCATCATGATGTTGATGTGGCTTTATTACTTCAGGCTCGTAGCCATTTCATTGACCAACTCTTAACACAATTATGGCACCATACACAGTTATCTGATTATTCTGATCTTAGTATTATTGCTGTTGGTGGTTACGGTAGACAAGAATTACATCCTCTTTCTGATATTGACCTTCTCTTTTTAAGTGAAACACCGTTATCACCAGAGGCTGAAGATAAAGTCAGTCAACTCATTACACTACTGTGGGATGTACGCCTTGAAATTGGTGCCAGTGTTAGAACAATGGAAGAATGTCTTTTAGAAGGCCTTTCAGATTTAACAGTTGCAACAAACTTACTAGAAGCTCGCCTTATTTGCGGCAATAACTCGCTTTACCAGCAATTAATTAATCATATTTTTAGCCAAGGTTTTTGGCCATCACCAGATTTTTTCGCAGCAAAAGTTGAAGAACAAAAGCAAAGACATCAACGATATCATAGTACTAGTTACAATCTCGAACCTGATATCAAAAGTAGCCCCGGTGGACTGCGTGATATCCACACTTTAATTTGGGTAGCACATCGTCATTTTGGTGCAACATCAGTTTCTGAAATGGTTAATTTTGGCTTTTTGACGCCAGCAGAAGGACAAGAGTTATTAGAGTGTCAATACACACTATGGAAAATTCGTTTTGCTCTCCATCTTGTGCTTTCTCGCTATGACAATCGACTTTTGTTTGATAGACAACTCAACGTTGCCCAACTTTTAAATTATGAAGGTGAAGGCAATCAACCTATTGAAAAAATGATGAAGGATTATTATCGCGTAACTCGTCGTGTTAGTGAGTTAAATGATATGTTACTTCAACTATTTGACGAAGCTATTCTTGCTCTGCAACCTAACGTAAAACCGCGCCCATTAGACAGTGAATTTCAGCTACGAGGTTCGTTAATTGATGTTGTTGATGACAGTTGCTTCCTTGATGATCCTATCGCTATTATGCGTCTCTTTTTGCGTATGGCAGAGCATAAAGAGATCACTGGAATCTATTCAACAACACTCCGCCATTTACGTTATGCTCGCCGACATTTAGTACAGCCTTTATGTGAGTACCCACTCGCACGTCAAGTTTTTATGCAGATATTACGCCACCCTCGTGCGGTTTCTGGTTCATTTGTCCCAATGCATAAACACAGTGTACTCGCGGCTTATTTCCCGCAATGGAATAATATCGTAGGCCAAATGCAGTTTGATTTATTTCATGCCTACACCGTTGATGAACATACTATTCGTGTTTTACAAAAACTTGAAAGCTTTGCTTCTTATGAAAACCATGAAAAACATCCGCTTTGTGTTGATATTTATCCCAAACTTCCTCAACTTGAATTACTACGTTTAGCTGCACTCTTTCATGATATTGCCAAAGGTCGCCATGGTGACCATTCCATATTAGGCGCTCAAGACGTTGCTCACTTTGCTCAGCAGCATGGTTTAAACCAGAGAGAATCAGCCTTAGTTGAGTGGCTTGTTAGTAATCACTTACTTATGTCTGTCACCGCGCAACGACGCGATATTCAAGATCCTGACATTATTTTTCAGTTTGCATCAGAAGTAAAAAATGAAAGCCGATTACGTTATCTTTTGTGCTTAACTGTTGCGGATATTTGTGCGACCAACAGCAGTCTATGGAATAGCTGGAAACAGAGCTTATTACGTGAACTTTTTCTATCAACAGAAAACCAGTTACGCCAAGGTATGCACTCTATTCCTGACCTACGTGAACGTATTCGACATCATCGTTTGCAAGCACTAACTATTTTACGAATGGAACAAGTCGATGAAGAGAAATTGCAAGCAATTTGGGGGCGCTGCCATGCCGACTATTTTTTACGGCATACACCAGAACAAATTGCATGGCATGCGCTTGCATTAATTGAGCATAATAGCGCTGAACCAATGGTGCTAATCAGTCAACAAACTGAACATGGTGGTACTGAAATCTTTATTTGGTGTGCAGATAGACCTTCCCTTTTTGCATCTGTTGCAGGTGAATTAGATAGACGTAATTTAAGTATCCATAACGCTCAAATTTTTACTAACCGCGATAATATGGCTATGGATACTTTTATTGTGTTAGAGCCTAATGGTAAACCACTGGCGATTGATAGATATAATGCTATTCGTAACGCATTGATCCAAGTCGTATCCGCCCCTTATAACGCCAATGCCAAAACTCGCTCATTACCAGCCAAATTGCGCCATTTTGACGTTCCAACAAAAATTAATTTTATAGCCTCTAATCATAATAAACGCACCTATATGGAACTATTTGCACGCGATCGCCCGGGATTATTAGCAATTATTGGTAAAGTTTTTGCTGATCTTTCACTTTCATTGCATGGTGCCCGAATAACCACAATAGGCGAGCGTGTTGAGGATTTCTTTGTATTAACCGATAGCGAAAATAAGGCATTAAACCAAAAAATGAAGGATGAAGTCGTAGAAAGGTTGACAAAAGCCCTAGTTTCAAAGGATAAAATATAGGAACCCACGACAATACATATAGGAAATACTATTGATGCAAGCATTACAATCTATTATTGATAACGCCTTCGAACATCGTGCAGATATCACTCCAAACAACGTTGAGCCTCATATTCGTGATGCCATTAATAACGTTATTGCACTGCTAGACAGCGGAAAACTGCGTGTCGCGGAAAAAATTGACGGTCAGTGGGTGACTCATCAATGGTTAAAAAAAGCGGTTCTACTCTCTTTTCGTATTAATCACAATCAAGTGATAGATGGCAGTGAAAGTCGCTATTTTGACAAAGTACCTATGAAGTTCGCTGATTATGACCAAGCACGTTTTGAAAAAGAAGGCTTTCGTGTTGTTCCCCCAGCCGCAGTTAGACAAGGGGCTTACATCGCTCGCAACACTGTTTTAATGCCATCTTATGTCAACATTGGTGCTTACGTCGATGAAGGTAGCATGGTTGATACATGGGCAACGGTAGGTTCATGTGCTCAAATCGGTAAAAATGTCCATCTCTCTGGTGGTGTTGGTATCGGCGGTGTTTTAGAGCCACTACAAGCAAACCCAACCATTATTGAAGATAACTGCTTTATTGGTGCTCGCTCTGAAATTGTTGAGGGTGTTATTGTCGAAGAAGGCGCTGTTATTTCAATGGGCGTTTATATTGGCCAAAGTACCAAAATTTATGACAGAGAAACAGGCGAAGTACATTATGGCCGAGTCCCTGCAGGCTCTGTCGTTGTATCAGGCAATTTACCCTCTAAAGATGGAAGCTACAGCCTTTACTGTGCTGTGATCGTGAAAAAAGTTGATGCTAAAACACGTGGAAAAGTTGGTATTAATGAATTGTTAAGAACTATCGACTAATATAAGAACAGCGGATAGAATTAATTCTATTCGCTATTCTTTCATTCATCTTTCTATCAGGTGCCAATATATGTACGATAATTTAAAAAATTTAGGGATCCCGCATCCTGAAGATATTGACCGCTATACCCTGCGCCAAGAAGCTAACAACGATATTTTAAAAATCTATTTTCGCAAAGATAAAGGTGAATTCTTTGCAAAAAGCGTAAAATTTAAATATCCACGCCAACGTAAAACAATTTCTGATGGTCAATCAGGACAAAGTTTTAAAGAAGTAAATGAAATCAATACTAACTTACGTTATGTAATTGAAGAATTAGATCAAATTTGCCAACAAGACCAAGTAGAAGTCGATTTAAAACATAAAATCCTAGATGACTTGCGCCACCTTGAACATGTTGTAGCAAATAAAATTGCTGAAATTGAAGCTGATTTAGAAAAGCTGACTCGCCGTTAATAACAGACAATTTTAGCCAATATATAGGTTAGGTTTATAAAAAACACCGCTTACTTACTGTATAAAGCAGAAACAAGCGGTGTTTTAAAATCAAAAATATTATTCATTATTTTGTTAACCAACTAATTATTGGGTTCTTTTTTATTTAATCTAATAGATTGACCCAGTTTTCAAGCCAATCCATTGCAAATACTTCTGGCTCTGCGACATCCACTCCGTCTATTTTCAATATTTCACCGATACGTTTTGCTTGGTGCTCCTGTAACAACTCATCAAACTTCATCCCCGCACCACAAAAGTAGTCATAGCTACTGTCACCTAACGCAATTAGACCGTAACTTAGGTTTGGCTGATATCCCACATTATCACGCAATTCATGAAATAAAGGTGCGATAGTATCAGGTAAATCCCCTTGCCCTGTACTCGACGTTATCACTAATACGGTCGAATATTTTTTCCAATCCGCAAGAGTTCCTTCTTCATAAACATTAGCTTGGTGTTTATGCTCAAGTAAAATACGTTGAGCCTCTTCAGCAATCGCTAATGCATTTCCGTAAACTGTACCTACAAAAATACCAATTTTAGCCATAATGATTACCTACTTTATGCGGTTTAAAATTCAATAAATTTAGTGTGTCTAACATATAGAAAATTAATCTTTATCTCAAGCTTCAGTGTCTTTAATTACTTAACCTCATCCTTAAATTCACTAGAATAAATAAAATACTTATTATATTTTTATTAACAACATCTTAATTATCAATAACTCCTTTATGCCTTTATTTAACAATAAGCATGTTGAAAATTTTATTCCATTCTTTTCTTTCTTTTGAAAAAAGCCAAAGAATATCATTTTTAGGTTTTGATTCTTTTAAAGTTTTTGTTATTAATTTATTAGCCCACTCAGGTAGTTTTCCATCTTTAAAATCATCGCTATTCAATATGACATTTAAACTCTCGTGCATTAGCATTATATTGCCATGCGCTTTATTATTGATATCTAGTCGTTTTTGATATGATTTAGGAAAAAGAAACTTATATGCTTTAGAAAAAAAACCATTATAATTCTCTCGATCATTATTATTAATAAAAAGTACTGAAGCTATTTTATTAATATCCAATAAAATATTTTCTTTTGGTATTTCACTATTAATCCCAGCAGTGTATTTTTTCAATTTATTATCTAAACTTCTTAACAGTGAAACTTGTCTACCATTAACCGATTCAACAAAAATAAAATATTTATTTTTTATACTTTTTATTCTTTCCAAGCTAGATTTTAATTTCTTTAATTTATCAACCCCATCTATTTCCTCCATTGAATTTAATCTATTAACAATAATTACCTCATTATTAAATTCCGCTTCCTTTGCAATTAATATATCAACATTTATTTTAGATAAATCATTATATTCTAAAAGATCAACAAGTTTATTTATTGCTAAGGTTGTATCAATTGTTTTTTTATTATTAATTATTATCTTAGAAGATAATTCATTTTCAAGTAATTTCATTTCATCTTGAACTTCTTTAATTTCATCTTTAATTTCTTGATTTTCTTTAATTTTCTTTTCCATTTTCATAATAGACATATTACATCCATAAAAATCAATATTATTATTTTTAGATGAAGATAAATTAAAAAGCTTATTCCTTTTATTACTCTTATTATCTAAATTATCATTAATATCATCTAATTTGTAAAACTTACCATTATGATTTATAAAACTATTTATAATTGGGTTTTTATCATTGAAGACTACTCCCTCAAAAGAGTTCGTATTATAAATACCCTTTCTCATTTTAGTACAAAAACTTTCCTCTTTTTTATAAGAAAGTAATCCATTAAATATTTTTTCAACATCACCAATATCATTAATGTTTTTCACACTAATTATTTTATCTTTATTATCAAAAAAAGCCTTAACACCTCCTAAGTTAATCCTTTTTCTTAGTTTTTCTATACGATTTTTATTTTCACCGTGATTAGTATATTTATCAATTGAATTGTCTAATTCTTTCTTTATATTGCTTAATAAGAATTTTTTATCTTTATTAGCAATAAAAACATCATCATTTCCTTTTTTAAAAAAAAGTGAAATACTATTTTTATCAAACTCAATACTCTTTCTATTTGTTTTATCACTTATATCTGTTATGGATAATAAAAAAATTCTATGACTATCTATGAAGGTTGTTGACATGATATCTCTCCACTCTGTTTAATACTTAACAGAATGCCATATCCAGTATCAATATTATTGCAATAAAAAAGCACTTCCTATTTTTATATGGAAGTGCTTTATGATTTGATATTACAATCAATAAGTTATTTATTCAGCACTATCCAAAGACCGAATATATTCATCCATTTCAGTTTTTAGATTATCTGACTTAGGACCAAAAATGGCTTGAATACCTGAGCCAACGACTACCACACCCGCAGCACCTAATCGTTTTAATTCATCACGATCCACTTTTTCAATTTCTTTAACACCAATACGTAAACGAGTAATGCAAGCATCTAAGCTGCTGATGTTATCTTTACCACCAAACGCGGCGACTAAAGATTGTCCCATGGCACTTTTATCAGCCTGTTTCGCATTTTTATCTTCCACTTCTCGACCCGGTGTTTTCAGGTTTAGTTTCACGATTAAGAAACGGAAAATAGAGTAATAAGTTATCGCATAAAGTATGCCAATAATTGGGAACAGATACAGTTTACTGCTGTTGCCACTTAATACGATAAAGTCAATTAAGCCATGAGAGAAACTTGTACCATCACGCATACCTAACAAGATACAAATAACAAATGCTAAGCCTGCTAAAATAGCGTGAATAACATAAAGAATAGGTGCAACGAACATAAATGAGAATTCGATAGGTTCAGTGATCCCTGTTAAGAAGGCAGTTAATGCCGCAGAAATCATGATACCGCCCACTTTTACACGATTCTCAGGGCGTGCTGAATGCCAAATCGCAATAGCAGCAGCAGGTAAACCAAACATCTTAAATAAAAAACCACCTGATAACATACCTGCAGTTGGGTCACCAGCCATATAGCGAGGAATATCGCCGTGGAAGACTTGTCCTGCACTATTTACATATTCACCCACTTGCATTTGGAACGGCACGTTCCAAATATGGTGTAAACCAAATGGCACTAATCCACGCTCTACAACACCATAAATACCAAAAGCAACAGCTGGGTTTTGATATGCAGCCCACTCAGAAAAATGTTGAATTGCTGTACCAATAGGAGGCCAAATAAAGGCTAAAATAATCCCAACAAAAATAGCTATTAAGCCTGAAATAATAGGAACAAAACGTTTTCCTGCAAAAAATCCTAAATACTCAGGTAATTTAATTCGATAAAAACGGTTAAACATCGAAGCGGCAATAATACCAGCAATGATCCCCCCTAACACCCCTGTATCAGTAAGGTGTTGAGCCTCAATTTCTGCTGGAGTTAAACCTAAAACCCAAGGAGCAACCACAATCATGGTTTTAGACATGATACCGTAAGCGACTACAGAGGCCAGTGCTGATACCCCGTCATTATTGGTAAAACCTAACGCAACACCAATAGCAAAAATAAGTGGCATATTAGAGAAAACCGAACCACCAGCCTCTGCCATAACTTGGGAAACAGAAGAAGGGATCCATGAAAGATCAGCGGAACCAACCCCTAATAAAATACCGGCAATAGGCAGTACAGATACCGGTAACATCAAGGACTTTCCGATTTTTTGTAAAACAACAAATAGGTTTTTAAACATCAAGCAGACTCCCGGAATGTGGTTTTTTATATGTTGTAAGTTTTTATTTGTTTAAAGTAGTGTGGGTTTTATTTCATAAACTTATCTAATGATAAGCCCTATTTATTTCACATCATAAAATAAATCGCTTAATGAATACATGATAGCTGTCACGTTTCAAAACATGTGATCAGATCAATTAATAGAATTATATATTTTACAAATAGTTAATAGAGATTATAAATTTGCGCAAACTATCAAGGCTTAAGTAAAAAAACCTTGATAGTCACAAATTAAAATCAATATTTGGAATAAGAAAGGAATTAAAAATGATGAGATAAATCTTCGCCATACTGCTCTAATTCAGGTCTCAATCCGCGCCAACCAAATTGATTAATAAGATGTTGCCAAGGCAGATCCCATTTAGCTGTTAAGTTAAGTGGTTGCAATGTAATTGGATGAATTAAGTTTAGATGGCTTGCATGTAACATCAAGCGATGAGATTGAAAATGATTTACAACACCACGGTTTTGACGTAAATCACCATGAGCGGTATCACCAATAATTGGATGTCGAATATGAGACATATGGCGGCGTAATTGATGCTTGCGACCCGTTTCAGGACGTAACTCTAATAGACTAAATCGAGATGTAGAGTAGCGTCCAATTGCAACCTCTTTTTCAACAGTTCCTAATGGCTGGCAATGCGTTACACAATCTTGAATTTGTGGTGGTTGAGTTGCAAATTTATCTGCAATTTTATCGAGTTCCTCGACTAAAGGGCTATCTATAACAGATGCCTCTTCAACGTATCCTCGAACAACAGCATGATAAATTTTTTCTGTTTTATGTTGTTCAAAAGATTGAGAAAGTGCTCTAGCAACATCAGAAGAAAGTGCCATTAATAGAACACCTGAAGTAGGCCTATCTAAACGATGCACAGGGAAAACATGTTGCCCAATTTGATCTCTTAATGTCTGCATGACAAACACGGTTTCATGTCTATCTAACCAACTGCGGTGAACAAGCCAACCCGCAGGTTTATTCACCGCAACAAGATGTTCATCTTGATAAATAATATCTAGCATTATCGGCCTTATGATTTAAACATTGCGTCAAGTTCACGCAAATGATTGAGTAAATCAGTAACATCTCGGCTCTTATCTTCTTTAAATGCTTCTTCGTAATAAGGTGCGATGGCAAATGTATTAGGTAATGGCGTTTCGCTTTCAATCATCGATGACAATCGCGGAATTAATACCCACTGTAGCCATTCATGAGCACTCATTGTATCAATACAGAAAGGCTCAACACTTTCAAATGCTTGTTCAGTAGGAGATTCTAATTGCCATAGCTCAATGTTCTTCATCTCTTCTTCAATCAAGAGCAATTTCGCTAAAATGCGTTGTTCTGGTGTCATCATTTATCCCTCATATAAAACTTACGAATAAGGATAACATTGGGATGGAATAGCAGAAAACAAATAAAAAAATAAAAGGAGCCGAAACTCCTTTTAGACAAGAAAAATAGTTGTCTGTACAACACGTGCATCCAAGCAAGACCGTTTTTATCTATCCCTGTGATTAAGTCCGTATCCACATTAATGGAAATATCCTATTTCCTGTGTCCTTGATTACTCTACATTTTATCGGTCACCAAGCAGTCCCTTAGTTGGTGGACGTAGAATGCCAATAATTGATTAGTTAAACAACCCACAAAACAGAAACAATTAAAGAGTTATAACTATAAATAAAAACAATAAGTTAATAACTTATTGCTCTGCTTAAATAAATCAATTTTATTTTTATCAGTGACATCTTTTTGATAAAAACACACACACTTTTTTGTAAGATATATCTCACAAGAAAAAAGGTTTATAGAGTACGTCAGTCATTATATACAGCGACTAATTCTGATAGAAAAAGAGATAAATTTTCAGCTAAAACTTCTCTTTTCTTTTTGCCGAAAGTTTCAAGAATGACTTCACCGGAAACATTACACACGGAAATTATTTCATTCTCTGAATCAGTGGTGCCAATAAACAATGTAGGTGTAAGTTTTAAACGTTTTTGTGTCACTAAATGACCAATAATATTTTCTTGTAAGCGAATAAAATCTTCTTCACTCCACACTTGGATCAAGCTGAAATCTACCTCTCTAAAACGAACTTGCATATCACCAGCATACTGAGTGGTAAAATAATCATGCAATTCTGGACGAATAATAATTCCCATTGCTTTTTCAACTTTTTCTAGTTTATCTGTTCCAACAAAAGGCTGTGGTAACCAGTAAACAACTTCATCTCCTGTTCTTGATATACAAATAGAAGGAACACCATAAAGATCTTCACTTGCAGGAGGTAAACCTGATTTTTCTTGCCATAAATCAACATATTTTTGCGTAAAAGCTTTTAATTCAGAGGAGATGTTTTCAGTCATGATTGTCTGTTTTATCTATTTAAATAAGAATTTCCTTCATGTTACCTGATTATGTCACTAATTCAGAGCATCAAAAATAAAGCATTCATATACTATTGATGTTTCAATAGTATAATTAACCTTCTTTTATTTTCAGCTAAAGTTAGGATGTAAATTATGTCGTTATATCAAGGCGATAAATCTCTTGAAGCATTATCTCTAGGTAAAGAGACTCAATACCATGACCAATATGATGCCGAATTATTGCAAGGTGTACCACGTAGCCTAAATCGAGATTCTCTCTCTTTAACTGCTGAAAATTTACCTTTTCATGGTGGTGACATTTGGACTCTGTATGAGCTTTCATGGCTTAATAGTAAAGGCTTACCTCAAGTTGCTATTGGTCATGTTGAATTAGATGCAAATACCGAGAATCTTATTGAATCTAAAAGCTTTAAATTATATCTCAACAGTTTTAATCAGACTCGTTTTGAAAGTTGGGATGTCGTCGAAAAAACCTTACTTAAAGATTTAACGACTTGTGCTAAAGGCAAAGTTAATCTGACCATTTATCCACTTTCGCATTTTACATCACAACCTATTGTTGATTTTGCTGGAGAGTGTATTGATGAACAAGATATTGAAATTAATAATTATCAGTTTGATGTGCAATGGTTAAACGAATCGACAACCGATACACTGGTTGAAGAAACCCTTGTCAGCCATCTGTTAAAATCAAATTGCCTGATTACTAATCAGCCAGATTGGGGATCAGTCGCTATTCAATATAAGGGTAAAAAGGTTGATCGTGAAAAACTACTGCGCTATTTAGTTTCATTTAGACAACACAATGAATTTCATGAACAGTGTGTTGAGCGAATTTTCCACGATATCATGCAATTATGTGCACCAGAAACATTAACTGTTTATGCAAGATATACGCGACGCGGTGGATTAGACATAAATCCTTGGCGTAGTAATTGTGAGTTTGTTCCAGAAATTAGTCGATTAGCCAGACAATAACGGGAATAATGCCTGTATGTTAATATGATCTGTGTTATACCAAGATCAGTTGCACTCAGTTTGTTATTTCAGGAGAAAAAGGAGTCCTACGTGATAACTCATGTCAGCCCATTAGGTTCCATGGATCTGCTTTCACAGCTAGAAGTTGATATGCTAAAGAGAACCGCAAGCAGTGATCTTTATCAGCTGTTTCGCAATTGTTCTCTCGCTGTTCTCAACTCTGGTAGCCTTACTGATAGTAGTAAAGAACTGTTATCTAAATACCAAGATTTTGATATTAACGTACTGCGCCGTGAACGTGGCGTAAAACTAGAGTTAGTCAATCCTCCTGAAGACGCCTTTGTTGACGGAAAAATTATTCGCTCACTACAAGCTAACTTATTTGCAGTGCTTCGTGACATATTGTTTGTTCATGGGCAGATCACAACAGCAAAGCGTGATCTTCACCTGAACTTAGAAAATAGTACTCATATCACTAATACTATTTTCTCGATTTTGCGCAATGCGCGAGCCCTTCATATTGATGAAGATCCTAATATGATCGTTTGCTGGGGAGGCCACTCAATTAATGAAACTGAGTACCTTTACGGCAGAAAAGTAGGTAACGAATTAGGGTTACGTGAACTCAATATCTGCACAGGTTGTGGACCCGGTGCGATGGAAGCACCAATGAAAGGGGCGGCCGTTGGTCATGCTCAACAACGTTATAAAAATAGCCGTTTTATTGGTATGACAGAGCCTTCAATCATTGCAGCTGAACCACCAAATCCATTAGTTAACGAACTGATTATTATGCCAGATATTGAAAAACGTCTGGAATCGTTCGTTCGAATTGGACACGGGATTATTATTTTCCCAGGTGGTGTAGGGACAGCGGAAGAATTACTGTATCTGCTTGGTATTCTTATGTCACCAGAAAACCAAGATCAAGTATTACCACTGATTTTAACTGGCCCTAAAGAGAGTGCGGACTACTTTAATGTATTAGATGATTTTATCGCAAATACATTAGGTGACGAAGCTCGACGCCATTACCAAATTATTATTGATGATGCACCTGAAGTTGCTCGTATCATGAAAAAATATATGCCATTGGTAAAAGATAATCGTCGCAGTACTGGTGATGCTTATAGCTTTAACTGGTCAATGAAGATCAATGCTGATTTACAGCTTCCTTTTGAACCAACACATGAAAATATGGCATCACTTAACTTAAGTACCGATCAATCACCTGAAAAATTAGCGGCTGACTTACGTCGTGCGTTCTCGGGTATTGTTGCAGGTAACGTAAAAGAAGTGGGTATGAAGGCGATTGAGGCTTATGGTCCTTATAAAATTCATGGTGATCGTGAAATTATGCGTCGCATGGATATTTTATTAGCTGGCTTTGTTGAGCAACATCGTATGAAACTTCCAGGCGGTACAGCTTACCAACCATGTTACGAGATTATCAGCTAATTTATTATGATACATTTGCTGATTATTGATGCTTTAAACCTGATCCGCCGCATTCATGCGGCATCAGGTTCTTCCTGCCAGACAGTGTGTGAACAGAGCGTCAACCAACTGCTTGGTCACACACAACCTACCCATGCCGTAGCAGTCTTTGATGAGGATGACAGAGACGGTAGTTGGCGACATCAGCTCTTACCTGATTATAAAGCGGGTCGCACGCCAATGCCTGATGACTTGCGACAACAATTACCTGAAATTAAAGCCATGTTGCTTAATTTAGGAATACAGAGCTGGCACTCGGGTGGTGATGAAGCAGATGATGTTGCCGCAACATTGGCAACAAAAGTGGCTAGCGCAGGTTTTCGAGTCACTATTATTTCAACGGACAAAGGTTATTGCCAACTACTTTCGCCCTCTATTCGTATACGTGATTATTTTCAACGACGCTGGTTAGATTTAGAGTTTATTAGAGCTGAATTTGGTGTCGAGCCATCTCAACTTACCGACTATTGGGGATTAACAGGTGTAAGCAGCAGTAAAGTTGCGGGTGTCCCCGGTATTGGACCGAAAAGTGCCACCGAGCTTTTACAAATTCATCCAGATCTAGAATCGCTTTATCAACATATTGATGATGTCCCTACTAAATGGCAAAACAAACTTATTACCCATAAAGAGTCCGCATTTATCAGTCGAAAAATCACCACATTACGTACTGATATTCAATTAAACGGTAATCTACAACAGTTACGTTTAAAATAGTTAAGTTCCCAATCATCAAGATTCAACTCACTGATATTTTTAAATAACTAGCCCATTTAAAAAAGCGAAGCTTATAAATAGAAGCTTCGCTTTTTATTGCCATCAATAAATCAATGGACTTGGGTCATTTTAAAATTCACGATCTGGTCGATAAGCAGCCCAAATATTTTGAATATGAACCGTGATCTCTTCTCTATCATGATAAAGGTGCTTAGCTTGGATCTTAGCGTTGATCCCTTTTTCCGCTAACTCTGACTTTATTTTTTCAAGGATATGAGAAACTTCCTCATAACGCTTTTTCATTGGCAGTTTTAGGTTAAAGATAGCTTCTCGACACCATTCATTAGCAATCCAAGTCGCCATTAATGCAGCAACTTTAGCTGGCTTCTCAACCATATCACAAACAAGCCATGTGATATTTTTAGATGTAGGTTCAAATTTAAAACCGTCAACTTGGTGATGACGAACTTGCCCTGTATCCATTAAAGATTGTGCCATTGGGCCATTATCAACAGCATGTACCATCATACTGCGTTTCACTAATTGATATGTCCAACCACCGGGGCATGCACCTAAATCGACCGCTTTCATTCCGCTTGCTAAACGCTCTTCCCACTCGTCATAAGGAATGAAAATATGAAATGCTTCTTCAAGTTTTAGTGTCGAACGACTTGGTGCATCTGATGGGAATTTTAATCGAGGAATCCCCATGTAAAATGCAGAATTATTGAAACTATAAGAATAGCCAACATAACAACATCCCGGTGCAATAAAAAACACATGGATAATAGGACGGCTAAAATTCTCAACTTTCAGCAAAATTTTCTCATTACGTAAATGATTACGTAATGGCACCGTAAATTTGCGGCAGAATTTTAATAATTCCTTACTTTCGTTAGTGTCTGCAACTTCAACTCGCAATTCACCCGCTTTTTCAACAACACCTTTCAACATTCCAACGATCGGTGTAATTCTATCTTCTGGCGATAAATCTTTAAGTAATTCACCAGTCACAAACATCTGACGAGCAAAAATTAATTCACGGAAACTCACTTCACGAGCGATCTTGTCCGCGTCACCTTCTTGGTAGCATTCAAAGATCACATAACCACTTCCCTCTTTAACACGAGGAAAGCCGTAAACGCCGATTTGACCTGCTTTATCCGTAATCTCAGCCGCGCACTCTTTTTCAAAACCTTGGCGACAATATAATGCAACTTTATTCATGGCGAGACGCCGGTGCCCTTAGACGCAAAGCGCCAATAAAAATTAAAACCCAACCAATAAGAAAACTAAATCCACCAATTGGCGTAAAATAAGATAACAATCTAACTTGTGTTAGCGCCATACAATAAAGGCTACCACTAAAAAGTAGAATACCAACACCAAAGAAAATACCTGCCCAGTAAAACCATAAAATGGTTTTACGCATTAACATTGCCGCGATCCCGACAAGTAATAAGGTATGGACGATTTGGTAGCGCATCGCTAACTGAATGTAATCCCAATGTTGTGGCGATAAATGAGGTGCTAGCTTATGAGTTGCAAATGCACCAAAAGCAACATAGAAGAAGCCACTAATCGCGGAAAACATAAGCAATGTACGACTATTCACTGTTTATTCCTTCCTATCTAGAAGATATTTGCCAATCGCAATATTAAGATGATGTCAGTAAACCCAGCTTTTCTTGCTCATTCGCTGCTTGAGATAAAATCCATTGGCGAAAAGCCGCAATTTTACCCAATTCAGCCTGACTATCTTGGCAAACTAAATAAAATGCATTTTTACTGACAAGGACATCTGGAAAAGGTCTTACTAATCGACCTGATTCTATTTCACTACGTGCCATTACATTATTAACTAATGCAACACCTTGTCCATGTACAGCAGCCTGTATCACCATTGAACTATGGCTAAAAATAGGCCCTTGTTGCACATTAATCTGATTTTGTATCTCTAATTGACGTACATAAGCTTGCCAATCTCGACGAGATGTATCATGTAATAGTGTATGATAAATCAGATCGGATGGGGTTTTTAGTGGTTTTTCACCTGTAAGTAAAGATGGCGCACAAACAGGAATTAAATATTCCGCATAAAGGCGGTCTGTACGTAACCCAGTCCAATTTCCTCGACCATAAAAAATAGCTACATCGACATCATCAGCCAGCTTATCTTCTTCTCTATCAACAGCCTGAATTCGTACATCAATCCCCGGATAAGCTTGGTTGAATCCAGATAACCGTGGTACTAACCATTGAATAGCAAAACTTGGAGAAAGGCTAACGGTAAGAGCGCCTTTCGCGCTTCGAGCTAATAATTTGCGAGTTGCCTCATTAATTGATGAAAAGATTTCTTTAATGTCGAGGTAATAACTTTGCCCTTCTTCTGTTAATAAGAGAGAGCGATTGCGCCTTCTAAATAATTTTAGCCCAAGAAATTCTTCTAATGTTTTAATTTGGTGGCTCACTGCTGCTTGTGTCACAAATAATTCTTCAGCGGCTTTAGTAAAACTTAAATGACGTGCCGCTGAATCAAAAACCCTAAGCGCATTTAATGGCGGTAAACGTTTAGACATATTCGGTTCTTAAACCCCTATTTTGGCTATTAGTAGACCCTAACTTTCATCATTAGTTTTTTTTATGCGAAGCATTATAAATTGTCCCTTGATGATTAGCCAGTAAATACCTATAGTAGGCGCACTTCCTAAGCCGGAACGAAAAGTTGTGTAGTAGTAGTACTGCAAAACTTTTGGCTTTGTGGTTGTGATGTTGTGTTTGCAAGTTGTCTGGAAATTCCAGACTTAGTAGCTGATGCTACTGTTTTTTTTCACTTCCTGTACATTTACCCTGTCTGTCCATAGTGATTTTATAGTGCACCGCCAAGGCGGTGCTTTTTTTATTCCCTATTTTTCTCTACTTTTTAATTACTCACACATACTGTTTTAATGTTTTCATCCATTTTTTATAATAAAGTTATCATCATTATTCTAAAAAAACTCACCACAAATTATCCAAAAAAAATTTAAACAAGAAAAAATAGAATATTAATCGGATCTCAGTGATTTTTTATTGAGTGAACTTTCACCATCTTAATCGTGTTATTATGGACTCAATGAGCCAGAACAAACGGATGCTCCTAGGTTTCCGTTATAAATAAATATAATTAACCGTATAATCTATACGCCCTATTTTTAACGACAAATCGCGAAAATTATTCGTCTACCAATACAGCCTAACTATGAACGTATTTTCACCTGATTTATTTCGACAACAATTTCCTGCTCTTAAAGAAAAAACTATTTATCTTGATAGTGCAGCGACCGCATTAAAGCCTCTCGCCATGATAGAAGCCTCAGATGCGTTTTATCGCTATAATTTTGCAACAGTTCACCGTAGCCAATATCAACATGCTAAAGAAACAACACAACAATATGAGGCGACGCGTCAACAAGTTGCCGAATTAATCAATAGTACTGATAGTGATACGATTATTTGGACAAAGGGCACCACAGAATCACTCAATTTTATTGCTCAAGGCTATTTTCGTCCGCGGTTACAGGCAGGTGATGAAATAATTGTTAGTGAGCAAGAGCATCATGCAAACCTTATACCTTGGTTGATACTGGCGGAACAGACAGGCGCACGCGTGATCCGCTGGGCAATAGAGGATAATTTTCTACCTTCTATTGATAGCTTAAATGCTTTAATCAATAAACGGACACGAATTGTCGCTGTAAGCCAAATGTCGAATGTAACAGGTGCTCAAATCGCATTAGATAAAGTGTCTCATTGTGTTCATCAATATGATAATTGCTTACTGGTTGTCGATGGTGCACAAGGTATTGTTCATCACCCAACAGATGTCACGGCACTCAATATCGACTTCTATGTTTTTTCTGCTCATAAACTTTATGGCCCTAATGGATTAGGTATTTGTTATGGTAAACGTGAGCTTTTAGAAGCGATGGCACCTTGGCATGGTGGTGGAAAAATGCTAACTAACACAACATTTGATAGCTTTACTCCAGCTCCTATCCCTCAGCGTTTTGAAGCTGGGACTCCTAATGTCGCAGGTGTTATTGCATTTTCAGCCACATTAGCATGGTTAGAAAAACAAGATATGCATCATGCTAACCAATATACTCTTGAGCTTGCAGATGAAGCAGAGAAGCGCCTCAGTGAGCTAAATGGGTTTATCAGTCACCGAGCAGCTAACTCATCGGTTGTTTCTTTCAATTTCGAAGGTGTTCATCATAGTGATTTAGCTACACTAATCGCAGAGAAAGATATTGCATTACGCACAGGGCAACACTGCGCTCAACCTCTTATTGATTCATTAAATATTTCGGGCTGTTTACGCATTTCTTTTATGCCTTATAATCAACACGCTGATATCGATGCGTTTATTAATGCCGTTAAATTTGCTCTATCACTCTTAAAAGATGAATAATTGAAATGAATAACAACACACCTCTACTTGCAACTCAGCACCCATTTGGTCATGAAATTACCTTGGCAATCTTGCTTGAAGATTTTCAAAAATCAAAAGCATGGGAAGACAAATACCGTCAATTAATTCAACTCTCGCGTAAATTACCTGCATTACCTGATGAATTAAAAACAACAGAAAAAGAGATCAAAGGCTGTGAAAATAGAGTGTGGCTTGGTGTCGAATTAAATAATAACGGCAAATACCATGTTTATGGCGATAGTGATGGTCGTATTGTAAAAGGCTTACTGACTATTATTTTAGCTACTGTTGAAAATAAAACAGCGCAAGAAATAGCTGATATCGATATGTTAGCTATTTTTGATCAATTAGGATTGGCTAATCAAATTAGCCAATCTCGCACTGACGGGGTGAATGCGATTATCGCACGATTAAAATCTCTCACCTCTCAATCATAACCTTAGCTGAGACTCAAGATCTCAAATAAGTTAATATATAACAAGTCGATACTCTAAATAATTCAAGTCACAGCTAGGCGACAAGTGCAATCAACAACGCTGTGGCCGAGTACGCTGCGCCTTCGCTAGCATCTTCTTCAACGCATGAGATACCGCAATAAAACCAAACGACGCCGTTACCATCGTTATGGCGCCAAAGCCAGCTGAACAATCCATTCTTTTTACGCCATCTGCCGTACTTTTTGCCGCGCAAACCGTACCATCACCTTGTGGGTAAACCAGTTGCTCTGTTGAAAAAACACAATCTATTCCTAGTTTTCCCTTACTATTTTTTACGACATTAAAATCAGATTTCAAACGTTCTCTTAATTTAGCCGCTAAAGGATCTTGAATTGTTTTTGCTAAATCAACCACTTGAATTTGTGTTGGATCGATTTGCCCACCAGCACCACCTGTTGTGATCACTGGAATTTTATAACGACGGCAATAAGCTAATAATGCAGCTTTTGGTCTTACACTATCAATTGCATCGATAACATAATCAAAGTTGTTATTCATCATTTCAGCGACATTATCCACCGTGACAAAATCATCAACACTAGTCACTTTGCATTCTGGATTAATTTCTAAAATACGCTGTTTCATCACTTCACATTTTGGTTGACCTACACTCTCTTTCAGCGCATGTATTTGCCGATTAGTGTTAGTCACACACACATCATCCATATCAATTAAGGTGATAGCACCAATACCACTGCGGGCTAATGCTTCAGCAGCCCAACTGCCGACGCCACCTATACCCACGACACAGATATGAGCCTGAGCAAAACAAGACAACGCTTTTTGCCCATAGAGTCGCCCTATTCCAGAAAAGCGTTGTAAATATGAATCTGATAATGAATTTTGCATAATGCGATAACAACCTAAATAACAGAAATAATCATGGCTATTAATATCAATAGCCATGTCGTTTGCATAATTTTACCGTTAATAACGAACAGATAAAGAGTAAATCGTTTTTATAACGAAGGGTTTAATGAATTAAGCTGTGATTTTTTTAATACCCAAACACGTCCATAATGATTATAAAAACCTGCCATATGACCGGCATCTTTACCAATTCCATGATAAATATCGAAATGATGCCCTTTAATTGCACCACCTACATCTAATGCCACCATTAAACGCATTTGATATTCACCTGTAAAATTACCTGCATTATCAAGTACAGGAATTTCAGCCAGTAACACCGTTCCTGCTGGAATAATGCTTCTATCTGAAGCCACTGAGGCAAGTGCAACAAGAGGGATAGCACTAGCACCTCTAACTGGTGTAAAAGGCTCTGGTTTGAAAAAAACAAATGAGGGGTTTTCTTCTAATAATTTTCTCACTTCAGCATCATTGTGCTTATCAGCCCAATCTCTAATAGCGAGCATAGACATATCTTTTCTTTCTACTTCACCATTATCAATAAGCACTTTTCCAATACTACGGTAAGGGTGCCCGTTTTTCCCTGCATAACCAAAGAAAGTTAAAGGTTTACCATCACCAAAATCAACATAACCGCTTCCCTGAACTTCCATCATAAAATTATCCATAATGGAGTTACTATAAGCTGCAATTAAAGATTGGCTTAATGCACCATTATAAATAGCAGCACGGGAAGGCAATTTTGAACGACTGTTGGCTGGCATTTTATAAAGAGGATATTGAAACTCACCTTGTGGTGTTAAACGAGCTTCAAGAACAGGAGTGTAATATCCCGTAAATTGAACATTTCCGTAATTATCAACCCCTTCCATTTGAAATGCAGAAAGATTGAACTGACGTAATTGGCGTGTATCTGCACCAGAGCGTATCCAGTTTTCGACCGCCTGATAAGTCTCTTTATTACTATTATACAAACGAGATGATGTTTGGTTTATCTGACTTACTTGTTGTAAGTAATCAGGACCATTAATGGGTGTACCTTGCGTATTTGGCGAACTTACTTCAATGAGATCTTGCTTAAGCTTTCCATCTTTATACTGTTGCCCTTGCTCTGTTGGACGATGACATCCAGTCAAGGCAAGCGCTAACATACCTAAAATTAACGATTTTCGCCAAGTAACCATTTTTGACCCGCTTAATGACTAAATTTGAGTATTGATTTTGGCTTAGAAAGATACCAAAGCAAAATCAATAAAGATATGAATATACCGATTGCTAAAGGATTTCTATTATCACCCAATCAATATGACTTTTAAACATCAAGTATATATTCTAAATACCTTGAAGTAGGACGCGTATAACTGCCTAAATTTGCACCTTGATGTGTTATTTCTGACCGTTTTTAAAAGAAAACTGTAAAAATTTCATAAAAAACTTGCAACTCGGCAGATCCTGAGTATAGTGCCCCTCTGTGGAGACGCGGGGTGGAGCAGCTTGGTAGCTCGTCGGGCTCATAACCCGAAGGTCGTCAGTTCAAATCTGGCCCCCGCAACCAATTCACAAAGTAGTAAGTTATAGTATCAGTCGCGGGATGGAGCAGCATGGTAGCTCGTCGGGCTCATAACCCGAAGGTCGTTGGTTCAAATCCAGCTCCCGCAACCAATTCTATAAACAACAATTCAGTCGCGGGATGGAGCAGCATGGTAGCTCGTCGGGCTCATAACCCGAAGGTCGTTGGTTCAAATCCAGCTCCCGCAACCAATTTCTATTCAAAAGTTCTTCTCATTCTTACTTTCCCTCTTAATTCACAAGCCTAATCGTATCAATCGTAGATTTATTACATTAAATTTCTGTTATCTCAATAACGCATTGTATTGGATAGATTTATTCTGCTAAAAATACAATAAGAGACTCCAATAGAAAGCGAGTGTTCTTGGCTTTCTATTGGAATATAAGAAAAGGGTATAGGAAGAAATTAGCTACGATCAGCTAGCGTTAATTCACCGCCATTAGCGAAATAAGCTTTGATCCCTTTGAAAATAGACTCTGCGATCTGTTGCTGGAATTTAGCGGTTTTTAGTTTTTTCTCTTCTTCAATATTACTGATAAAAGCCGTTTCTACTAAGATAGAAGGGATCTCTGGAGCTTTTAATACCGCAAAACCTGCCTGATCGACTTTATTTTTATGCAGTTTATTAATCCCACCCAACAGCTTAAGTACTTCACTACCAAATTTTAGGCTATCATTAATAGTCGCCGTTTGTACGAGGTCGAGCATTGCATGGTCTACATAGCGATCGCCACTTTTACTCACCCCACCAATTAAGTCAGACTCATTTTGTGTTTGAGCAAGATAGCGTGCTGTGTTACTAGTTGCGCCCGTTTTTGATAATGCAAAAACAGAAGAACCTCTTGCAGAGCGGTTTGTAAACGCATCAGCATGAATAGAAACGAATAAGTCTGCCTGCATTTTTCTCGCTTTAGCAACACGTACTGTCAATGGAATAAACACATCTTCATTACGTGTCATATACGCCTTCATTTTGGCGTCTTTATCGATAAGCGTTCTTAAGCGACGAGCAATTTGTAAAACTACATCTTTTTCACGCGTTTTATATTTACCAATTGCGCCTGGATCTTCACCACCATGTCCTGGGTCGATCATAATAATAATAGGTCTATCTCGCCCTGCTCTGCCCGGTTTGCGTGTATCGGTTTGTGCTGGTACAGCTTGTTGTAAATCACCGTCATTATATTCACGCAATAGCGCTAAAAGAGGATCGTCTTCAGTGTCAGCACCGTGGCTTGGGTAGAAATCTAACACCAAACGGTTTTTAAACTCAGCCACAGGTTTAAGCGTAAACATTTGCGGTTGTACAGGCGTTTTTACTTCAAATACCAGTCGTACTGTTTTAGGTGTATTTTGACCAACGCGAATAAGTTTTAAATAGGGATCGCTAGTCTGAACCTGATTAGCGACACCTCTCAGCACGCTATTAAGTTGAATACCTTCTAAATCCACCACAATACGCTCAGGGTTTGATAATGCAAACTGACGATATTTCAGTGGGGTACTGGATTCTATAGTCACGCGAGTATAAGTCGAGGCAGGCCAAACCCTCACAGCAACAATAGATGCTGTGGCAGCAAGGCCAACAGGACTAACACTTAACAATAATAACGCGCCAATTCCTTTAACAAGACGACGACGAGTTTGATTGTGCTCAGAATGACTCATGAAAATATTCCAAAAAAACGATTAACGTCAGTAAACTCTAAAAAGAGATAAAAAAAGTTAAGAACGAAAAACTTTACCCAATCCACACTTCACTGTCACTTAAAAACAGCACAATTACTCACTTTTACACGAATATTCTGCCTTCAGGGAAAACAATAAGATAGGATTTTACTTGCCATTCCTCCCCAAAAAGAATAAAAATACATTAAATACGAATAAAAATTCACTTGAGAGGGTTTTATGAAAGAGCGTAGCACCGAATTGGTCGATGGATTCCGCCACTCGGTTCCGTATATTAATGCACATAGAGGCAAAACATTTGTCATTATGCTAGGTGGTGAAGCCATTGCTCACGAAAACTTCCCATCTATCATTAATGATATTGGGTTGTTACACAGCCTAGGCATTCGTTTAGTGGTTGTTTATGGTGCTCGCCCACAAATAGATACTGCTCTTGAAGTGCAAAAGGTATCTCCGATTTATCATAAATATACGCGCATCACAGATAGCAAAACCTTAGAAATTGTTAAACAAGCTGCGGGTACATTGCAACTCGATATTACGGCTCGTTTATCAATGAGTTTAAGCAATACGCCATTACAAGGTGCGCATATTAATGTTGTTAGTGGTAACTTTGTTATCGCACAACCATTAGGGGTTGATGATGGCGTTGATTATTGTCATAGCGGTAAAATCCGTCGTATCGATGAAGAAGCTATTCATCGCCAATTAGACAGTAATGCCATTGTATTAATTGGCCCAGTTGCGGTATCTGTGACCGGTGAAAGCTTTAACCTCACTTCAGAAGAAGTAGCAACACAGCTTGCGATAAAGCTTAAAGCACAAAAAATAATTGGTTTTTGTTCATTCCAAGGTGTTGTCGATGAAGAAGGACACATTGTTTCTGAACTATTACCTAATCAAGCCGAAGATAAAATTCAAGAGCTACAAACGGAAGGTGATTACCATTCAGGTACAGTAAGATTCTTACGGGGAGCAGTTAAAGCCTGCCGTCGCGGTGTAGAGCGCAGCCACTTACTAAGTTATCAATCTGATGGTGCTCTTATTCAAGAATTATTCTCTCGTGATGGTATTGGTACTCAAATCGTCATGGAGAGTGCAGAGAAAGTTCGTAGAGCGAATATTAATGATATTGGAGGCATACTCGAACTTATACGCCCATTAGAACAACAAGGTATTTTAGTCAGGCGTTCAAGAGAGCAATTGGAAGTTGAAATTGACCAATTCACCATTATTGAGCGCGATAATATGACTATTGCATGCGCAGCACTCTATCCTTATCCATCAGAAAAAATTGGTGAAATGGCTTGTGTTGCAGTACACCCTGATTATCGTAGCTCTTGTCGTGGTGAAGTTTTACTACAGCGTATTTCAGCACATGCTAAGCAATTAGGGTTAGAAAAGCTGTTTGTTTTGACAACTCGTAGCATACACTGGTTTCAAGAAAAAGGATTTGAACCGGCTGAAATAGATAAGCTACCGATTGAAAAACAAGCACTTTATAATTACCAACGCCGTTCTAAAATTTTGATTTTAGATTTACATAAAGAGTAATTACCAAATATAAAAAAAGACAGGTATCCCTCTCAATACCTGTCTTTTATTATTTTTCATTATTAACTAATGGCTAATAACGTAATTTATCAATTAATCCACTTCGGCGCTGAATACGCGTTTGTATTGCCATTTTCACCATCAGCTCTGAGGCATAAAGAGAAAGCTTCTGTTTAGCCCGTGTTAATGCGGTATATAACAATTCACGACTAACAACAGGTGAAAATTTATCGGGCAGTACTAACGCTGTATGGGTAAACTCAGAACCTTGTGATTTATGTACTGTCATTACATACGCAGTTTCGTGTTGTGGTAACCGGCTAGGTTGGATCGCTTTCAATTTTCCATCAGGTAGTTGGAAAAAAGCTTTCATTTCACCTTCATCATTATTGAGCATAATGCCAATATCGCCATTAAACAGACCTAGCGTACTGTCATTTCGTTGGATCATAATCGGGCGTCCAATATAATCACTTTGATAACTATTTGTAGGGCGGCGGATCAATCGCTGGCGATGCAATAGCATTTCAATTCTATCATTTAAACCACTCACACCAAAAGGACCGTCTCTTCGCGCGCACAATAAACGGTATTGGTTAAATGCATTAAGAATAATATCAGGAGATGCTTTTTCAGAAACTAAAGTGAGATATTTTTGATAAGCGTTAACGGCATCTTGTATCATCAGCAAATAGCTTTCTTTGGACTCTAAAGCAATAAAGCTCACATCTTGAGGCTCTAATGCTATTTCAAGCTGTTGTGGGCTAACCTCTGCTTTTTTCAACAACGCAATGGCTGTGTTGGTTTGTCCCTTATTAACCGCAAAAGCAAGTTGCCCTATCCCTGAATCCTCACCAAAGCGGTAGCTTTTTCGTAGCAGACACAGAGAATCACTAACGACAGAAACTGGTGTTTGAGAGACAGGAATGATACCGCTAGATTTAGCCAACTCACCTTGGGTTAAGTGATTAATCTGATCAAATCTCTTTTGACTAAAACCATCTTCAGAAAAACGGCAAATATCACCTAATACAGCGCCTGCTTCAACAGAAGCAAGTTGGTCTTTATCACCTAAGAAAATAACGTGACATTTTGGTGGAAGTGCATCAATCAATCGCGCCATCATAGGTAAATCAACCATTGATGCTTCATCAACAACTAAAATATCAAGCTGTAATGGATTATCTTTATGGTAACGCACTTGCTGGCTTTCAGGTTGAGCGCCTAATAAACGATGAATAGTTTGTGCCTGCTTTGGCATCCACTTATTTTCTTCTTCGCTTAAATTAAGTTGTGCCAAAGCGTTACCTAAAGATTCCGTTAATCTCGCTGCAGCTTTACCTGTAGGAGCCGCTAATTGAATAATCGGCTTTTCATTCGATGTGAGCATCACAAAAGCCGCTAAAATTTTAGCAACTGTTGTAGTTTTCCCTGTTCCAGGCCCTCCAGAAATAATAGAGATAGGGCTTGTGATAGCAACACTCGCAGCCACTTTTTGCCAATTTGTTTCTTGGCTTTCTTTCGTTGTTGGAAAAAGTTGGTCGAGTACTTTAATTAATTCATTCTCATCAATATCAACAATGGCATGCTCTTGCCTAAAAAACTGAGCTACTTTCTCTTCATAGCTCCACATTCTTTGTAGATAAAGAAGTTCATTATCTAAAATAATGGGGGAAGGTGAATCATCACTACTTTGATTAACACAATGACAATGAGTCAATTCCTCTACTATTTTTTTAGCAGAAGGCTTACCCATTTTTTGCCAAATTTCTTGTGCAAACTCCTTTTGTCTACCATCAAACAGTTGATCTTTTTGAATAATACTCAATGGTAAACAAACATGACCAGCTCCAGTTTGAGCACTTAAATAAGCAAATACAAACAGTAAAATAGGGTTTTCATCTTCCACCAGCATTTGTGCAAATCGAAGATCTAAAGGCCGTAATAAATTTTGTGTAATCGCTTGTTCTAATAGTTTGATCATTTTTATTTCTCACTGACTACATCGAGTTTGCTACTTTTACCTGCAAATAGTGAATCTAGCGCCAAAACAAAAGCTTCATCGGGTAAATAGGCATAAACTCCATTTCCGGGATGTGCTTTGTCTATACCACGTAAGAAGAGATAATAAATCCCACCAAAGTGGCTTTGGTAATCATAATCAGGGATGCGCTGTTGTAAAAAACGATGTAACGCTAAGGTATAGAGTTGATATTGCAAGTCGTAGCGATGATCCATCATTGCATTCATCATCGCTTCTTGTGTGTAATCCTCACTCGATTCACCTAGCCAGTTCGATTTATAATCCACAACATAATATTTACCCTCCCAAGAAAAGACTAAGTCAATAAAGCCTTTAAGCATTCCTTCTACTTGTTGAAATTGCAAAGCCGGGCAACGTTTTGATAGAGGATCAAACTGGCTAATTAATTGAGTCAATTGGGCTGATGATACCTCTTTCTCAATAGGTAAATAGAATTGTAATTCATCAAGTTGTTGTGATTTTGGGATATCAGCGAGACACAATCCTTGGGTATTAAGAGGTGTATGAAACAGAGTTTCCATCCATGAAACTAAAAGAGGAGCCCACTTTTCATCAAAACCTTGGGCAGTCAATTGTCCTTGCATCCACAGTTCATCAATAGGCTGTGAAAAATCTAATACTTCCAGCAAACTGTGTAAGAACGTTCCTGCTACTGCACCACGAGGGAAATGATGAATCGAATTTTCATCAACCTCTCCTTGTTGCTTCTCACCTTTAGCATCTGTATCAAGCCCCGGTGCGATAGATTGCACTAAAGCCTCAATATCACCTAAGTCAAAATGATAACTACGATTTGAATGTTGATAGGTTAACCCTGAATAGCTCGTTATACGCCAGTTATCATGGATCTGGCGTTTAAATATTGCAGCCTCAAGTTTTGTGTCAGCCATTAATTGAGGCTGATAACGATGTGCAGACATAATATCAAGCGTTGTTACACTAATATTATCATCTAATAAAGCATGGATTGATTGATGCAATAATTCACTATTACCCTCTTCGCCTTGCTGCAATAAATACCCTAAAGCATTTTTATGCAAATCGGTAAGGCCTGACTTACGTTTAGTCCCCTTAACAAGAGGAGCAACACCAACATAACAGCAGAATTTTGATCGTGTTAATGCTACATAAAGTAAGCGTAAATCTTCAGCTAAGCGTTCTTCATCCGCTAAGCGCAAACTTTCAGGTCGGCTAAAAATATCTAATTTTGCGTAAAACTTCTCTCTATCATGATAAAGCGCCCCTTTCTGTTCTTGATAATTACAAGCAAAAGGTAAGCAAACAATAGGATATTCAAGGCCTTTAGATTTATGGATAGTACAAATTCGCACAAGGTTTCGGTCGCTTTCCAAACGCATTTGTTGGCTTTCAGACTGCGCATCGGGATGAGAAATTTGTTGTGCTAACCAACGAATAAGGGCGTGTTCACTATCAAGTTGTAATGATGTTTCTTGTAATAATTCACCAATATGCATGATATCTGTAAGCCGACGCTCACCATCAATACTTGCGAGTAAATTTTCTGCAATTTGATTATCCATCATGATCTTACGCAACATTGGTAAAACGCCGCGCTTTTGCCATAGTATATAATAATCAGCAAATTTCTCTACATAGCTATTCCAGCGTGCCTCACTGCAATTCAGATCATCAATTTGCTTTGCGCTAAAACCAAATAATCGACTGGCTAAAGATGCCCTTAAAACACGTTCTTTCTCCGGTGTTACAACTGCTTGTAATAACCAAAGTAGATCTTTAGCTTCATTGGTTTCAAATACACTTTCACGATTGGATAAAAACACCGATTGTATTGAAAGCAAATTCAGTGCGTCACGAATAAGTACTGCTTCTCTACGGCTACGCACTAACACCATAATATCAGCAGATGTAACCGATTTTTTTGTACCTTGTTCAATCAGCCAAGCCTGTTGTTGATCCCCTGCTGATAACCAATCACGAATTTGTGCAGCACATTGTGCTGCCATGATTTGCTCGTAATTTCCTGTAGAAACACTTTCACCTTCAGCAAGCCAAAAATTAAAAGGAGGAATCGGTTTATCATGGTAAATAAAAGCCATGTCTTGGTTTTTTTCAGCCGAGCTTACTTCAATAAAAGGGATATGCTCAAATAAAAATGGGGCATTGGAACGCATAAAAAGCTTGTTAACAGCATTCACCATACCCGGTGCAGAGCGCCAGTTAGTGTTTAATGTGTAGTGATGAGATGTCTGCTTTCTAGCTTGAATATAAGTAAAAATATCTGCGCCACGGAAAGCATAAATTGCCTGTTTGGGATCACCAATAAACAACAAACCGCTGTTTTCATGCTCACCATAAATCGCATCAAAAATACGATATTGTTGGGGATCTGTATCTTGGAATTCATCAATCATTGCAACTGGATAGCGTTCACGAATGGCTTGCACTAAAGCTTCACCACCTTCACGTTTCAATGCGCTATCTAAACGTGTTAATAAATCATCGAACCCCATTTCGCCACGACGCATTTTTTCATTTTCAATACCTTGGCGTATTTCAGGGATCGCGTTGACCAAAATAACATCACGCAAAGTCAGGCTCTGCTTTGTTAATCGTTCAATTTCAACAAAAAGAATATGCTCTGGTGCTGGACCTTTAGTGGCCTTCTCATTCAATGTTTCTTGAGAAAAACGAATTAAACAATCAGGTAATTGATAGCTTTTCGTTTCTAGTGTTGACGCCCACAAAGTGATTTCTTCAATCCATTTAGGTAAAAAACGACTGCTGTAACTACGTTTATCAACACCTGAAGCGGTTATCCATGCTTCAACTTCATGATGATGTTCATTCCAACGAGTTTTAACGTTATTAATTGCTTCGATAACCGCTTGATGGCGCTCTTTTACTGATTCATTTTCGCTATCTAATGCCACACCTTCGATTTCAGGCATTTCACCTTGCAAATAAGGCTGTATTTCATAAAGCAGTTGTTCCGGGCCAGACCAAATCTGGCTTACTGCATTAGCAACATCATAAGAAAGTGGATAACAATGGCGACGCCAGAAGTCAGCACATACCCGTTTTTTGAGCTCATATTCATCTTGGATCAAGACTTGTTCAAACAAGACTCCTGATTCGAATGCATTGTTCGCCAACATACGCTGACAAAAGCCATGAATAGTGTAAATAGCCGCTTCATCCATTTGGCGTTCAGCTTCTAGCAACCACTGCGCAGCTAGCTCTTTATTAGGGATCTGTTTGAGTAACTCGAGGTACGTATTATCACTACTTTCAACATCATGACGGATACAGGCAAGTCTTAGTTCATGGATATTTTTACGAATACGTGCTCGTAATTCATCTGTCGCCGCATCCGTAAATGTCACAACTAAAATCTCTTCAACACTGAGAGGGCGATAGAATGCTGACTCTCCGCCTAATCCAAGAAGCAACCGTAAATACAACAACCCTATTGTATAAGTTTTTCCTGTTCCCGCGGACGCCTCAATAAGGCGTCTTTGGTATAGAGGAAGTGTATACGGGTTTAATGGCTGTGCCTGTATCACGTCACTCACTCTTTAATTTCCTCAACAGGTAAAGTTTTTTGTAATTCACTTACTGTGGTGTAACGTTTCCATTGCTTATTTTCTGCATAATCAGCATCTGTGCCATCTTTACCAATAACTTGAGAGACGAAAATAAATCCATTAGGTTTTATAATTGCTTTTTCATAAAATTCAATAGCTTGTTTTAATGTAACCTTATTAAGTTCAGCTAAGAATTTTTCACGGCCATCATATTTTAAATTATTACGATGGAAGTCATTTCGATAAAGAGAAACTTCTTCATAGAATGTTTGAGGTGGCTGTTTAACTTCGGTAATAATCGCTTGTTTATACTGATTAAAATCAGCTTCGTTCATTTTTTTCAAACGTTCGTAAGCTTGCTGATAAAATGCGTTATAGCGTTCATTCAAGTAGACAGGTGGTTTTGCATTACTTTGTAGTAAAAAGCCGATACCTGATTGCTCACCCATAGTGCCTTGATAAGCAAATACAGCGTAACCTAGTTGCTCTTCTGTTCTTAATTGATCATAGAACCAAGGTTTGATAACTGAGGCTAGCACTGAAGAAATGGCCTGACCTTCAAGACGACTATAACCTGTTGGGATATAAAGCTCACCTAATGCGTTATCGGTGCTCTTCGATTTATTTTGGAATTCAACCGCATCTAATTTATTGAATACTAATGTTTCACCGATCCAATATTCTGTGCCTTGATTACCTAATAATTCGTGTGCAGATTTAGCAATATCACGGCTTTGCTCTGGCGTTAAATTACCAATAATCAGTGCCTGAAGTGCCGCATTTTTAATGACTTCATGGCGATTATCAATAATATCTTGTAGTGTAATTGACTCTAATGCTTTGATTTTATCAGCTTCTTCATAGTACGGGATCGTATTTAATCGGCGAGCCGGCAGCATAGCTGCTTCAAATGCTTTTAAGTTATGAGTCACTTCAAGTTGTTCGCGATACCAAGATTTAGCCTGATCTAGCTCTTCTTGAGTTGATTCAAAGCTCATATAGCTTTTTAGTGTTGCATTAACTAATTCTGGTAAATGTTGTGTATATCCATTTATTGAAAAATCAATACCTTGTCCTGATGAGGATGAGATATTCATTCCGGCAACAGAAGCTTGATAAGATAATTCACTTAATGCTAAACCAGCAAGATAGTCAGTTAAGGTTTGTGTCACTTGCTGCTTAACGGTAATGTCTGATTTCTTATTCACTAAACTTAATGTCACACTAGCTTTAGGCTCATCAGAAAAATAATGTGATGGCATATAAAATAAGCGAGCGCTTTTATCTTGCCACAGCAATTGTGGTTTGATGATTTTGCTGTCCGCATCAATCAGTGAAAGGTTATCAGGGATGTAAGGGTTAAGTGCTGGCAGTGATAATGAAATATCATCCGATAATGTTTGCCATGTTTTTAATTGCTTATCTGTGATTTTATCCACCTGATAAGGTGCATTAACAAAATAGGCTTGTTTGTTGGAAGGTTCATTAGGACTTATCACCCAAATACGAGCCTTCTCTGGTGTAAGAGAGTCAAGACGAGAAAGGATCGCTGAAGGTTCATAATTATCAGCAATATAGTCTGCATTTAAGATATTTTTGATTGGATAGCGTAGCATCATATCCGAAATACCTTCTATGTAATTCATATCTCTTACAATAGAGCCATAACGGAATGAGAGATTTAATACATTCGCAATTTCATCAAAGTAACGCTGACTGATACCTTCGGTTTGAATTAAACGAATATACGAAAAGATAGCAGAAATCACTTTGTCTTTTTGCGCTAATCCTTTATCTGTCAACGCGACATAAATCGTAAATGAGCCTTGGTTACGATCGATATAAGGCTCTGAAGAGGCACTAATACTTTCAGCCAAGCCTTGATCTTGTAACCACGTTGCCAATGTTCCCGCGCTACGATTACCGATTAAATAGCCAATATATTCATCAGATTTACTACGAAAATCGGCGACATTATTATCAATACCAAATTCAATCTGTAAGGTTTTTTGTGGTAAAGCAGGTACAAGATGGATCATTAACCCTTTTTCTTTATCCGTCATAGCAGGTACTGTCGTGACAGGTACGTCAGCCTTTTTATTCGGGATCCGAGCAAAAGTCTCTGCGGCTAATTTAGATAATTCATCAAGTGATTTATTACTATAAATAACACCATTCATTAAATTGCCAGAATAGTGTGTTTGATAGAATTTAATCAATTCATCTTGAAGCTTACTATTTGGTTTATCACTTAATGTCTCTAGATTCCCCCCCATAAAACGAGAACTTGGATGCGCTGGGTTTAAAGTTTCTGCTCTGACTTGCCAAAAACGCATGCCATCGCGTGCGCGCGCCATTGTTAATTCAGCATTAACTGCATTACGTTCACGATCTGCATTTTTAGGATCAAGTAAAGGTTCAGCTAAAGCATCAGCAAGGCGATCAACCGCTTCATTAATGGCACTATTTTCTACTTCTAAATAGAATGCAGTGCGGTAAGTCGTTGTACTCGCATTATGAGAACCGCCATTCTTTTGTAAGAATTCAGACATACTGCCTGACTGAGGATATTTCACCGACCCCATTAGCACCATATGTTCTAAATAGTGCGCAAGACCTTGCTGACTATCTGGATCTTCTAATGCTCCGACAGGTAATGCAACAGCCGTTAATGATTTAACTGCTTTTTCATCAGAAACCAGTAAGACAGTCATTTCATTAGGTAGTTTAATCGCTTGATATTGGCGTGGATCACTCTCACTTTTTTCAATACTATCAGGTAATACTTGCCAGAGAGGATCAGTAGCAAAGCTATTGATACTCACTAGCATCAATAGCAACATGATCCATAGTTGCGAGAAGTATTTTCTCATCTGATATGAGCTCCCTTATTTTTTCAAAAATGGAATTATTGGTTTAAATATTGTTAATGCCGTCTGTTTGACCGTTTGTAAAAAAAGTTCATCTAATTGAGAAAAAGCACGCTGAACATACATGTCACTCATTTCACCATCTCGATTATAGCTACCCGTTAAATGTTGCATCAGCACTAATTCTGCTTTTTCAAGTGTCTCTTCATCATCAAGTAAAAACTCTTGTGATTTTTTATCATAGCAAGCTTGCAACCAAGCCCAGCCACTTTTCGCAAATAACGCTAATGGGCTGTTTAACCCTTGTTTATAGTCACTGATTAACTTGTCTAATGTCGCATAGGCAAACTCAGGATCAACCGGTAATAAACACCATTGAGTCTCTTTTCTACCGTAAAACCGACTCTCGCCAGTCCCCTCTTTCAAGCAATAAACTAGGTGCTCAATCCAAAGTTGCAATAAGTCATTAGCTGTTAAGCTGGCAGGTCGCCAACGTAATAAACCATCAGCTTGTACCTCATTTAAACGACCAATCAATGGTATTGCACTAAAACTTTGCTCTAATGTGACAGAATGTGTGGCTAATCGTTCACTTCTTATCTTTTCAGCTAAAGGAAGTAATTCTTCTATTTGTTGCTCCCAATAGATTTGACCAAATGCACTCGCAGGAAGTTGTCCTGCTGCTTTAATACGCTCAAACAATACTTCTGTTGAGGTTTGATCAATCAATGCTTTTAATAACCATTGATTCAATAGATAACGTTGAAGCGCATTGATCACAAACGGCTCTTCTTCGGGTAATTCTGTTTCTTCAATAACGAAATTTGTTTTTAATCTTTGTTGGAAAAAAGCTCGAATAGGATGACGATAAAAACGTGCCAGTGCATCAACAGAAACTTTATCTATTGTGTCATCATCATTAAGTGGTTCGATAAAACTTTGATGAACCTCCCCTTGCCCACTAGCAGCAGGCAGCCATTCAGAGGCATAAGAACGAAAGGAAGCATCTATACGGAAATTTTCTTGAGCAAAAGGAACACGGCTATGTTGTGTTAATAAATGCTGGTTTACACGAGTCGCACTGTCATCAACATTGAGTTCACCATCCTCTGGTAAACGGAAATTTTGCCCAATATAATCTTGTAATTCTTTGATTAAAACTGATGGATTACATTCTCGATCGTCACGTATCGATTTTCCGATATAACTGATATAAAGATATTTTTCAGCTGAGATAAGCGCTTCGAGGAATAAATAACGGTCATCATCACGACGTTTTCTATCACCGCGACGGCGTTTTTCCGCCATTAAATCAAACCCTAATGGCTGAATATTACGAGGATAAATACCATCGTTCATGCCTAATAAACACACCGCTTTAAAGGGAATCGAGCGCATAGGCATTAATGTACAAAAATTAATACTACCGGCTAAAAAACGCTGACTGATTTTTTCATCATCAAACCGTACTGTTAATTCATCACGAATAAGCACTAGCGGAATTTCATTTTGATATTGCGCTTTCAATCCGTTTTCAATCACTTTTTGCCATTGTTGGATAATAAGCGCTAACACTAACTCCGTTTCTTCATCAGACTCAAAAAAGGCATCAACTAATTGTTGTCCAACTTCTAACCATGCTTCTAATGAACGAGTTTCATTCAAACGTGTACGCCAATCACTTAATGTATAAAGAAAATCAGCGAGATGACCTGCAAGTTCAGCGACTAATCCACTGGATTCATCGTAAGGAAGAACGCCTTTCCAAGGACCATTTTCACTTTCCATCGCATAGCCAAGCAACATGCGCAGTAAGCCAAACTCCCATGTATTTTTACCTGTAATGGGTAATAAGAATGAAGCCACATTCTCATCATCTAACCCCCAGCGTATGCCTGACTCATCCACCCATCGGCGTAGCAGTTTTAATTCACTTTCAAAAATAGAAAAATGCCCAGCTAACGCGGGCACTTCAAGTAAGGCTAACACTTGCTCTGCTGTAAAACGACTTTGAGGAAGTTCTAATAGCGTAATAAAAGCTTGTAATACGGGGTGTGCTTGACGTGCTTTTCTATCTGAAATAGCAAAAGGAAGATAACGTTCTGAAGGCGCATTACCAAATACAGCTTGAATATAAGGTGTATAGCTATCGATATCCGCAACCATCACAATAATATCACGCGGTAGTAATTCAGGATCTTGCTCTAACAAATGCAGTAATTGATCTTGTAACACTTCCACTTCGCGCTGTGGACTATGGCTAGCATGAAAAGTCAGTGAATGATCATCTGGCGAAATCACACGTTTATCTTCACTACATTCATAAGTTGCAAGTGTTGTACCCAATTGCGAAAAATCTTCTAAATCAAGGATATCTGCTTGCAATTGATGAAGTAAATTATCTCTTGGGATCTCAACAAACGCATCCAACACATCGGTATATTCAAGTTCAGAGAGGAAATAAAGATTATCTTTGCCTAATTTTCCCCATGATGCTAATAGCGGATTACCGATATTTTGCTCGCCTTCGTCATTAAATAACGAAGAAGCATTTTTTTCATCTTTAAACCAAGACGATTCATGTAATTGTTTATAATGGCGTGGTTTTCTACTATTAAGACGAGCGAGAAATTTAGGATCTTGAATATCTCCCCAATAATAGCGGCAAGGATTAGTGAAAAGTAAAAAAATCTCTGTATGACGTCCTATCGCTTGCAACGCCTGCAAGTAAACTTGAGGTAATGCTGAAATTCCACAAATAAAAATACGAGGAGGAAAACAGTGCTGAAGCTCCCCTTCATCTGCGTTATTTAATGTAGAGATAAATTGTTGATAAAGATTAGAACGATGCCATTGAGGCTGATTAAGGTCTTTTGTGTATTGCTGTAATGCTACCCACAATATTTTTTGCCAGCGTTGGTTTTCGCTCAATCCTTCTATTAATTCATCATTTTCCCACGACATTAGCCAATCCGAACGGTAAACCAAATATTGGTCAAATAAGTCAGCCACACGCCCAGCTAATTGATGAAGTTTACGTTTATCTTCATCATCATCAAGATAATGCAGTAAGGGTTTAAATTCCTCATAAGTTAAAAATTCAGGAAGCA
Organism: Proteus sp. G2618; assembly: GCF_009915995.1. NCBI lineage: Bacteria > Pseudomonadati > Pseudomonadota > Gammaproteobacteria > Enterobacterales > Morganellaceae > Proteus > Proteus sp. G2618. Next base: position 247,639 of record NZ_JAABNI010000016.1, on the reverse strand, counting down.
AGGCCATTAATTTCCATGTCATGGCATCTTTAGAAAAAGCACTTTCTTTAGGTATACCTGATAATACCCGAGTAAACATTTCCCAAATAAAGGTTGCTGGTAATGGGTAACGGATATTAGCAGCAATACCCAAGCTTTCGGCAAGCTGGATTTGTAACCACTGAGACATTCCGGGGCTTTGTACAAGGATCACTTCTTGTTCAAAAGGAGAGGAAAGTGGTCTGGTCTGCATAAAGTGCACCATAAGTGACTTTAGTAATGACAATTGATTTGAGTGATATATATGAAACATCAGATCCTCATTTTATTAATAGCATGACCAGTAATACAGCTTTAGTGTGGGTAATACATGATTGGCAACATAACCTTCTATTTGCTGACAACCTTCAGACTGTAAAAGTGAGCGTGTCATTATTTTTCGGTTAGAAGCAAAATAGTCAGGTGATATTTCAGACATTTGTTCAAATAAAACAAAAAGCTCCTGCCCTGCCTGCTGAATTTGGATTAACCGCTGAAAGTCAGCTTTTAATGATTGACTATACCCTATAATAGCGACAAAACTAATATTAAAAAACAGTAGTATAAACATTGTATTAAGTAAAATAGAGCCTCTTTCTGATTTATTTTGGATGTTATCTATAACACACACTCCTTATGCACTAATGGGCAATAATCTAGCCATCCTTTTGGATGTGCAACAATAGATTTATTTTTGTCCTTCGAAAAATCAACCCATTGATAATGATATATTTTATAACTCTTTAAGCTTTCTGCTTGTCCTTGTAATAAGCCCTTTTCCAAAGAGAGCAAAAATAAACAGCTTTTTATTTTAGGATTTGCATGAAAATGACGGCATTGCCATTTATTTAACTGTGACGACGAAATTTCCCAATTCAGCTTTATTCCCCACACCAATGCGGATTCAGCAAATAAAAAAGCTTGTCGTGCTTGTAGCTCTTGCATCACTATTTGTTGAGACTGTCTGTAATAATAAGCAAAACTTCCAAGTGCCGATAAACTCATAACAATAAACCCTATAACGACAAGTAAACTTGCAAATCCTTGCTCACTTTTATTGTGAATTGAATCAAGACTCATAACGTGGTCACATTCCTTAACCGAATGTTATTCTTATAATGTGACTTCACAGCAGGAGATTGTTTTAAATGAAATTTTAAAGAAACTGAAAGATAAAAAAGTCGTTTATCTTTAATAAGATGTTGCCTTGAATAAGGGCGTAAAATAAACTCCGTCACTTCAATCTCATGACTTTCAAAAAATCGTTGCCACCCTGAAGAAGTACAATCTTGTACTCCTCTTAATTGCTCCAATTGCCCATTTTTAAGCCGATAACCAAAATAATCACTCTCTTTTGAAGAATGTACATCCCATCGACCATTGCTGTTTACGTCATAAGCGAAAATAATGCAGGAGTTTTTTTCTTGATAAGAATACTGACCTATTTTTAATGGTGAAGTGTGAAACTTCCTTGACTGCAATGAATGGGTACAATCACCGTAGCAATACCCAGTGCGCCTTAGTTGTGTTTCTAGTACCAATAACCGTTCTCTTAAAAAAATATCTAACTGGTATTGTTGGTAACAATGGATCAAAGTGTTCATTATTTGGGGGTAAGCTCGACTAATACAAAGAAATAGAACCCCACTAATTGCTATGGCAAAAAGACATTCCATCAGCATCATGCCAGATGAAAATGAAAATATTGATCGCTTTAACATGGCGAAAATACCTTAATTGTCTGGCTACATACTCTTATTCTGCCTAAAGATGAAATAACAACTTTCACTTCACCTTCTGAACTTTGAAGCACAAAACTCATTGGTCTTAAGGTTTGACGGATACCCCCAAACGTAAAATTTGAGACTGTTGATTGTTTAAGTTGAATACCTGGCGCTAATTGAAAAATCGTTTGTTTTTCAGGCAAATGTCGCAAAGGAAAAGGAATAGCAACAACTTGATTACTGGGCGACAAATGAAGTGATATTTTAATCTTTATATTAAACAGTAGCGCTTGTTGTCGCTGATAAGAAAGAAAGGCTATGGTTTCTCGCACACTATGTATCAATTGACGTTGATGGGTAAATTGCTGATAGGTCGTAATTGATAAATAACTCAAAATCGAGGTAATCATCATGACAATAAGCATTTCAAGCAGGCTTATCCCAAATTCGTTCTCTTGTTCAAGTTTTCTATTTAGGCTTATTTCCATGTCACTGTTCATTTTGTTCTCCTTTAGAGCCTGCGATGAGGATGCAGCTAAACCTTTGTAAGGTAAACAAAAGAAAGTCTTTTTTTAGAACAATGACGCAGTAACAATATTTTCAGAACAAACACAAAAAAATAGTCATCAATGATAATTGATGACTAGCATTAATTTATTGAATTTAAAATTAATAATAGAAATAAAAAGCCCCTGTTTATCACTAAACAGAGGCTTTAAATACAAAAGAAAAATTAAACCGTAAATGGATATTTTATCGCTTCATGGCATTGATAGCCTTCAACGATAAAATCGTCCGTTGTTACCCATGTTTCGATATCTTCCAACGTTTTGATTTTTGGATTGATATGTAATGTTGGTAACGGCAATGGCTCTCTTTTTAGTTGTACATCTCGCATCAGTGGTAATTGATTTTCATAGATATGTGCATTGATTATCTTATGAAATGCTTTACCCGGCTTATGCCCTGTAATTTGAGCCACCAGCGCTAATAATACAAAGCACTGTATTTGGTTGAAATTTAAACCTAATGGCACATCGCAGCTACGTTGATAAGAGGTTAAATAAAGCGTATCACCCACTAATGAAAATGTGTGTGTATGCATACAAGGACGCAAACAACCTAGCTCAGTTTCACCTGGATTATAGAACGTTACGATTTCGCCACGATCATCTATACCTTTAGAGAGGTCATCTACCACTTTACGTAGTTGGTCAAAATGGGAACCATCTGGACGTTGCCATTGGCGTCCTTGAACACCATAAACACGGCCCATATCGTCTTCACCTTTGCGATGAGGGTTATTTAGCCATGCCCCATTTTCATTAGCGTTTGCATTCCATGTATTGCAACCAATTTCACGAAATTGTGCTGCGTTGTCGTAACCGCGTAAATACCCTAACAACTCTGCAATTGCAGCTTTATAGAAACTTTTACGTGTCGTTATCAGTGGAAATTGGTTATTTGCAACATCATATTCCAGATCAGCATTAATCACCGTTAAACAACGGGTTCCTGTCCGTTTATTATCAATCCATTGCCCTTCATCGATAATGCGTTGACACAATGCCAGATACTGCTTCATGTTGTCTCTCTTGTAATTAGCTAATAGTAAAAAATTTATCTCACACTATTTGTGAGCAGGTGTTGGGTTTTGTGGTGTCTTTTTATCTTGACGATAAGCCCATACCATAAAAATAATACCCAATAAAATCATTGGAATTGAAAGTATTTGTCCCATACTCACACCACCAAATAATCCTAGTTGTGCGTCTGGTTGGCGGAAGAATTCAACAATAATACGGAATGCACCATAACCAATAAGGAACAAGCCTGACACACTACCTACTGGGCGACTTTTGCGTACAAAGATATTCAGAATAATAAATAACACCACACCTTCTAACAGCATTTCATAAAGCTGTGATGGGTGACGAGGTAAAACCCCATATTCTTGAATGATTGGCAGTAGTGTTGCTGGATCTTGGGCAACAAGTTGGAGATCTGCAGAACGGGAGGTTGGGAATAAGAAAGCCCAAGGCGTATCAAGTGTAACGCGCCCCCATAATTCACCATTAATAAAGTTACCAATGCGGCCTAACCCTAAACCAAATGGAATTAATGGTGCAACAAAGTCTGCCACTTGGAAGAATTTACGTTTAGTACGTTTAGCAAACCAAATCATGGCACAAATTACCCCAATTAAACCACCATGGAACGACATACCGCCATCCCATACTTTAAAGAGGTAAAGAGGATCATTTAAAAAGACAGGTAGGTTATAGAATAAAACATAACCTAAACGACCACCGATAAACACCCCCACAAAACCGACATAAAGTAATGTTTCAACTTCATTTTTAGTCCAACCACTATTCGGTTTTGCAGCTCGACGGTTTGCAAGCCATAAGGCAAAAACAAACCCAACTAAATACATCATACCGTACCAATGTAATGACACTGGCCCGATAGAGAACATAACGGGATCAATCTCTGGAAATTTAAGGTAGCTTATACTCATTATTCCCTACTTCACTTAATTAATAATTTCTGTGCTGGTCATTTATTACCAACATAGAAAAGGCTTATACGGAGGCCTACTAGATACCTCCGCGAATTAATCCACCTAATCCTTGCCGTTCCATAAATTCAGAAGACAATTTTTTGATTTCTGTTGCCGTTTCAGCTTGCAACACCTGTTGCATAAAGGGCTGTAACATCACAGGATCAAGATGGCGCAATAAGTATTTTACCCTAGGTAAACTACGACCACTCATGCTTAACTGCCTAAAACCGAGCCCTATTAACAGCAATGCCCCGATTGGTGTACCCGCCATTTCACCACAAACACTCACTGGCAACTGATAATATTGGCATTGTGTTGCAATTAAATTCAGTGAACGCAATAACGCAGGATGCAAATTATCATAGAGTAATGCTACATGGGTATTATTACGATCGACTGCAAGTAAGTATTGAGTCAAATCGTTTGTTCCAATAGAGATAAAATCAACCCGATTGGCTAATTGTGACAACATAAACACCAATGAAGGTACTTCAAGCATAATACCTAGCGGAGGTGCAACACATTCACATTTTAGCTCTCGACTCACTTCATCACATGCTCGTAGCAGCAATGTTCTTGCTTCGTCAATTTCATCAATACTTGCCACCATCGGCAACAATATTTTCAAATTTTTAAATTCAAGGTTTGCTTTTAGCATTGCACGTAGCTGAATAAGGAAAATTTCAGGTTGATCGAGCAATATTCTTATTCCTCTCCAACCTAAGCAAGGATTTTCCTCATTAATTGGCATATAAGGAAGTTGCTTATCAGCACCAATATCTAAAGCACGCAAGACAACGGGTTTATCAGGAAAAAAAGAGAGGATCTCACGATAGCGATTTTTCTGTTCATCTTCTGAAGGAAAACCACTTTGTAGCATAAAAGGGATTTCTGTTCGATATAAACCAACGCCATCGATTCCTACACTAATGCGTTGTTCATACTTTATATTTAATCCTGCATTCAGCTGAACGCTAACGGCCTCGCCATTTTTTAAAACTGCTTGCTGTTCAAGCTGCTCTTCTGCAATTTGGCTTAATACACTCTCTTCATCAATAATTTGTTTATATTCCTGAGTAATAAAAGGTTCGGGCTCGATAAAAATCTCACCACGATAACCATCAAGAATAAGCATTCGATTATGTAAAAGCTCAGGCTGAATATCCGCCCCCATAATTGCGGGTATACCCATTGCTCTAACAAGAATGGCAGAATGCGAGTGAGTTGCGCCATCTCGAACAATTACACCAGCAAGCTGTTGCTCTGGCAGCTCTGCCAATAAACTTGCACTTAATTCATCAGCCACCAAAATAAAACGTTCTGGCCAAATATTGGTTGAGCTTAGATCATCATCTAAATGAAATAATAACCGACGTCCTAATGCTTTAAGATCAGAAGCTCTCTCTCGCATATAACCATCTTTCAGGCTAGAGAACTGGGCTGCAACTTTCTCAACCACCACTTTGACAGCCCATTCCGCAACATATCCTTGTGTAATGATTGCGGTCATTTTATGTTTGAGCTGAGGATCGTTAAGTAAATGCGAGTAGAGATCAAAAATGGCGGCACTCTCTTTTTGTGCATTCGCCATAAAGCGCTTACTAAAACGACGACATTCTGCGGTAGCATCTTCTAAAGCCACCATAAGTCGATTTAATTCGGCTTTTATATCAAGAGCACTGGCTTTAAAAACATTTTCAAGGACAGGTTGAGAGACTTCTTGCCAACCATAAGCCATGACCACGCCACTAGAAACTGAAAGTGCTTTAATACGACTTTGACGATATTGTCCAAAAAGCCCTTTAGTTTGTACTTGCGATAATGTGGCGCCAAGCTGTGTCGCCAGCGTCACCATAAAAGATTCTTCGCTCTCATTAAATAAGCGACGCTCTTTTTGCTGAACGACTAATACACCAAGGAGTTGGCGACGATAAACGATAGGAACGCCAAGGAAAGCACGGAGATCGTCTTCTTTAACTTGAGGAAGGTATTTAAAGCTAGGATGTTCACGAATATCAGCGAGGTTGATAAGCTCTGAAAGACGCCCCACTTCACCAACAACGCCTTCATCAAATGAAAGGCTAACGGCTCGCCCTCTAGGTTTTTTTAATCCTTTGGTCGCCATAAGATAAAAACAACTACGTTGTTTATCAGCAAGATAAATAGAACACACATCCGTGTGCATTGCCTGACACGTTTCCTTGACTAAGAGTTCAAGCGCTTCTGGAAGCCCTGCTGCCATAGCCACTTTTTCTACAATTTCTCGCAAACGTGTCAGCATAGTGTTATCTAATACCTTTTACGCCGATATCCATACGATGAACGCGGTAAAGACACTTGTTCTTGCAATGGCATGACTACTGGTGCGAACTCTTTCATGACACGTCGATAAACATCGCGTTTAAAAGAGACGACTTGTCGAACAGGATACCAATAACTCACCCAACGCCAGCCATCAAATTCTGGCGTTTTGCTTTGTTGAACATTAATGTCTTTATCATTACTTGTTAACTGCAAAAGGAACCAACGCTGTTTTTGTCCAATACAAACAGGTTTTGTGTCCCAACGCACCAAACGCTTAGGTAACTTGTAACGTAACCAGTTACGCGTGGAGGCAAGAATTTTGACATCCTTGCGACTTAACCCAACTTCTTCGAACAACTCTCGGTACATTGCCTGCTCTGGCGATTCTCCAGGGTTAATTCCTCCTTGAGGAAACTGCCAAGAATGTTGCCCATAGCGACGAGCCCAAAGCACTTGCCCTTGCCGATTACAAATTACAATCCCTACATTCGGGCGGTAGCCATCATCATCGATCACTAGACTACCTCAATAACCAAATTTGAAAGATAACTCATTGTTTCATACTACCCACAAACGGTAAACCTCTATCAACAGACTTTGCACAACGCGCGTATTTATCTACAATGGGAAAATCTCAACGGGGTGCCTTTCTATTTCTAGGCTGAGAAAAACTCGTGGAACCTGATCCAGCTAATACTGGCGTAGGGATTTGAGTCAGGATGTTGCAATATTTATTGATTTGCCATCCTCACTCCTCAGATCCTACCTGACTTTTACTGAGGAACTAAACGTGTTAACTAAATCACTTCGCTTTACTTTCCTGCTCAGCGCACTGGGTATTATGAGCACTTTTTCGACGCAAGCTTTAGCACAAAAACCCACACTCACTGTTTACACTTATGATTCGTTTACCGCAGATTGGGGTCCAGGACCTGCAATAAAAAAAGCGTTTGAACAGCAATGTGATTGTGAGCTAAAACTGGTTGCTCTGTCTGATGGTGTATCTCTACTTAATCGCTTACGTATGGAAGGTGATAAAAGTAAGGCGGATATTATTTTAGGATTAGATAACAATTTGATCCACGCAGCAAAAGAAACTGAGCTTTTCGCACCAAGTAATATCGATACATCTAAACTCACCTTACCTGAAAAATGGACTGACGATACTTTTGTGCCTTATGACTACGGCTACTTTGCTTTTATTTATGATAAAAACCGTATCCAAAATCCGCCCAAAAACATGGCCGAACTGCTAAACAGCAAAGAAAAATGGAAGATACTCTATCAAGATCCTCGCACCAGTACTCCTGGTTTAGGTTTAATGCTATGGATGCAGTCACTTTATCCTGAAAACACCGCTACTGAATGGAAAAAATTGTCAGAAAAAACATTGACCGTTACTAAAGGTTGGAGTGAGTCTTATGGCTTATTCTTAAAAGGTGAAGGTGATTTTGTGCTGAGTTACACATCATCTCCGGGTTATCACATCCTAGCAGACAAAAAAGATAACTATGCAGCAGCGATTTTTGATGAAGGACACTACTTGCAAGTCGAAGTTGCCGCAAAACTTAAATCGAGCAAACAACCTGAGCTAGCACAGCAATTTATGCAGTTTATGTTAACTCCTGCATTCCAAGAAACTATACCGACTACCAATTGGATGTATCCTGTTATAGATATGCCATTGCCTAAGGTCTATTCTTTAATGCCTAAACCTGAAAAATCATTGCAATTTGATGCAGAAGTTGTCGCAAAAGAGCGCCAGACATGGACGCGTAATTGGCAATCTGCGGTTAGCCGCTAATGGGGAGATGGCTTATCCCGGGGCTGTGTGCCTCGGGTTTACTGCTTATCGTGGCATTATTGTCATTTGGTGCATTGTGGTTTAATGCACCAAGTGGTGAACTGTCCTCGATTTTTGCTGATGAATATTTATGGCATGTTGTTCGTTTTACTTTCTGGCAAGCCTTTTTATCCGCCCTATTTTCAATATTACCTGCTATTTGGCTCGCCAAAGCACTCTATCGACGCCAATTTAAAGGGCGAACACTGTTTTTACGCCTATGTGCCATGAGCCTTGTGTTACCGGTTTTAGTCGCCCTTTTTGGCATTTTAACGGTTTATGGCAGAGTAGGATGGATTGCCCAAATTTGTGAATGGCTGGGGATCGACTACCAATTTACGCCTTATGGTTTGCAAGGCATTTTATTAGCTCACATCTTTTTCAATATGCCATTAGCAACCAGAATGCTATTGCAAGCACTTGAAAGCATCTCATCAGAGCAACGCCAATTAGCCTCACAATTAGGCATGAATGGCTGGCAATGTTTTCGTTTTCTGGAATTCCCTTATTTATGGCGACAAATACTCCCCACAGCATCACTGATTTTTATGCTCTGCTTTGCAAGCTTTGCTACTGTGTTGGCTTTAGGCGGAGGCCCCGCAGCAACAACGGTTGAACTTGCTATTTATCAAGCATTAAGTTATGACTACGATTTACATCGTGCTGCGCTTTTAGCCCTGATCCAGCTTTTTTGTTGTTTAGGCTTAGTGCTTATCAGCCAAAAGCTAAAAGGCACTCTTTTTGTGGGAAACAATCAAAAGCTGCATTGGCGTGATCCCTATGATCCACTCTTTAGCAAAATAACTGATGGTTTAATTATCACGCTTGCGATCCTCTTTTTAGTACCGCCCATTTTGGCCGTGATCACTGATGGTCTTAATAGCCAATTTATACGTGTTATACAACAGCCTATACTTTGGCAAGCTTTTACAACTTCACTAATTATTGCCATTGGTGCGGGTGTTGTCTGTGTTGTATTAACGATGATGTTGCTATGGAGTAGCCGAGAACTGCGCTTACGCCATTTTAAAAAAGCCGGACAAGCCATGGAAATGAGTGGTTTGATTATTCTAGCGATGCCGGGCATTGTGTTGGCAACAGGCTTTTTTCTGTTATTAAACAATACGATCGGATTACCTGAATCACCTTATATTTTAGTGATTTTGACCAACGCATTGATTGCCATTCCTTATGCTTTAAAAGTGTTGGAAAACCCGATGAATGATATCGCTTCGCGTTATGGCCTTTTATGTCAGTCGCTGAATTTGCAAGGAATAAACCGACTTCGTTGGATAGAACTACGTGCATTAAAAAAACCAATCTCACAAGCGCTTGCCTTTGCTTGTGTTATTTCTATTGGTGACTTTGGTATTGTTGCCCTATTTGGTAATGAAACATTTAGAACATTGCCTTTCTATCTTTATCAGCAAATTGGCGCTTACCACACACAAGATGGTGCAGTAACAGCCATGATCTTATTGCTACTTTGCTTCTCTCTTTTTAGCCTAATAGAACGATTAGCTGGAAAATCTTATGATTAAATTAGAGCACCTTGCTTACACCTATGAACACCAACATCTCTTGTTTAATCTAACGGTTGATGCAGGAGAACGCATTGCTGTATTAGGCCCAAGTGGTGCAGGTAAAAGTACATTACTCAGTTTAATTGCTGGTTTTTTGCCATCAGAAAAGGGAAGCCTGTTTCTTAACGGGCAAGATCATACAAAAACAGTACCGGCAAAACGCCCTATTTCTATGTTATTTCAAGATAATAATTTATTCCCTCATTTGACTGTAAGGCAAAATATTGGCTTGGGATTAAATCCGGGATTAAAGCTGACTGAAGATCAAAAAGCGTTATTAGAGAGTCGAGCAGAGCAAGTAGCGCTTAGTGAATATCTTGAACGTTTACCTTCTCAATTATCAGGCGGTCAGCGTCAACGTGTTGCTATTGCACGTTGCCTTGTTCGCGAACAACCTATTTTGTTACTTGATGAGCCTTTTTCTGCACTCGATCCTGCTTTACGCATTGAGATGTTGGCACTACTCGAGCAACTTTGCTGTGAAAAAGCATTAACCTTATTGATGGTTTCTCATAGCTTAGAAGATGCAGCAAAAATCGCCCCAAGAGCGATTGTGATAGATAACGGTATGATTGTGTATGATGGAAATACAAAATCACTAATAAATGGTGAAGTGGATCAATCACTTATTTTAGGTATTCCGTTTAATTAATCTCAGCCAAAATTAACTGTATAAATAACCACTATATTGACTATAATAAACGCATCTTTAATGAATTATTGGTGTTTATTAGGTGCTCATGATCGGTCATACGGAACAAGGTTTTATTCTTACTCGTCACTGGAGCGACACACCGAAAGGTATTGTCGTCTCTTATTGGCTGGCTACGGATAATGGCCCACGTAAAATTACTGTTCCTATGCAACGCGCAATTGGCTTTGTTGCCCGCCAACATGAAACTATTTTGCGTTCTCTCATTAATAAAAATCCTGATATTGAAATTCGCCCTCTCGATTTAAAAGATTTCGAAAGGCAGCCCGTCTTTGGCATTTATTGCAAACAATACCGCCAACTTGTCCAACTTGAGCAACAACTTAAAGAGCACCATATTCGCCTTTATGAAGCAGATATCCGCCCTCATGAACGTTATATGATGGAGCGATTTATCACCGCGCCAGTTTGGTTTCGCTGTCAGCAAAATAATATTACGACATTAAAACCGGCACCAGATTATCGCCCTGCACTTCGAGCTGTCTCTTTAGATATCGAAACTAGTGAATTTGGTGAGCTTTACTCTATTGGGCTTGCAGGCTGTGGTGATAATGTCGTGTTTATGCTTACTGATGAGTTACCCATAGAGAGAGAAAGTCAGCAACCGGAAGGTTATCGCTTAAATTATGTCAGTAGTCGATTGCGTTTAATTGAAAAGTTAAATGAGTGGATGCAACATTACGATCCTGATGCGATTATCGGTTGGAATTTGATCCAATTCGATCTACGTATTTTGTACACACATGCCCAACGTTATGGCGTCAGTTTATTATTAGGTCGCCAAAACAGTCCATTAGAGTGGCGAGAGCATGGATTTAAAAAAGGTCATTTTTTTGCTTCGGCTCAAGGTCGTTTAATTATCGATGGTATTGATGCATTAAAAATGGCGACATGGAATTTTCCCTCTTTTAGCCTCGAATCTGTTGCTCAAACACTATTAGGTGAAGGTAAAGCCATCGATACACCTTACGCCAGAATGGACGAAATTAATCGGCGCTTTAAAGAAGATAAGCCTGCACTGGCTTATTATAATTGGCAAGACTGTGTCTTAGTAAACCGTATCTTTGATGCGACATCTCTTATGGCATTCTTATTGGAGAGAGCTTGTGTTACGGGGCTTTCCGTTGATAGAAGCGGAGGATCTGTGGCTGCGTTTACACATCTCTATCTCCCTTCAATGCACCGCATTGGATATGTTGCACCTAACCAAGGCGAAAAACCCGAAGAGCATAGCCCCGGTGGTTTTGTCATGGATTCGGCTCCCGGCTTATATGATTCTGTTGTTGTGCTTGATTACAAAAGCCTTTATCCCTCTATTATTCGTACTTTTTTAATCGATCCCGTAGGAATGATTGAAGGAATGCACCAACCTGATGAACAGTTTTCTATTTCTGGATTTCGTCAGGCACGATTTTCGCGAGAACTACACTGCTTACCCGCTATTGTGTCGCAAATTTGGCATGAAAGAGATAACGCAAAATTACATAAAAATGCCCCACTATCTCAAGCACTCAAAATTATTATGAACGCTTTTTATGGTGTTTTAGGCTCTGTGGGGTGTCGCTTTTTTGATCCTCGTTTAGCGTCTTCCATTACGCTACGAGGCCATGAAATCATGAAAAAAACGCGAGAATTAATTGAAGCCAAAGGTTATCAAGTTATTTATGGCGATACGGATTCAACCTTTGTTTGGCTAAAATCACCTCACACAGAGCAACAAGCACAACAGATTGGGTATCAGCTAGTACAAGATGTCAATCAGTGGTGGAAAACACATCTTTTTGAAAACTACCAACTCGATTGCAAATTAGAACTAGAATACGAAACCCATTATCGTCGCTTTTTAATGCCCACTATTCGAGGTATGGAGACAGGTAGCAAGAAACGCTATGCCGGACTCAGCAATGATAAAATGGTGTTTAAAGGATTAGAAACCGTCAGAACAGATTGGACGCCTCTCGCTCAGAAATTTCAACAAGAGCTTTATACACGCATTTTTCATCAGCAACCTTATCAGCAGTTTATTCGTGATTATGTCGCAGATACACTTGCGGGAAAATATGATGAGAGATTAGTGTATCGTAAACGGTTACGTCGAAAATTATCAGAATATCAGCACCACGTCCCCCCTCATGTCAAAGCAGCACGTAAGGCGGATGAATATAATTTATCCCAAAATAGACCTCAACAATATCAGCAAGGCGGTTGGATTAGTTATATAATTACCCTCTTGGGGCCAGAACCATTAGAGTACATTACCGCTGCACCTGATTACGAGCACTATATTAACAAGCAGTTAATGCCTATTGCAGATGCAATCCTACCTTTTATACAAGATGATTTTTCAACCTTGTTAAATGGACAAATGACACTCTCATTTTAAGTTGTGTCATTTTGCAGGTGACGGTTTGCTTTGCATCTATTAACATAACGCCCCTTTGGTGATAATTAGCTTTCTTTGTTCAAAGATTAAGCCCTTTTTATCCCGCAGATTTTAATGACAACACCGCAATACTGCATTCATTAATAATTCCTAAATTATATATTTGAGAGCTGAGTTTATATATATGCCTTTTACTCTTGGTCAACGTTGGATTAGCGATACTGAAAGCGAGCTTGGACTGGGTACTGTTGTGGCAGTTGATGCCCGCATGGTCACCTTACTTTTTCCTGCCTGTGGCGAAAACCGCCTTTACTCCCGTCATGATGCACCAATAACGCGGGTGATGTTTAATGCAGGGGATACTGTCACCAGTCACGAAGGCTGGAAGCTCGCCATCGATAACGTTGTAGAAGATAACGGCCTACTTATCTACCATGGTGTACGTTTAGACACTGAAGAGCCAGCACAATTACGTGAAGTATTCTTAGATAACAAACTCACTTTTAATAAACCGCAAGATCGCCTCTTTGCAGGTCAAATCGACCGTATGGATCGCTTTGCATTACGCTACCGCGCGCGTAAGTTTATGAGCGAGCAGTTTAAGCAAGCACAAAGTGGTTTACGAGGGATCCGCGCAAGCCTTATACCTCATCAGCTTTATATCGCCAATGAAGTGGGTAAACGTCATAACCCTCGCGTATTATTAGCTGATGAAGTTGGTTTAGGTAAAACAATTGAAGCCGGTATGATTATCCACCAGCAATTAATGGATGGTCGTGCTGAGCGTGTGTTGATTATTGTGCCTGAAAGCTTACAATATCAGTGGTTAGTTGAAATGTTACGCCGTTTCAATCTACGTTTCTCACTGTTTGATGATAGCCGTTATAGCGAATCTTTATTAGATAGCGATAATCCATTTGAAACAGAACAGATGATCATCTGCTCTTTAGATTTTGTGCGTAAAAACAAGCAACGTTTTGAACACTTAGTCGAAGCAACATGGGATATGTTAGTTGTCGATGAAGCTCATCACCTTGTTTGGAGTGAAGATGCACCAAGCCGTGAATATCAAGTAATTGAAGAGTTAGCGGAATCTATTCCTTCTGTATTGCTATTAACTGCAACCCCAGAGCAGTTAGGTCAAGAAAGCCACTTTGCACGTTTACGTCTGCTTGATCCAAGTCGTTTCCATGACTACAACGAATTTATTAATGAGCAACAAAAATACCGCCCTGTTGCCGATGCTGTCACTATTTTGCTATCAGAAGATGATTTAAATACCGAACAACAAAATATCATCAGCGAAATGATCAGCGAGCAAGATGTTGAGCCATTGCTGAAAGCAGCAAATACGCAAGGTGAAGAACGTACTAAATCTCGCCAAGAACTTATCCATATGTTAATGGACAGGCATGGAACGGGTCGTTTGTTATTCCGTAACACACGTTCTGGTGTTAAAGGTTTCCCTAATCGCTTACTTCATGCGATCAAAATGCCACTGCCAACGCAATATCAAACTGCAATTAAAGTGGCTGAGATTATGGCAGCCAAAAAGAGTCTCGAAGTTCGTGCAAAAGAGATGCTCTATCCTGAACGTATTTACCAAGAATTTGAAGGTGAAAACGCAACATGGTGGAACTTCGACCCACGTGTTGAATGGTTACTAGGTTTCTTAACTGCAAATCGTAATGAAAAAGTACTAGTAATTTGTGCTCAAGCTGCAACAGCGCTGCAATTAGAGCAAGTTTTACGTGAGCGTGAAGGTATTCGTGCAGCAGTCTTCCACGAAGGTATGTCATTACTTGAACGCGATCGCGCTGCAGCTTATTTTGCTTCTGAAGAAGAAGGCGCACAAGTTCTGCTATGTTCAGAAATCGGCTCTGAAGGACGTAACTTCCAGTTCGCTAATCAACTGGTTATGTTTGATCTGCCATTTAACCCTGATTTACTCGAACAACGTATTGGTCGTCTCGATCGTATTGGTCAAAACCGCGATATTGATATTAGCATTCCTTATCTTGAAGGTACCGCTCAATCTGTATTATTACGCTGGTATCATGAAGGCTTAGATGCCTTTGAGCATACTTGTCCGACTGGCCGTACTATTTATGACAATAAATATGATGCTCTCGTTAATTACCTTGCACAGCCTAATGAGTTAGCTGATTTTGATGACTTTATTGTCGCTTGTCGTAAACAGCATGATGAAATGAAGCTCAAACTTGAACAAGGCCGCGACCGCCTATTAGAAATGCACTCTAACGGTGGTGAAGTCGGTGTTGAGTTGGCAGGTGAAATTGCAGCACAAGATAACGATCCTGAATTAGTGAACTTTGCACTGAACTTGTTTGATATTGTTGGTATTAATCAAGAAGATCGTAGTGATAGCTTAATTATTTTAACGCCATCTGATCATATGTTAGTGCCCGATTTCCCTGGTTTACCGCAAGATGGTTGCACTATCACATTTGATAGAGAGCAAGCGCTATCTCGTGAAGATACCCAATTTATCAGTTGGGAACACCCTATTATCCGTAATGGCTTAGATTTGATTTTATCTGGCGATACAGGAAGTTGTGCCGTTTCTTTATTGAAAAATAAAGCATTGCCAGTGGGAACGCTGTTAGTTGAACTGATTTATGTCGTAGAAGCGCAAGCGCCTAAGCATCTTCACTTAAGTCGTTTCTTACCTGCAACACCGGTTCGCTTATTACTTGATCTAAAAGGTAATAATCTTGCATCTCAAGTTGAGTTTGAAAGCTTTAACCGTCAATTAAATGCTGTTAATCGTCATACTTCTAGCAAATTAGTCAATGCAGTACAAAGTGAAGTCCACCATGTACTGAAAACGTCTGAACCTTTAATGGAAGTCGAAGCAAAAGAACTTATCCAAAAAGCGAAGGAAGAAGCAGATCGCGTGCTAACTCATGAATTATCGCGCTTAGAAGCTTTACGTGCGGTAAACCCAAATATTCGTGATGATGAAGTCGAAGCAATTGAAAATGAACGTGCTCATATTCTTAATCATTTAGATGAAGCAACGTGGCGTTTAGACTCAATTCGCTTAATTGTCGTTACCCACCAATAATCACCGTTAAAGCGGGGAGTATTTTACTCCCCGTTGTTTTGATGAGATATCCGCCATGATGGAAGTGTATAACCCGCCGACTGATCCTTGGTTACATGTTTTATATCAAGATGAGCATATTATTGCTGTCAATAAACCCAGCGGATTACTATCAGTACCGGGCAAAGCGCCAGAGCATAACGACAGTATTATGTCACGCATTAAAGCAGAATTTCCGAATGCTGAGTGTGTACATCGCCTTGATATGGCAACTAGTGGCGTTATCGTTGTTGCACTTAACAAAGAAGCAGAGCGCGAACTAAAGCGTCAATTTCGTGAGCGTGAGCCGAAAAAAACCTATATTGCTCGCGTTTGGGGACATATCGAAAAAGAAGAAGGGTTAGTTGATTTACCTTTGATTTGTGATTGGCCTAATCGACCAAAACAAAAAGTCTGTCATGAAACTGGGAAAGCGGCGCAAACTTTTTATGAGGTGTTGGAATATGAAGAGAATGCGACAAGAGTAAAATTATCGCCAATTACAGGGCGTTCACATCAATTGCGGGTACATATGTTAGCGTTGGGGCATCCTATTTTAGGGGATCGCTTTTATGCACATCCGCAGGCAAGAGCGATGGCATCTCGCCTGCAGTTACATGCTCAGGAATTATTTATTACGCATCCTGCTTTCCGATCCCCGATACATTTTGAATGCCTTGCCGATTTTTAGTGTCTTATGACACTAAAACAGTCACTGAACTCAATGAAGCAAGGAGCAGGCAAAGCGCTAATCCCATAACCCCAACAAGAACACGGACGTTTGACATGGATATAGTTCCTTTTTTAAGAGAAGAGAGAATGAAATAATTAAATTTCACTTATATTTTACCGTGATAAATAATAAACTCAACTCAACCTAAGTTATCTCTATCACGGAATAATTCTCTCTTTTCTCATATTCTTTTACAAGATGTTAACGAAATCCTTTTTCTTTTTTAATCAAATCGTAAGCAACTTGTATAGACTGTGCTTTTTGTTTTGCAATTTCCATCATTTCTGGCGGTAAACCTTTCGCAACAAGTTTATCCGGATGATGTTCCCCCATTAATTTTCGATAAGCTCTCTTTATGGTTTTAACATCATCATTCTCATCAACGCCAAGTACCTTACACGCATCAGAGAGCGTTGGGGCTTGGGGTTGAGGCTGATACCCCTGTCCACTTTGATAATGAAAATTCTGACCAGCCTGCATCATTGCTAATATATGTTCAAAATGTGCACGAGAAAAACCTAGCTCATCGATAATAATAAACAGCATTTTTCTTTCATTTGGATGCAGTTGACCATCCGCAAAAGCAGCTTGTAATTGGATTTCCAGAAACATCTGAAGTAAGTCGCGACGCCCCACACAAATTTGTCGAACGCGTTGCAATGTGGCTCTTAAGGGAAAATCAGGTGATTTACCTTCTCTAAAAGCTTGTTGTGCTGCTTGACGACCAACACCATGCAGATTCATGCGATCCATTAATTCGCTGGCAAGAGAGATGTCGGTTTGAGTCACTCGCCCTTTTGATTTTGTCAGGTGCCCTAAAACTTGAAAGGTTGCAGCAAAGAAAAAAGCTTGTCTATCACGCGTATAGCGCCCACCATTTCCTAATTTACTTCGTTGCATGTCATAGAGGTGCCCAAGAAAAACACCAATAACAATGCCCCAAAAGCCTATTCCTGCAAAACTACCAATGGCAAGGCCTAATAATTTTCCCCAATAGCGCATAGACTCCTCAAATCTTCAATGCTCTGACTGCAATTTTGCATTATCATACTATTCATTTGCTTGCACACCTAACACCAAGCAACCTCTAAATAGACTTTTTCTTAAAATGAAGAGATTTACTGTTTCTCTTTGGACAGAGGTAATGCTGTTTTCGTTTAAATTGTGTTAAAGTAAAATGAGTGACCAAACAAATAACTTTAGCGTTGTTATACAGCACGAAATACCGCATCAGCGCGGTGTTTTTTTGTTTCTAATAAGGCTATAACCCTATTTCAACACAGAAACATCGAAAAAATGAGGCTTACGCCTATTTTTCGGTTACCGTTAGAACAATGTTCAGAACGTTGGGCTGGTGTCGCATAACTCCCTGCGTTAGTTTCTCGCTGTTTATCAGCACGAAGCCACTGATGACGGAAGCACATAAATACTTATGAAAAAAAGTTATCCCACACTGCTGGCCACCCTAGTTTGGGCCACAATATACGGTCAGCCTGCTTATGCTGATCTTGCCTCCCAGTGTTTACTGGGAGTTCCTGTTTATAACAAACCATTAGTACAGGGCGATCCTAACAGCTTGCCTGTCACTATCACTGCAAATGATATGCAAGGTGAGTATCCTCGCATGGTCAAATATAAAGGTGATGTTGATATTAAACAGGGAAACCAAACCTTAAGTGCAGACAGTGTTGAACTGACACAAACTGAGGGAGAAACACCATTAAGAATGGTCACAGCAACGGGAAATGTGTCTTATGATGATCCTCAAATCATCTTAAAAGGCCCTCGTGCTTGGTCTAACCTTAATAATAAAGATACGGACATCGAGCAAGGTGATTACCAAATGGTTGGCCGTCAAGGCCGTGGTTACGCTAATAAAATGCAAATGCGTGGTGAAAATCGCTATACCATTATGGATAAAGGCATGTTCACGTCTTGTTTACCAGGAGATGATAGCTGGAGCGTTGTCGGCTCAGAAGTTATTTTAGACCGCGAAGAACAAGTCGCTGAAATCTGGAATGCACGTTTTCGTGTAGCCAATGTGCCTATCTTTTATAGCCCTTATCTTCAATTACCGATTGGTGATAAACGCCGTTCAGGTTTCTTAATTCCAAACGGAAGCTATTCTCGTAGTTCAGGCTTTGATTTCCAACTCCCTTACTATTGGAATATTGCCCCTAATTATGATGCGACCATCACCACCAACTATATTAGTCGTCGTGGTTTAAAATTAGATAATGAATTCCGTTATTTAACCACGCCAGGACGCGGCACCATCGCTGTAGATTGGATTAATCACGATAGCCAATACAATAAAGATAAAGACGAAAATAAAGCGGGCTATCTTCCTCGTGATACAGCAAATCGTTGGTTATTCTACTGGGGACACAGTGGTGTGATGAATAATGTGTGGCGATTTAATATCGACTACACAAAAGTAAGTGATAACAAATACTTCACTGATTTTACCTCTCAATATGGTAACACCACAGATGGTTATGCAACTCAGAAATTTAGTACGGGTTATGCACAACAGAACTGGAATGCCACATTAACCACTAAACAGTTCCAAGTCTTCTCTGATAATAAAGATGCAAAAGCTTATCGCGCAGAGCCACAGCTTGATCTCAATTATTACAAGAATGATATAGGGCCGTTTGATTTCCGTACTTACGCTCAATTTGCTCGCTTTACCAGCGTCGGAGATAATATTCCTGAAGCAAATCGTTTTCATATTGAGCCAACGATTTCACTCCCTGCATCTACAGGCTGGGCAAGCTTTAATAATGAATTGAAGTTAATGGCAACCCATTATGACCAAGATATTCCTGACGCGTATAAAAAAAATAACCCTAATAAATTAGATGACAGTGTTAATCGTGTATTACCACAGTTTAAATCTGATATGAAAGTGGTTTTTGAGCGTCAATACCAAACAAACGATATTACGCAAACTCTTGAGCCTCGAGTTCAATATCTTTATGTCCCTTATAAAGATCAGTCTAATATCAATAACTTTGACTCCGCTTTATTACAATCAAACTATGGCGGACTTTTCCGCGATAGAATGTATGGTGGCTTAGACCGCATTGCATCTGCAAACCAATTAACAACAGGTATCACTTCACGTTTTTATGATAGCGAATTAGTTGAACGTTTTAACGTTTCTGTGGGTCAAATCTACTTCTTTGAACGTCCGAAAACAGGTTCATCAAACGAAATCATCAATAGCAAAGATGAAACAGGTTCAATGGTATGGGCAGGTGACGCTTATTGGAGGATCACTGATACCGTAGGTATGCGTGGTGGTTTACAATATGACCGTCGTTTAGGTAGCGTCTCAATGGGCGATGCTGTTATGGAATATCGCGCAGATAGCGATCATCTTCTACAGTTAAGCTATCGTTATGTTGATCGTGACTATATCCAAGCAACGCGTGTTCGCCCTTACGATGGTAGTATTAATAAACTTCCTGAATACCAAAAAGGTATTTCACAAGTTGGTGTCGTAGGAAGTTGGCCATTAGCAGAGCGTTGGGGACTTGTAGGTGCTTATTACTTTGATACCAAAGAATCAGAGCCTGTTAGCCAAATGGTTGGTCTGCAATACAACACCTGTTGCTGGGCTGTGAATGTGGGTTATGAACGAAAAATTGTTGGTTGGAAAGTTGACCACAGCGATATTGATAATAAATGGTCTGTCAATGTGGAACTCAGAGGCCTAAGTAACAATCATAGTTTGGGTAGCCAGAAAATGCTTGAACGCGGTATCTTACCTTATCAAAGAGCATTCTGATTTAATCAGACTACGGAATTGGCTGAATAAATATGTCACCCCGCAATTAGATGCGGAAAATACATAATGGGAAACTTATGAAAAATTGGAAAACGCTGTTTATCGGCTTAATGATCACGGTCGGCGCAGCTACCAGCTCAACAACATTTGCTGCACAAGAATTAAACCGTGTATCGGCTATCGTCAATAACGGTGTCGTTCTAGAAAGTGACGTCAACAGAATGCTACAGACGGTCAAAATGAACGCAAAAAATGCGGGTCAAGAGATGCCAGATGAGCAAGTTCTTCGCCAACAAATTCTAGAGCGTTTGGTCATGGATAACATCATTTTGCAAATGGCACAGCAAATGCAAATTGATATTCCTGATGCTGCAGTAGAATCTACAATTCAGGGCATTGCTGCTGAAAATAAAATTTCACTTGAACAACTGAAAAAACGCCTTGCAGCTGATGGTATTTCTTACAATGATTATCGCCAAGATATTCGTAAAGAGATGATGTTGGCAGAAGTTCGTAACAATGAAGTGCGTCGCCGTATTACTATTTTACCTCAAGAAGTTGATTCTCTTGCTAAGCAAATTGAAAGCCAAGCAAGCCAAAGTATTGATCTAAATCTGAGCCATATCTTAATTCCATTATCAGAAAATCCTGCGCCAGCAGAAATGGAAAAAGCAAAACAAGTCATTACTCGCATTATGAACCAGCTTAAAAATGGTGCAGATTTCGGTAAATTGGCTGCAACTTATTCTGCTGATCCACAAGCTTTAAATGGCGGTAACATGGGTTGGGCATCTATTGATGAATTACCCACTCTGTTTGCTAAAGAATTAACAAATGCACAAAAAGGTCAAATCGTAGGGCCTCTTCACTCTGGCGTTGGCTTACACATTATCAAAGTAAACGATGTTCGTGGTGGAACTAATACCCTTTCTGTTACAGAAGTTAAAAGCCGTCATATTCTGCTAAAAAGCTCACCAATCATGAATGATGAGCAAGCCTATGCCAAGTTACAGCAGATCTCTGCCGATATTCGCAGTGGTAAAATGACCTTTGCTGATGCAGCAAAAGAGTACTCTGAAGATCCAGGTTCAGCATTACGTGGCGGTGAGTTAGGATGGTCAATGCCAGATGTTTACGATCCGGCATTCCGTGATGCGTTAATGCGCTTAAATAAAAACGAATTAAGCCAACCTGTTCGTTCTAACTTTGGCTGGCATTTAATTGAATTAGAAGACACTCGTAGTGTTGATAAAACAGATGCCGCGAATAAAGAACAAGCATACCGTTTACTCTTCAACCGTAAATTTAATGAAGAAGTACAAAACTGGATACAAGAGCTACGAGTTGGGGCTTATGTAAAAATAATGAACGAGAATAATGCAAACTAAGCAAATAAAACCACTTGTTATCACCCCCGGCGAACCAGCCGGGGTTGGTCCTGACCTTATTATCTCATTAGCACAAATGAGTTGGGATTTACCTTGGGTTGTTTGTGCTGATCCTCAATTACTTAAAACAAGAGCAGAATTGTTAAACCTGCCTCTTTCATTAGTTGAATACGATCCTGCCACGCCTCCTCAAGCACACACACCAAGTCAAATTTGTGTACTCCCAATCGCACTCCACACTAATGTCATTCCAAGTACATTAGATAAGCGCAATGGGTTATACGTTGTGGAAACATTAGCTCGTGCTTGTGATGGCTGCCTAAATGGTGAATTTTCAGCACTTGTGACTGGGCCGGTTCATAAAGGTATTATCAATGATGCAGGTGTGCATTTTACAGGGCACACCGAGTTTTTTGCTGATCGTAGCCATTGTGAACGTGTTGTTATGATGCTGGCGACAGATACATTAAGAGTCGCCTTGGCAACCACACATTTACCACTACGAGATGTGGCGGATGCAATTACAGGTGAGCTTCTACATGAAATTATCACCATTTTAAATCACGATTTAAAAACTAAATTTGGTATAGCGGAACCTCAAATTTACGTTTGTGGCCTTAATCCTCATGCAGGAGAAAGTGGTCATATGGGACGTGAAGAAATTGATATTATTGAGCCTGCATTAACACAATTACGTCAGCAAGGTGTTCATCTTCATGGGCCTTACCCCGCTGATACCTTATTCCAACCTAAATATTTAACACATGCTGATGCGGTGCTTGCGATGTATCACGATCAGGGATTACCTGTGCTAAAATATGAAGGTTTCGGTCGCGCCGTGAATATAACTCTTGGCCTTCCTTTTATCCGTACTTCTGTTGATCATGGCACCGCCCTTGAGCTTGCAGGTACGAAAAGCGCAGATGCTGGCAGTTTTTGCACCGCATTAAATTTAGCCATTAATATGATACAAAATTGTAATGAATAATAGAGTCCATCAGGGGCACTTTGCCCGCAAACGCTTCGGGCAGAACTTTTTAACAGACAGCTATATTATTGAAAGTATTGTTGAATCCATTTATCCTCAACCCGGTGAAGCCATTGTTGAAATTGGACCTGGTTTAGGTGCAATTACAGAGCCAGTAGGCGCAAGAATGGATAAAATGACGGTTGTAGAAATTGACCGTGATTTAGCCGCTCGTTTAGAAGTTCATCCTACATTAAAAGACAAGCTGACCATTATTCAGCAAGATGCAATGACGATCGATTTTGCACAATTAGCAAAAGAGCGTCAGCAGCCTCTGCGTGTTTTTGGTAACTTGCCTTATAACATTTCTACACCACTTATGTTCCACTTATTCAGTTTTGCTGACGCAATTTCTGATATGACATTTATGTTGCAAAAAGAAGTGGTTAATCGACTTGTTGCTGGTCACGGTAGCAAAACTTATGGTCGCTTAAGTGTGATGGCGCAATATTATTGCCAAATCATCCCTGTACTTGAAGTTCCACCTACCTCATTTAAACCAGCACCTAAAGTTGATTCAGCGGTTGTTCGCTTGATCCCTTACAAAGAAAAACCATACCCAGTAGCGGATATTGCAATGCTTAGCCGTATTACCGCTCAAGCATTCAATCAACGCCGTAAAACACTACGTAATAGCTTAGGCGGATTACTCACAGCAGAAGATATGATAGCACTTGATATTGATCCAACTGCAAGAGCAGAAAATATTTCTGTTGAGCAATACTGCAAAGTGGCAAACTGGTTATCGCAAAAGCAAGACTCACAAGCATAAGATAAAGCCAGAGACAGGAGGCACTATGTTCACCTCATCAAAAGTGGCGATACAGGTACAAAGCGTTTACATTGAAAGCCAATCTTCCCCTGAAGATGAACGATATGTTTTTGCTTATACCATATCAATTCATAATTTGAATAAATGTGCAATTCGCCTCCTGCGCCGCTATTGGTTAATCACCAATGCACAAGGTAATACCACTGAGGTTCGAGGTGAAGGTGTTGTCGGCGAACAGCCGCTTATTGAGCCAGGCACACAGTACCGCTATACCAGTGGTGCCGTTCTTGAAACACCGATGGGAACAATGGAAGGCCATTATGAAATGATTGACACTGATGGCCGATTATTTCAAATAGAGATCCCCGTTTTCCGCCTTGCACTTCCAACATTGATAAACTAACTATGGCAACTTATTTAATTGGTGATATTCATGGCTGTTACCATGAACTACGTCATCTTCTTGATAAAGTCAGTTTCGATCCAACGCAAGACACATTATGGTTAACGGGTGATCTTGTTGCACGAGGCCCTGACTCACTCGAAGTACTACGCTTTGTAAAAAGCTTAGGTACTTCACTTAAACTCGTCTTGGGTAATCATGATCTTCATCTTTTAGGTGTATTTGCAAAAATTAGTCGCAATAAACCAAGAGATCAGCTGAATAACTTGCTCAATGCGCCAGATGCAGATGAATTAATTAATTGGTTAAGACGCCAACCTGTACTGCAAGTTGATGAAGACAAGAAAATTATTATGGCTCACGCAGGGATCACGCCACAATGGGATTTAGAAACAGCCAAAATGTGTGCTCGTGAAGTTGAAGCTATTTTAAGTAGTGATAGCTACCCTTTGTTTATTAACTCAATGTATGGCGATTTACCGAACAACTGGTCACCAGAGCTTTCAGGTCTAGCGCGATTACGCTTTAGCACTAATGCACTCACACGTATGCGTTACTGCTTTCCTAATGGTCAGCTTGATATGATATGCAAAGATAAACCACAAGAAGCCCCCGCACCATTAAAACCTTGGTTCGATTTACCAAGTCAATTACCTGAAGGTTATAGCATTATATTTGGGCATTGGGCCTCTCTTGAAGGGAAGGGCACTCCTGATAATGTTTATGCGTTAGATACAGGATGTTGTTGGGGTGGAAATCTCACTTGCTTACGTTGGGAAGACAAACAGTACTTCACTCAATCTAGTCTTTCTGCTCCCAAATAACTCACCTATTATCCCCCTTCCTATTTCAAGCGCAAAAATGGCTACATTGCCTTTTGCGCTATGTTGATTTTACCCCTCACATATTACCTAAATTACTCTTTTTTCTTCTAAAGAGAACGTTTTATACACAAAAACGAACACCTAAAAATATTTATAAATTTAATCATTAATAATCAATGTGTTATTTTTTTTTACAGCGAAATAAGTATAAAAAAACACGATATTGAGAATAAAAAATCTCTATATTGATTAATATCTCATATATTATTCTTATAAAATGAGTTTATTAAAATATAAATAATGGTTGGTTTAAAATAATGCTCTTTTTATAAAAAGAAATATTTAAGTAGAATAATAAATCTTCATTCTTATTATTTTTATATTAATAAAATAGGAATGATAAAAAGGGAGATATTTAATCTCCCTTTTTATTTAATTCTTGTTATTTTCTTCTTTTTAATATTTCGAAGCAGTAGTTATGTGAGTTATTTTCATCTGCTTCATGGTATTCCATAAAGGTAGAATCCCACTCATCAGGCTCATAATCCGGGAATGTTGTATCACCGATAACTTCAGCATCGATGTGAGTGAGATAGAGTGTATTTGCCATAGGCAGAAATTGCTCATACACTTTACCACCACCTATCACCATGATTTCTTCATTATTTTCAGCCGCTTGCAAAGCTTCTTCTACAGATTTAACCCAAACAACATCGCTCTCTGTTCCTGGCTGGCTACTTAAAACAATATTAAGACGATTCGGTAAAGGACGTCCAATAGACTCATAAGTCACCCGGCCCATAATAACGGGTTTATTTAGCGTATTCTTTTTAAACCATGCGAGGTCACCCGGTAATGTCCAAGGCATTGCCTTTTCCATACCAATAATGCGATCCATCGCTAATGCTGCGATTAAATTAATATTCATTTACACACCTACGGGTAAAGATGGGAAAAAACTGTTCACACTATACGTAAAGCTAAAACCTGAGTCGATACAAATTATGCTTCCTTGATAATAAATAATTGCTTTATACTCGAAGTGTTAACTTAATCATATAAGATTCAATCATTATAATATTGTTATATACAAGGCGCTATTATGCTTGAAACTTCTTTAGTTGTTTTTACAATTGCTTTACTCGGTATGATTTCACCAGGCCCTGACTTTTTTCTCGTTGTAAAAAATGCAGCGCGTTATCAACGATCTGCGGCAATGATGACTGCAATGGGAATTGTGGCAGCATTACTTGTACATATGTCATATTGTGTTGCAGGTATTGCCGTTCTTATCACAACAACGCCTTGGCTCTTTTCCATTTTGAAATATGCAGGTGCTGTTTATTTGCTATGGATCGGTTTTCAGAGTTTGCTCTCAAAATCTAATCATTCGATTGATGAAGACTCAGATAAGCATTCGCAGATCAGCTTTAAAAAAGCCTTTATGCAAGGTTTCCTCTGTAATTTACTTAATCCTAAAGCCACCTTGTTCTTTCTTGCCGTTTTCACACAGGTGTTAAGTGTTGATTCAAGTATTGGTGAAAAATTGTGGTATGCCTTTATTATTTGGGGCTTAGCCATAGTTTACTGGCCTTTATTGGTTTTATTAATTCAAAGTGCACCTGTCAGAAAAGTGCTTAATAAAGTCCAAAAAGTAATTGATAAAGTACTCGGTGTTGTACTGATTGGTTTAGGCATTAAAGTCGCATTGAGCTAACTGCATTCTTGGAGCAAAGCATCTATCAAGGTGCTTTATTTTCACTATTCTTATTATATTCATCAAAAAAGTCTATAACTTGCTCAAATCTAATTAAATATTGTTCTTTATCCATAAATAAATCATCCTTAATTTTATTTAAATAGTCCTCACAAAGATCATTAATTTTTGATTTACTATCAACAATATAATTAATAATTTTTTTACATTCATCTTTTTCTGGATAATCGGCTATATATTGTTGTATTGTATCATTCAAGTTTTTTACATAATTATCAGCAGTTCCATACTTATTAAAATATTCTTTCACATCAATAAGTTCAAAATCATCAATACCTTTGAGAAAAAAATCAAGATCGATATTTCTATTTATCATATTCTCTATTATATTTTTAAATGCACTTTTTAATTCATCCGACCATTTAATGAGATAATTATTTTTCAAAAGAAAATCGGCTCTTTTTAACGCCTGATTAGATTCGAAGCTAGTTTTATTTCCACTAAAATAATCATCAATAATATTGAAAAAAATTTCTTTTTTAACTTTATTATTGGTTTCCATTATTAGAAAATTGAATAAATATAAAATATTTAATTGGCATGAAGAATTAGATATTAGCTTTAATAGATTAAAGTTATCCTTATTATTTTTTAAAAAACATGCTGTTTTTATAACTAACAACAAATCACCTTTAGTTTTAACGTATTGCTCAACAAACCAATTAAATGATACGGAGTTATCTCCCTTGTTATAATCAACAATGAACTCATGAAGTTGCTCTTTAGTAATTTTTATTTTATCAATATCCTTAACTTTTTTTTCACATATATCATCAGTTAAAAGTATATTGTGATTAAGTTTTCCAGCTATATTAATAGAACCTATTTTCTTTTTAACATTAAAAATAAACTTTATTTTTTCAATAATCTTATGTGTCAACCCTTTATTCTTACATGATAAAAATAAAGAAAAATGAGTATTCTCTATTTTATCCAGTCTATTTTTTATCATATCAAGATCAGAAGTTTCTTTATTATTAATATACATTTCGGATGATGAATTATTATTTAATTTTAAAATCATAAATACTCCTTAAGTTTAAAACAACTAAATTTATAAATGAAAATAATGACAATAAATACAAAAAAAAGCCCTTATCACTAAGGGCTTTAAATATCAAAAAACAAATAATATTTAGAAATTAATTTTCAGTGTTGCATTGATACCACTTGAGCTTACATCACTATTATATTGACCTTGGTAAGAAATACCGAAAGTCGTTGATTTGCTTAATTGCGCATCAACACCTAAGCCAACACCAAATAGATTATCCAGTTTGCCACCACGTAATGTTGCATCACCTGAATTTGATAAGAAGAGGCGTGATTCAGGACGGTTATCACCAAATAAATGACTTGCAGAAATATCGCCTTTTAAAGCCATATTAACGTTGCCAGCCATAAATGGATATCCACCACGTAAACCAATAGTACCGATTTGAATATCTTGTGAATCAGTCTTAGTGGTAAATTTCATATTACCGACATTTTCATTGATATCATCAGTTGATACACGCAACCAGCTAAATCCTGCATATGGCTCAATAGAGTACTGATTAGTATTAAATTGAGTATAAGCACCTTCTAAGAAAATTTGAGTAATTTTTGCATCATAACTTGTAGAGTTATAACCTGCATTTTGTCCTACCCAAAGTGTTCTTTTTGCATCTCTATCTTGGTTAGTATGTGTGAAACCATAGTTTAATGAAGCCACATCATACAGATTAGACACACCATAAGCACCAATATGAATATCGTTACTATCTATTTTACCGTGTTCATTACCTTTATATTTAGTTGAACCCGCACCAAAGAATAAACCAGCTTTGGTATTTTCGGTCACATCAATTTCTGCACCTAATAAGCCGACATAGAAATCAACATCCATATTACTATGGCCATAATCAGCACTACCCCATTGGCCAATACCTGTCATCCAAATGCGTGCATTGCTATTATCCAATTTAGCATAACGGCCTTGACCAATACCTATTGCTTGATCTTTCACAGTACGTGTTAAACCTAACACATTCACGACACTTGCATTGTTAGCATTAAGGTACATATCGCTACCCAATGAATTATAAGTCTTGCTCAAATCTCTTTCATTCATTGGTAATACTGCATTGAATAAATCGCCACGACCTGTGCTATCCAATGTATTCGCAATAGAGCGACCATTTTCATTATTAGCAAATGTGGCTAAAGACGTATTTTCTTTCTTACTTAATGTACCTGTAATTGTGTTGTCTTTTACAGAAACATTTTTATCGAATAATGCATAATCACTATTTGGATTGTTATTTGCTAACATTTTAGTTTTATTGCGGTTATCAACTAAATTGTCCGCATTAACTGTTCCTGTCGCGACACTATTATTAAGATAGATATCTTTTAATTGGCCTTCGTTATCGGCACCAACATCTAAACTAGCCCCTTTATTTAAGGCCATATCACCAACATTAACATCGTGTCCAACGGTAACTAAATACGTTCCTTTATCGTTGATATTGATATTGGCTTTATGACTCTCATTTGATGCTAATTGGCCTTGTTGTGTGAAGGTATCGTTATAGCGATCAATAACACTTAATTTACCACCGTTGACATTAACTGCTTCAGTACCAAACGATTCGGTAAAGCCATATAACGTTCCTTGCTCGACTGTTGTACCACCACGATAAGTATTATCGCCAGTCATAACCAATGTGCCTTCACCTTTCTTAACTAAAGCACCATCATACAAACCGGCGTCAATTTTAGCTTGAATAGCATCAGCACGTTTTTGGTAATACTCTTGACGCCATTTCTCAGCATCTTCTTTGCTAACAATATGGGAAGTTGGATCTGGGTTACCATCGTTAATAACAAAATCCGTTCCTAGATTATAATCACCACCTGCTACAATGCCCTTCTCTTGATAGTCTTTCAGCCATGCTAAATCTTCTTGTTCACGTAGATCTAACGCAGTTTGTGAAATATCATTTGTCCAGACATCAAGCGGTGTCATACTTAAGTTATATTCAAATTTACCTAAGAATTGACCCGGACCATACATCCCTTTATCTAAATCTGGGGTACCCCAGCCATAACGCACATCAGGCGTACCTTCAGCAGCAGTCCAGCTATCATATAAAGAGCCATCTGGATTACGGTGATTAGCAGTTGTAAACATCACATCACGAACTTGCATCGCATTCATTGACTCGTAACGCGACATCAATACACCCATTGCGCCTGTCACATGAGGTGCCGCCATTGATGTACCACTATATGCAGCCCAATCAGCACTACCATCTTCGTTAACAATAGAGGAATAAATAGCACGACCTGGTGCTACGACAGTCCACCATTTGGCATTACCCGCTTCATTAAAAACTTTAACAAGCTGATATCCAGATTTATCAGCTGTTTGCTCAAGTCCTGCAACCGCAATCCAATGTTTCTCTGCTTCAGGATTAAAGTAAGGATAAAGAGGACGATAATAAGGTTGAGCAAAGTCACGGTTACCCGTTGTAAAAACTTGAACAACGTTAGTACCTTTTACTGCGTCATAAGCGGCATCAACAAAGGATGGTTTATCGCCATAGACTTTTTTAAAGTAGAAATATTCGTATTCGGTTTGCGCCGTGGTATCTACTGGCATATGATTTGTTGTTGTACCACCATCAGGCCCCTTTGTTGGAATGGTATTAACAATACGAGGATTTGTACCCCAGCTATTATTAATCACCTGAGCACCTGCATCGACCATGGCTTTCCAGCCAGTGTAGAAATAGGTGTAATCTTGGTAAGGGCCGTAGTTATTGCTGTCCGTTGCGCCTGTATTTCCTAAATAAACATCAGCTCCCCACGCTACCCCATGCATACCATTACCGTCACGGTTTGCACCTACAGTACCTGTAACGTGTGTTCCGTGTGTATCATTCACACCTTTGATCCAGCCTCCATCAACATCAAAGGCTTGGCCTTTTTCATAATGCCCACCCAATTCCTGAGGGTATCTCATACCAGTCGTGCCATATTGACCTTTGGCTTTTATTGCATGAAAACGTGCATCATTCAATTCTGGATGTGATAATAAAGCACCAGAGTCCATTACACCGATTTTGGCACCTTGCCCATGAAAACCAAGTGCATAAGCACTAGAGGCATTCATAGCTGCTAGCCCCCAGTCTTTTTGATACTCTTGGCTTTCCCAACTTTTTGCATCGCCTAATTGCCCAGCTTCTGAATATGCTACGGAATATCCAGAAAAAAGAAGTGCTGATGCAACAATGGAAAGCTGAAATATATTATTATTTATTTTATTTTTTTTATTCATTTTGTGATGGTGACTTAAAGCTATTTCTTTGTTCATTCTGTACCTTCAGTTATATTAAAATTTAATAACATTAATTAAGGATCAAAAATAAAAGACGCAAAGATTCTCTAGTTTCTAGATAAATAATTACTTGAAGGGCATCTCAAAAATATGATTTCATGCCACAAAAATAGATAGATTGACTACGCAATCACAAATTAACAGATAGATTAAACAAAAATAGATCGCTTATTATTATATTACAAACAATAAAAATTAACCCATTCAAATATTAACCTCATTGATAATAATATTTAAATAAACTTAATAAAAAGAACTTAAATAAACAAACAAAAACATCAAATTGATTAACAATTTATTTTTGAGGATATTTTCTCTATTTAACTTTAGTCTAAAAAATATAATTCACATTATTTTAAGTACAAAAAAAACAGTATCTTTATTTTAAAAATACTGTTTTTCTTTTAATTTGATTTAGTGCTACTACTTATTTTTTATTCAAAAGGAGTGATTTCCATTTGTCCTACCATGCCTTTATCTGCATTTTCTAATAACTGGCTATAATACAGGAAGGGGAAATGCGAATAAGAAGGCTGTTTTAATTCCACCAGCAATTCACTTTGGTTTTCGATCCAAACAGTATCTTTCCAACCAAAATCTGCTGGTGCAGGCTTCTGACCATTATGGTTAATCACTTTAAAACGGGCACCTTCAATATGGAATGGTTGTGGTGTTGATACGGTTACAAGCCAACGTTCCCACCCATTTTGCTTGCCTACTAAATCAATTCTTGAAAGCTCCCAACGCGCATTATTTATTCCCGGAGGGCTGTTATGCAGTTGGATGGTTCTAGGCTGAATAGAAGTAGTGATTTGAGTGTCATCTACTGCCAATTGTGCAGGTGCTTTATCTGTCACTAACGACATTAATCCGGTTGGTTTAATGGTTAATACATTGGCGTTACGTAGTAAATCTGAAGGTTCAAAAATACCACGGAGTCTATCCATAAAGCCGGCACTTTGCCCTGCGACAATTGTGACTTCACCGCCTTCAGACATATCAATCAATATTTCACGTCGCTCACCTGGAGCCATTGGAATTGATTTCAGCTCTACCGGAGATGTTAATAGCCCTTGATCGGAGGCGATAAGGTAAAGTGAGCGACCATCATTTGCGGTTAGTTCATAACGGCGAGCATTGGATGCATTAACTAAACGTAAGCGGATCCATCCTCTTGAGACTTCAATATAAGGATCTTCACGCCCATTGACTAACAATGTATCGCCATAAAAACCATCACTAGCGGCTTCTTTGTCATATTGTGGCGTACCAAAATTATCGATACGTTTATCTTGAATAATGATCGGAAAATCATTTACACCATAATGTTTTGGTAAAGGAAGAGATTTGCTCTCTTCATCTTCCACGATCCACATTCCCACCAATCCATTATAAACATGAGGTGCCATTTTAAAGGGAGTATTGGCGTGATACCAACATGTTGCTGCTTTCTGACGAATAGGCAATACCGGCGACCAATAAGCGCCGGGTGACATTAATCTTGCCGCACCACCGACTTGAGTTCCCGGAACTAATAAACCGCTCACCGTCATTGATACTGCTTCATTAAGACGGTTGCTATAAATGAGTTTTATATCATCGCCACTTTTGACTTTGATTGTCGGTCCCGGTGTTGAGCCATTGATCCCCCAAACTTCCGCTTTTTGAGTACCATTAAATGCCCAATGCACATTTTGCAAAGTCAGAAAAAGAGGCTGACCACGGCGAGATTCCAACAATGGCGGTATAGGTAATTGTTTATCATTGACTGATCCAGCACGAACAGAAGAAGATATTGAGCCCAGACATACCGCTAAGCCTGAAGCCTGAATAAACTGGCGACGACTAAATGACATACTTTCTCCGCAACAAAATACAAATATTCCTATCGCATAATCAAAAATGTAGAGACAGGAAAAAAGCTGCTGTGATTTAAAGACAAAAGGACTTAAATGAAATTACGGGAGCATAATAGCGCGGATGTGACATAAATCCTAAAAATAGTTGATAATCTAGTATGTTTTCATTAATTAAAAATGATATAAGCCTGAAAATCAGGCTTATATTGTTATGATCAAAGAAACCAAATAAGTATTAATTTAATTTACCGGGAAAATCACGCTGATTCATTTCTTCAACTTCTTTATCTAGCTCTTCGATTTTAGCTTTCATAATTTGACGACAATCTTCTGCTAATTCTCGAACTTGATCTTTGGTGTATTTTGATACATCAATTGGAGGCAACATTTCAACAATAACGTAGCCATTATTCCAGCGGTTTAGCTTAATTTTATTCTGAGTTGTAGAAACACAAACCGGAATAATAGGTACGCCTGCTTGGATGGCGGCATGGAATGCACCTGTTTTAAACGGTAAAAGGCCACGACCACGGCTACGAGTACCTTCAGGGAACATCCACACAGAAATCTTCTTCGATTTAATTTGATCAGCAACTTGTGAAATAGTGCCATGTGCTTTAGAGCGATTTGCTCTATCGATCAAAATATTACCGGTTATCCAATACAACTGACCAAAAAAAGGAATAAAAATTAAGCTTTTTTTACCCACTGTTACGGTATTAGGTTGTACTGCATTTGACATCGTCACCATATCAAAATTATTTTGATGGTTTCCGATATAAATACTTGGGCCATAGCTTTCCGCTTCTTTTGGAAAACGCTCAACGAGCTTGATACCAAAAACAGTAGATAACTTGCCGAATAAACGTCCATAAGTCATTACGTGTTTAGGATTTCTTGGTGAAAACATGCAATAAATCATTCCAAACGTCACCACAATAATGGTGTAAAGGATGACAATGATGCCTCGAATAATGGCTAACATAAGTTTTAGCGTCCTAAATAGAAGTGGGTCAACAGACCCACTAAATATCAATTAAGTATTAGATTTAATTGGTTTCAATATCAATATGATCGATAACTTGGGCACCACGAGGTAAAGAGGTTCCTCGGCGTCCACGTTTTGCTTTGAAGTTAACTAGCTCATTCATCGACATAGTCATTTTACGTTTACCAAAATGCAGTGTCACAGAGGCATTCTCAGGTAATACTCGTAACCAAGCGACGTTATCCTCACCACTTGCTGCTTGTGAAGCAGGAATAGAAACCATCTGATTTCCCTTCCCTTTTACCATCGTTGGTAATTCTGCCGCTTCAAAAATCAGCATTCTGCCACCTTTCGTAATGATCATAATGAGATCCGTGAGCTCATTATTCAAGCGTTGTGGCGGTAATGGTAATGCATTTTCAGGTAAAGTCAGTAGTGATTTTCCTGCTTTATTTTTAGAAGTTAAATCATCAACCTGACAAATAAAGCCATAACCAGCATCAGATGCCATTAAGATCTTATCAGTACTTTCGCCCATAACAACATGGCGTAATTGCGCACCTTTCTGAACTTTTAATCGTTCAGTTAGCGCATCGCCCTTGCTACGACCAGAAGGTAATGCATCAACATCAACGGTATAGCTTTGACCTGTTGTATCAATCAAGTGTACCGGTTGGTTACTCATGCCTTCAACGGCATCAAAATAATCATCACCGGATTTAAAGCCAACCGATTTAGCATCAATATTATGTCCTTTCTGGCAACGAATAAGCCCTTTTTCAGACATAATGACGGTAACAGCCTCTGGATGTAGATGTTTTAACGGAATAGGTTCATCGCCCGCATTACCACTAAAATAATTGAGTTCTTCTGCTTTAAGTACTTCTTGCTGACCATCAACAGTAAAAATTAATGCTTCATCTTTAGGTGCAAACAGCATTTGTTCAATCACATCACCTTGCTCTTTCCCCAAAGCAACAAGACGTGTACCACGTCCTTTTTTATTCATTTCATTTAGCTGTTCGGCTGAAATGGCTAAAATTCGTGTTTTATCAGTGATGATAATAAACCAGTGTTGCTCATTTTTCTTCTGAGGATCAACTAAGAGTGGTGCTAATAACTCTGTCTCTTCAGAAACAGTCAGCAACCCTTTACCTGTCTTATTCTTTGTTTCCATCTCATCGTAAGAGAGAACAGAGCCATAACCTTCTTTTGTCGCCAGTAAGTACTCTTGCCCAGCACTTCCCGCTAACATGTATTTCACGCTGGCATCAGGTGGGAAAGTTAACTTACCAGTTAATGGCTCGCCTTGGCTACGCCCTGAAGGCATATCATTTGGACTTAAGGTGTAACTACGTCCCGTAGAATCCAAGAATAGAACAGGCTGATTACTCATACCACGTACTGCGCTGTGATAACTATCTCCTGCACGATAACTCATACCACTCGGATCAATATCATGTCCTTTCGCATTGCGTACCCAACCCATTTCAGATAGAACAATGGTGACAGGCTCTGATGGCAACATATCTTGTTCATTAACTACTTTCGCCTCTTCTTGAGGACGGATCGGCGAACGACGATCATCACCAAATTCTTTTGCGTCAGCTTCAATCTCTTTTTTCAGTAAAGTATTTAAACGACGTGGTGAACTTAACAACTTCTCAATGCTATCGCGTTCTTTTTCAAGCTCATCACTTTCGCCTTTTAGTTTCATCTCTTCAAGTTTAGCTAAATGACGTAAACGTAACTCTAAAATAGCTTCTGCTTGAATATCGGATAACTCAAAGCGGCGCATTAATTCTGCTTTTGGCTCATCTTCATGACGAATAATTTCAATCACTTCATCAATATTGAGATAAGCAATTAATAAACCTTTGAGAATTTCTAAGCGACGTAAAACTTTTTCTAAACGGTGAGTTAAGCGGTTTGTGACTGTTTGGCGACGATAAACTAACCATTCGTTTAAAATAGTCAGTAATCCTTTTACTGCCGGGCGGTTATCTAACCCAATCATATTTAGGTTAACACGATAACTTTTCTCTAAGTCAGTATTCACAAACAAGTAGTACATTACTTGTTCTAAATCGACGCGATTACTACGAGGAACAATAACAAGTCTAGTTGGATTTTCATGATCAGATTCATCACGTAAATCTTCAACTAAAGGCAGTTTTTTGGCACGCATTAATGCAGCAATTTGCTCGAGTACTTTGGCGCCAGAAACTTGATGAGGTAATGCAGTGATCACCGCACATCCTTCTTCTTTCTGCCACACAGCCCTCATTCTAACGGAGCCACGCCCTGTTTTATAAATCTTTTTGATATCATCTTGAGCGGTAATAATTTCAGCTTCAGTCGGATAATCAGGGCCTTGAACATATTGCATCACGTCAGATAATCCCGCATCAGGATTATCTAAAAGCATCACTAAAGCTTGTCCTATTTCACGCGCATTGTGCGGTGGAATATCCGTTGCCATCCCAACAGCAATACCTGTTGTGCCATTAAGCACGATATTAGGTAAGCGTGCAGGTAACATTTTCGGCTCTTGCATCGTGCCGTCAAAGTTAGGGATCCAATCTACCGTACCATGTCCTAATTCACTCAATAATGTTTGTGAATATTTAGAAAGGCGTGATTCGGTATAACGCATCGCGGCGAAAGATTTAGGATCATCTGGCGCCCCCCAGTTACCTTGTCCATCAATTAATGGATAACGGTAAGAGAACGGCTGAGCCATAAGCACCATAGCTTCATAACAGGCACCATCACCATGCGGGTGATATTTACCTAGCACGTCACCAACTGTACGGGCTGACTTTTTAAATTTTGCGTTATTACTTAAACCAAGCTCTGACATCGCATAAACGATGCGACGTTGTACGGGTTTTAGCCCATCTCCAATAAAAGGTAATGCACGATCCATAATGACGTACATGGAGTAGTTGAGATAGGCATTCTCTGTAAATAAGTGGAGCGGTTGACGCTCTACACCATCATGAGTCAATTCACTCATTCAATTTTTTCCTCAGACTCTTGTGGTATCCATTACACTTCGATGTCAACTTCATCGCCTTTCTCTTGTAACCAATTTCGGCGATCTTCAGAGCGTTTCTTTGCTAACAACATATCCATCATACCTAGAGTTTCTTGATAATTTTCATCATCAATCACCAATTGCACTAAACGACGCGTATTAGGATCAAGCGTTGTTTCACGCAATTGAAGAGGGTTCATTTCACCCAATCCTTTAAAGCGCTGTACATTAGGCTTTCCTTTTTTACGGCTTAGACGTTGTAAAATGGCATTTTTTTCTGATTCATCAAGGGCATAATGAACTTCTTTACCCAAATCAATACGGTAAAGTGGTGGCATCGCCATATAAACGTGCCCTTCCTTAACAAGAGCAGGAAAATGGCGCACAAATAAAGCACACAGTAAGGTTGCGATATGTAAACCATCTGAGTCAGCATCCGCAAGGATACAAATTTTACCGTAACGTAATTGGCTTAAATCATTGCTGTCAGGATCCATACCAATCGCTACTGAAATATCATGGACTTCTTGTGACGCTAGTACTTCATCTGAAGAGACTTCCCATGTATTTAAGATCTTACCGCGCAGAGGCATAATCGCTTGATATTCACGATCCCGAGCTTGTTTAGCAGAGCCTCCCGCAGAGTCCCCTTCAACTAAAAATAGTTCGGTGTAACGTAAATCTTGAGAAGTACAATCAGCCAATTTACCCGGTAATGCTGGCCCTGAAGTGAGTTTCTTTCGCACCACTTTTTTGGCGGCACGCATACGACGCTGAGCGCTACTAATTGCCATTTCAGCAAGCAATTCACCGACTTGAACATTCTGATTTAGCCATAAGCTAAAAGCATTTTTTACAGCATTTGCAACAAACCCACTGGTTTGTCTTGAGGAGAGTCGCTCTTTGGTTTGCCCTGCAAATTGAGGATCTTGCATTTTCACTGATAATACATAAGCACAACGCTCCCATGTATCATCAGCCGTTAACTTAAGGCCTCTTGGTAGTAAATTACGGAATTCACAAAATTCACGCATTGCATCTAACACGCCTTGGCGTAAACCATTTACATGAGTACCACCTTGAACCGTCGGAATTAAGTTAACATAGCTTTCAGTGAGTAGATCGCCACCTTCAGGCAGCCATAACATAGACCATTCAACGGCTTCATTATCACCTTCAAATTTACCAGTAAAAGGCTCTTCAGGAAGGCGAACAAATTCTGCAACAGCTTCACTTAAATAATCGGTTAAGCCATCAGCGTAGCACCAGTTTTCTTGAGTGTTATTTACTTTATCTACAAAAGAAACATTAACACCTGGGCACAGTACCGCTTTGGCTTTTAATACATGAGATAAGCTCTTAGAAGAAAAACGAGGAACATCAAAATAGGAGCCATCAGGCCAAAAATGTACACTCGTTCCTGTATCTCGTTTCGCACAGGTGCCAATTTCGTGTAACTCTTCAACTTTATCGCCATTTTCAAAGGCAATTTGGTAAATTTTACCATCACGACGAACAGTTACTTCAATACGCTTTGAGAGGGCGTTAACAACCGAGATCCCAACACCATGCAACCCGCCAGAAAATTGATAGTTTTTATTAGAGAATTTTCCTCCGGCGTGGAGGTGAGCAAGGATTAGCTCGATAGCAGAAACATTAAGTTCAGGGTGAATATCGACAGGCATTCCTCGCCCATTATCGATGACTTCGATAGATTGGTCTTCATATAAAATGACATCGACCTTCGATGCGTGTCCCGCAAGCGCCTCGTCCACGCTATTATCTATCACTTCCTGTGCCAAATGGTTCGGTCTTGTTGTATCTGTATACATCCCGGGACGGCGACGTACAGGCTCTAGACCATTAAGAACCTCAATATCCTTTGCGTTATAACTTGATTGAGTCATTGTTTTAATCTGCGGTTCGCTGTTAGAAAAATACTGTTTATAATAACAGGTGTTGGCGGCAATATGATATTAATTTTCGGCTAGATACATCAACCTACGTTTTACAGGTTAATCGACCGAAAGGCTAAATTATCTTTAAAAATTGAATAATTTTCGGAAAAAAACGTTCAAAACCCACAAAAGCATGGTTTCCATCCGATTCTATGGTTTGCCTACACGCGCCAAGATATGAGACAGCTTGACGATAATCAAGTATTTCATCTCCAGTTTGTTGAAGCAACCAAATAAGTTCCGGTGATGTGATTGTGGGAATACGCAAAGCAAGTAGCTCATCCATATGATAAGGTTCTAGCTTATATTTTTGATGTGTATAAGGATTTTCGTTCTCCCCCAAGAAGTCTTGCAAAAGATCGAACGGTCGTATTGCAGGATTAACAACAACAGCAGGTAAATTAAAACGTTGAGATAGCCAAATAGATAAATAGCCACCTAATGATGAGCCAATTAATCCTAGTTTGTCATCTGCGCTCTTTTTAACTAACGTTTCAATTAGCTGAGCGGCTTCTTGAGGATAAGGTGGTAATTGAGGAATTAATAATTCAATTTCAGGATGAGTTACTTCAAGCCATTGGCGAAAAGCCTGTGCCTTTGCTGATTTCGGTGAGCTATTAAAGCCATGTAAGTAAAGAATACGAGGCATAACTTAATAGCCATCCGCATCAAGATCAGGACAAAATTCAGTGCCTGCTAAACGATAAACCTGTGTGTCAATTTTGCCCTTCTCATCAGATAAAAGTGACATTTCCAAATAGCGCCAGCCTGGAGAAACAGTATCTAATGTAAAATTTGTACAATGAGGGCGAAACTGAATGCACGTAGAAGGCGTCGCCAGCAAGCGAATACCATTCCACATTTCATCCATTTCTTGGTGAATATGGCCACAAAGCATCATTTTTACTTGAGAGTGATCTTTTAAACGCTCAGCCAACTCTTGAGAATTTCTTAAACTATGTTGATCTAACCATGTACACCCTGAAGGCATAGGATGATGATGCAACAAGATAATCGTATCCCTGTGTTTTTGACTTTCAAGACAGCGTGTTAGCCAATCTAACTGACAATCTGATAACTCACCATGAGGAACGCCTTGAATTTGGCTATCTAATAATAGCATCTGCCAATTATCACCAATCAACACTTGTTTAGCTGACAAAATTCCTGCCTGATTTAAAGCATCAATCATTGCGGGCTGATAGTCATGATTGCCCGGCAACCAAACACAAGGAGGTATCAACGTCGCGATGCCATCAGCAAAATGCTGATAAGCTTCAAAGGTTTGATCTTGAACTAAATCACCTGTCGCAACAATCAAGTCAACATCAAGACCCTGCTCTCTAATCGCATTTAATACCGCATGGTAGCTACGATAGGTATTAATGCCCAGCAGAGTATCTTCCACATTAGCAAAGAGGTGGGTGTCTGTGATTTGTAATATTCTTACGGTGTTTTTATGTTTCACCGATAATTCAAGCTGGCTTTCCAAAAGGTTTCCTTGTTTCACTCTCATTAGCCGTTATGTTAACGTATTTTCGTAGTAAAGATCTGCCAACCAATACACATTTCAAAAGATTAGTGAGAAATATTCTCGCTTTCAATCACGTTTTTTTCACTTCATTTTACAATTTAATTCATTTGATATCGTACACTTAGAGATAGTTACTCTACTTGATAATATTACTAAAAACATCCTTTGAAGATTGATTAGTGTATTAAATTACTGACCAACGCTCTCTTAGTGCAATATGATGAAGTTGTAACCATTGCAGAGCAATAACAGATGCCGCATTATCAATAACGCCTTCTTCAACCCAACGATAGGCTTGCTCTCGACTCACTACATGAACACAAATATCTTCGTTTTCACACGCTAATCCATGAATACCTTTTGCCGTTGTTGCATCAACTTCACCGACGTAAACATGCATTCTTTCACTCGTACCACCGGGGCTTGAAAGATAACTCACAACAGGTTCACATCGTCCAACAACAACACCCGCTTCTTCTTGGGCTTCACGTCTAACAACATCTTCAGGGCTTTCTCCTTGTTCGACCATGCCCGCAACTACTTCAAGCAACCAAGGTGTCTCGCTGGTTTCATACGCAGGAATACGTATTTGCTCAATTAACACCACTTCATCACGTTTGGGATCATAAGCGAGCAAAACACCTGCATTGCCTCGTTCAAAAACCTCACGTTTAACTTCTTCACTCCATCCACCTTCAAAAAGGCGATGTTTAAAGCGATACTCGGTCATGCGAAAAAAGCCTTTATATAAATCTCTCTGATTGAGCAATTTCACATCTTCACGACCGTATAAAAATGGTGTATTTTCCCTTTTCTTCATACAATGTTCCTTAAGTTACATTTAAGAGTCTTTTTATTGCTTACGTTTAATACAGATTTAAAGAAATTTGCCAACAATTCATGTAAAGTTAATCTAAAATAAAAGGATATGGCACAAATGGCTACCCCTACTTAGGGAAACAATCTGCTAGAATTATCCCCAATCAAGATTAACAGAGGCAACTCAGCGAAACTGTTGCAACAAGGAATTAAAATGAAAAAACTGCTCTCTCTTTTGGTCACGATGAGTTTGGCAGGATTCAGCACTGCAAGTCAGGCTGAGGATCTGCTTCAAGTTTATCAAAAAGCAAAGGACAGTAACCCTGAGTTACGCAAATCATTAGCTGAACGAAATCAAGCTTTTGAAAAAATTAATGAAGCTCGTGGCTCATTATTACCACAATTAGGATTAGGAGCATCTGCAGACTATAAAAGCGGCTACCGTGATGCAAGAGATACCGAATCTAATTCTATTGGGGCAAGTTTAACGCTGACTCAAAGTGTGTTTAATATGGCCTTATGGCGTCAATTAAACATGCAAGAAAAAACAGCGGGTATGAGCGATGTGACTTACCAAACAAGTCAGCAAAAACTGATTTTAGACACCGCGACCGCTTACTTTGATGTCTTGCGTGCTATCGATTCACTATCATTTATTGAAGCGCAAAAAGAACAAGTTTACCGCCAGTTAGATCAAACAACTCAACGTTTTAACGTGGGTTTAGTAGCAATTACTGACGTACAAAATGCGCGTGCAAATTACGATAGCGTACTGGCGCAAGAAGTGGTTGGTCGAAATCAATTAGATAATGCATTAGAAAAACTACGCCAAGTAAGTGGTATCTATTACATTAATCTTGCCTCACTCAATATTGGTCGTTTTTCAACAACTTCACCAGACTCTATTGAGAAACTGCTAAAAGATGCTGAAGAACGTAACTTAAGTTTATTAAGTGCTCGTTTAGGTCAAGATTTAGCGCGCGAAAATATTCGTTTAGCGCAATCAGGTCACTTACCAACCGTAGATTTAAATGCATCAACGGGTGTATCAAATAGTCATAGTCACGACCATAGACCAGACGCATTAGCAGGTCATAGCAACAGCTATAGCGGTCAAAATAGCATTGGTTTGTCTGTTAGCATCCCTCTGTATACTGGTGGCAGAACAAGTTCACAAGTTGAACAAGCACAATATGGTTTTACTAGTGCAAGCGAACAATTAGAATCGGTTTATCGTTCTATCGTTCAAATCGCTCGTTCTTCTTATAACAATATTTCTGCGTCGATCAGTAGCATTAAAGCCTATCAACAAGTCGTTGTATCTGCACAAAGTTCATTAGATGCAACTGAAGCGGGTTACCAAGTGGGTACTCGTACTATTGTTGATGTGTTGAATGCCACAACAACGCTTTATGATGCAAAACAGAAATTGTCCAACGCACGTTATGACTATTTAATTAACCAATTAAATATTGAATATGCTCGTGGCACATTAAATGAAAATGACTTAATTCAGCTAAATAATACTCTGGGTGCAGAAATTTCCACTTCACCAGACAGCATTATTCGCCCGTTAACAAACCCTGCTCTTAACGTTGCGCCTTAATCGTGAATTAAGAAGTTAGTTACTTATAAAAAAACCGCTTTCAGCGATAAACTGATAAGCGGTTTTTTTATGCTTTCTCTTCACATAAGATATTGTGTTATGGATTAAATTAAGATCTCTACAATATCTATATTCTTGTAATAACAAATACCTTAATTACAATTAGGTTAAAAAGAGAGGATTTACCTAATTTTATTACCCTTAACCTTATAAAGATCACAAATTTCTGGTTATCCCTGATGATTAGGCGTTTCTTATTTATTTTCTAGACTATTTAACCTATCCTAGCTTTTATTTTGAACGTTTTACCTTTTATGGATCTTATCAATATGCCAATGAAACGTACCAAATCGATTAATCGTGATGCTTTCCGTAAAGCATTTCGCCCTTATCGTCTGGCGCCTGTTGCAATCGCCATCACTGCTGTATTCGCGCTTTCAGGATGTGAAGAGAGCGATGAGACAGTTTCACTGTATATGAACGCACAAGAATGTGCTCAAGCAAATCCTTCACAAGCGGCCCAGTGTGAAGACTCTTATCGCACTGCATTGCAAGAAGCACAGCGTACAGCACCTAAATATGCAACATTAGAAGACTGCGTAGCTGAATTCGGTGATGCACAATGTACTCAAACTGCATCTATTGATGGACAGCCTGTTAGTACTGAAAATGCCAATAATTTAAACCCAGACAGCTCACAAATGGCTCAAGCTAACTCCGGTGGTAGCTTCTTTATGCCATTGATGGCGGGTTATATGATGGGTCGTCTAATGGGTGGTGGTGCGCCAGCACAACCTCTGTTTAGTTCGCGTAACCCAACAAGCCCTGCAAATGGTAAATTTGTGGATGCAACAGGCCGTAACTACGGTCCTGCGGTTGGCGGTCGTCAAATGAACGTACCAAAAACAGCCATGACACCAAAACCATCAACAACCTCAACGGTAACTCGTGGTGGCTTTGGTAACACTGTATCAAGACAAGCAGCTGCTCAACGTACCAATGCAACAAATAATAACCGTAGCTCAACCGGTTCGTCTTCTTATCGTTCAGGTGGTTAATTAAAACCATGAAACGCGAAAATATCATTGAACGCCCGGATTGGCGTGAAAAAGCAACGGAATTTGGCTTCAACTTTCATACAATGTATGGCGAGCCTTATTGGTCTGAAGATGCTTATTATCAATTCTCAATGGAAGAGGTTGAAACGTTAGAAGAAACGACGGAAGAGTTACATCAGATGTGCTTACAAGTCGCTGATAAAGTGGCTAATAGTGAAGAGTTACTGACTCGCTTTCAGATCCCGCGTCACTGC
Source organism: Proteus sp. G2618 (assembly GCF_009915995.1). Taxonomy (NCBI): domain Bacteria; kingdom Pseudomonadati; phylum Pseudomonadota; class Gammaproteobacteria; order Enterobacterales; family Morganellaceae; genus Proteus; species Proteus sp. G2618. The sequence continues at coordinate 203,180 of NZ_JAABNI010000016.1, read as the reverse complement.
TGGGATTTTGTGCGTGATTCTTGGAAATCGTCTCAACCGTCCCTCTATTCACGTCTTGATTTAGCGTATGACGGTAAAAGTCCGGCAAAACTGTTAGAAAATAATGCAGATACTCCGACATCACTGTATGAATCTGCTTTTTTCCAATGGATCTGGCTTGAAGATCAAGTCAATGCAGGTCGTTTACCGCAAAATGCCGATCAATTTAATAGCATTCAAGAGAAGTTAATTGATCGTTTTGCAGAGCTTCGTGATCAATACGGAATGCGTTATCTGCATATGTCTTGTTGCCAAGATACTGAAGAAGATCGTGGCACAGTTCAATATCTACAAGATTGTGCTGAAGAAGCCCAAGTAACGACTGATTTTGTTTTTATTGAAGATCTGGGTTTAGGTGAACGTGGTGAATTAACTGATCTGCAAGATCAGATAATCAGTAATATGTTTAAGCTTTACCCTTGGGAATTTATGTTCCGCGAAGACTTCTCAACTAAACTTGCTGATGCAGGTATTCGTTGGTTAGAGCCTTCTTGGAAGAGCATTATTTCGAATAAAGCATTGCTACCAATGCTTTGGGAGATGTTCCCTAATCACCCAAATCTGCTACCTGCTTATTTTTATGATGGTAAAGCGCCTGATTCATTATCGCGCTATGTTATCAAGCCACTGTTTTCACGCGAAGGTGCAAATATTCGCATTGTTGAAAACGGCAAGGATATTGCTGTCGCAGATGGCCCTTACGGTGAAGAAGGCTTTATTGTTCAAGATTTCCATCCACTACCAAAATTTGGCGATAGCTATACATTAATTGGTAGCTGGTTGGTTAACGACCAATCTGCAGGTATTTGTATTAGAGAAGATAGAGAGCTTATTACTCAAGATCTCTCACGCTTCTATCCACATATTATTTTAGATTAATAGAAATCTTAAAATCATGTTGAGCACCTTATTGCTTATAAACGGTAAGGTGTTTTTTATTCAAAATAGGTTTCGTTATCAGTAAAAAAGGCCAAATTCCATAAAAGGAATTTAGCCTTTCACTTCTATAAATCAATTAGTTTTTATTGGATAGTTTTATCCAATTTGAAACGTCATCATGCTTAGCGATTTATTCACAATATCATTATTCAGCACTGTTACCTTTTCACCCTCTTGTTTTAAGCCTAATAAATACAACGCAGGTAAAAAATGGTCGGGTGTAGGATGTGCCAACCGCCCTTCTTCTGTTGATAAAATCGTAAATAACGTTTCTGGTACATTATCACTTCGTAAGCTGTTTTCGACTGTCTCATTAAAGGCTAATGCCCAAGAATAAGGCGTCGCATTGCTATTTTGCCAATCCATCATTCTTAAATTGTGAACGATATTACCGCTACCAATGATTAAGACGCCTTCTTTACGTAATTCAACCAGCTTTTGTCCCAATTCATAATGCCACTGCGCTGATTGACGAGCATCAATGCTTAATTGGACAACAGGAATATTTGCGTTGGGATACATTTTTTCAAGTATTCCCCAACTTCCATGATCTAATCCCCATTGATCCATATCGAGTTTTAATTTAATCGGATCGATAAGATCTTCAATTAGTGCGGCCAAGCCTATCGACCCTCGCGCTGGGTATTCTATTGCGTATAGCTCTGGTGGAAATCCATAAAAATCATGAATTGTCTTTGGTTGCGACATTGCTGTTACATAAGTTCCATCAGTATACCAATGAGCTGAAATCACTAAAATTGCTTTAGGTTGAGGAAGCGTTTCCCCTAATTTTGACCAGAGGCGAGTATATGTATTATCTTCTAATACATTCATTGGGCTACCGTGTCCAATAAACAGCGCTGGCATCATTTTTGTGTCCATAATCACCTCTTATGGCTTGTGATCTTATGGCGTTAGCATAGCGCCTTCTTACTTGAAATATAGTCAAAGAAGTATGAAATAGTTATTCAAAAAAGATGAAAAAAGCCACCTAAGTTTCCTTAAATGGCTTGAATAAGTGTGTGTGTTTTCAGTGTCGGTTATAACATGTTAATTTCAGCCAGCTTTTTTCTCCTCACGAAGACGATAAGCCACTAAATCTTCAATAGTTAGTACAGGCATATTGTGCTTTTTAGCAAAAGTGATCACTTCTGGTGCTCTTGCCATCGTGCCATCGTCATTTGTTAATTCGCATAACACTGCAACTGGTTTAAAACCGGCTAAAGTTGCTAAATCAATCGATGCTTCTGTGTGCCCGCCACGCGTTAGCACACCACCAGGTTGGGCACGTAATGGGAATACGTGACCAGGACGATTTAAATCACTTGGTTTTGCATTATCAGCTGCCGCTGCACGTACTGTGGTTAAACGATCAGATGCTGAAACACCGGTTGTTACACCTTGTGCTGCTTCAATCGTTACTGTAAATGCCGTATGGAAATGACTGGTGTTATTTTCCACCATCATAGGCAAATCAAGTTGTTGACGGCGTTCTTCTGTAATACATAAACAAACAATGCCACTACCATGACGAATAGACATCGCCATTTGTTCTGTGGTCATAGTTTCTGCTGCGAAAACCATATCGCCTTCATTTTCGCGGTTCTCGTCGTCGAGCACCATCACGCCTTTACCAGCACGAAGGGCTTCTAGAGCAAGTTCAACACGCTCAAATGGATTACCGAATTCGGAAAGTAGCGTCTGATTCATGGTAAAAAAACCTCAATAATTAATGAAAGTTACCAGAACCAGGGCAGTCTTAGGAGTGGATCTCTGCTTAATTAATACATAAGCAGAAACAACAGGAATGGATACAATGATCCTACTGATGCTATTTTATTCTCTCCCATCCAGACTTTAACTGTCGGCTCCAGAATTACACTGGATCTGCTGACCTTTGCATCACAATGGCAATACAAAGCGCTCGCGGGCTTTACCTAAGTATTCAGGTATCTACCGCCGGTGGGGACTTTCACCCCGCCCTGAGATTAACGGTGAAACTATACGCTTTAAAATTATAAGAGGCAATCATCAATCGGCGACAATCTTTGTTTCATCACATAATCATTTTATGACATACGGTTATTTAACTATTTATAATAAAAAAGTAACAATAATCTTGATATCTGGTTTTATTCCCTCTGTCCTCATATTACACTTAGCCTCAGCTTTCTATTTTATTTGTGAGGACTTCCCATGTTGGACCCGAAAAAACTTGAACAAGTCGCGCGCCAAATCCAAAACGTCCTGCCACAGGGCATTAAAGATTTTGGTGATGATATTGATAAAAAAATCCGCACTGTTCTACAATCTCAATTAAACAAATTGGATTTAGTTAATCGCGAAGAGTTTGATGTACAAACTCAAGTCTTATTACGTACTCGTGAAAAACTTAATCGTTTAGAGCAACGTTTAAATGAGCTAGAAGCTGGTCTGCAGGCAAAACCTCAAGCTGAAATTGCCCAAGTTGAAGAAGTTGAAATTGTGGTAGAAACTCCAGCAGAAAATAAAGCTTAATCTATTCACTTTATGACTTATTTTAGTTATAAAGCAAAACCCTGTATCTCATAAAGACACAGGGTTATTTTTTATATACTCAAAATATCTATCAATAGCTATTTTAACGCTGGCCAATAGTCTTTATTTGCTTCAATTAAATCATCTAAAATTGCTTTTGCAACAGTCGCACTTGGCACTGTTTTAGACATCGTAATCGCCTGCCAAAGTTTCAAATATGATTTTTCAATCCAGGCTTCTACCACTAATTTTTCAACTGCAACTTGTTGGCTCATCATCCCTTTTTGGAATAATGGAATTTTACCCATAACTAAAGGCTCTGGCCCATGACTTCCAACAATGCAAGGGATCTCAACCATTGCCTCTGGATCAAAATTAATAATTGAGCCGTTATTAGGAACAATCAGTAGCATTCTTTCTTGAGTATTAAACGCAATAGCTGTTGCTAGATCGACGATGTAAGAAGCATGTTCATCAATCTCAAGATGCCCTGCTGATGATTTACCTGCACTCGTAATGGCACGACAAGCGCTAAATACATTCTTCTCTCTGTGCTCCATCACTTCATTTGCACGAGTATGATGAGGATCAGAATGCGCAACAACATAATCTGGAAATAAATAATATTTCAAGTAAGTATTCGGCATAGTTGTCGGATCTAGTGCCCACACATCTTTTGCTTTCCCGAATGTATCATTCCAACTCGCTTCAACTGGCTCACCTGCCACTTTGGGAATATACCCATGTTCCGCAACATGTTTACGAATAACTGGCAGTAAATCATTACCTTGTAAATCTTCAACCTGAGTCCACCAGCCAAAGTGATTTAAACCGTAATAACGGACACGCATCTCTTTGCGTGATTTTAATCCTGCAATTTGTGCCATACGTGATTCAATGCCAATTGGCATATCGCAGATATTTAAGATCTTCGCATTCGGTTTTAAACGACGAGTAGCTTCAGCGACAATGGCAGCTGGGTTAGAATAATTTAGCATCCAGGCATTTGGCGAATATTTTTCCATATATTCAACCAACTCTAAGACGCCACCGATAGAACGCATACCATAAGCGATACCACCAGGACCACAAGTTTCTTGTCCTAATACACCATGGCGCAAAGGAATTTTTTCATCTTTTTCGCGCATTGGATATTTACCAACACGGATATGTGCCATCACAAAATCAACATCTGTAAAGGCCGTTTTGGGATCCGTGGTATAGCAAAACTCAATTTCAGGTGCTTTTTCAGTAAGAATGATTTCACAAGCTTTAGCAATGATTTCTTGCCGCTCAGCATCATTGTCATAAAACTTGATGGCTCTTAATGGAAAACGTTTTAAGTTTTCCAGTAGCATCAAAATAATACCGGGTGTAAATGTACTACCGCCACCTGCAATTACGACTGAGAACTTCTTCATTATATAGCCTCCGACAAGGTGTTATTTTGCCTATCTTCTTTCATAAGTTGTTCAATTTTGTCTCTCACTTGAGAAACGTGTAGCCCGATAATAATTTGCAATGCATGACCTTTACGCACTACACCATGTACACCGAGCCCTTTAAAATAGGCATCTGTTTCAATTATCTCGTTATCTATCACTTCGATACGTAAACGTGTTGCACAGTTATTTAAGGATTTGATATTTCCACTTCCCCCTAAGCCTTCAAGGATGCCTTTAGGAAGTGCGAGTTTGCGATCTTCTTTTGCTGTTTTTGAACTATCCGAATCTTGTGACTTTTTATTTTTATAATCTTGTTTGCTATAGAGCTTGATCTCTTCATCATCCTCTTCACGACCGGGTGTTTTTAAATTAAGTTTGATAATTAATGTTCTAAACACCACAAACCAAATCATTGTAAAAATAAGGCCTATGACTATTTGCGTAATAATCATCCCGTAATGGTTATGAAACATTGGGATCCAATTCATAGGTAGGAAATTATCGATGATCCCTCCGCCCATATTTCCGACAACCCCAAAGTGATAAAGTGTTGTCGCTAATGTGGCAGCTAATACGGCATGAATGGCAAACAATAACGGAGAGATAAATAAGAATGTGAACTCTAAAGGTTCTGTTATTCCCACGAATACAGCGGTCAATGCAGAGGGTATAAGCAAACCTGCAATTTTGGCTCTATTTTTAGGTGCAGCAGTAAAATAAAGAGCAAGTGCGATACCAATAGAACCAAAGACTTTGCTATTACCATGCAATGCAAAGCCACCTTCTGGAAATAACGCTTTTAAAGATTCAGTACTTTGACTGAAATATTGCATATTTTGAGCCCAATCAACTTGAATTCCATGTTCAGTGACTGCAGGGCCAAAAATAAATGGACCATAAATAAAGTGATGTAGGCCTGTAGGAATTAAAATACGTTCAAGAAAGGTATATATCCAAACACCTAAAGAGCCGGATTCAACCATAAATACTTGCAAAGATTGAATACCAATTTGCACTTTTGGCCAGAAAAATAATGTTATCCACGCTAACGGTAACATAACAAAGAAACTAATTAATACAACATACGAAGTTCCTTGAAATATACCTAAAAAGACAGGAAGCTGTTTATCAAAATAACGATTATGAATACCTGTAACTATACCCGCAATAATAATCGCCCCAATAATACTGGTATCTAATGTTTTAATTCCAGCTATCATTGTTAAGCCACTATTTCCGCCGATTTCATTTGTAAAATCTACGCCGAAATAACTTCCCCAAACGATTCCCATTGCATTAATAAAATAATTCCAAGTGAGAAAACTCACCATTACAGCAAGGCAAGCTCTTGCTTGTGCAGTTTTAGCTAAACCGATTGGTAAGCCAATTGCAAAAATAAGAGGCATATTACGAAAAACCGTCCATCCCCCCTCTTCAATAATATGAACAATTTGGGCAAATAAACTATCGGGTCTTAATAAATCTTCACTAATAAATAATGGATTCTGTAATAAAATGGCAATGCCTACAACAATACCTGCAAAAGGAAATAGCAGGACAGGGGTAAACATGGCTCCACCAAATCGTTGTATTTGACTGAGCATAAAAATATCCTCTTATTTACTGCTACTGAAACGGTATGCTATTTAATTCATTTTTTTTCTGTAAATTCAGATTAGATTCTTTTCTCTTTATTCTCTCATCTAAAATGAATTATTCGTGATCTGATTCATACTAATCTTTCAGGCAAAGTGATCTCATTTTTAGTCAAAAAGCAGATCACTTTTTATTTTTTGATAACGTTCACATTTTATAGGTATAAATGATTATCCTATATATCAAAAGATTATATTCATATAAATTAAATAAAGAGAGCTGGTTTTAAGAATAAAAAGAGGTATAAAAGTGATCTATAAAGACATTGCAAAAAGCCTAAGAATTCAAATAAATTCGGCTGGATACCAAATTGGTGACCCTTTGCCAGCAGAAAAATCATTAGCACAACAATACAATGTATCGAGAATGACAATACGTAAAGCGGTGGATTTATTAGTGACCGCAGGATTATTAGAACGAAAACATGGTTCAGGAACTTATATTAAAGAAAAAGATGTTCATCATGAAAATGCAAGCTTAAAAGGCTTTGTCGAATTAATGGCAAATACAGGTCACAATGTAAGAAGTGAAGTTATAGAATTTCGTGTTATTCCTTGTCCTTTATCTATCGCCAGTAAATTACGTATCAACTCAAATGAACGTATTTTTTATTCAAGGCGAATACGTTACGTCGATAATAAACCTCTTATTGTTGAAGACAGTTACATGCCTGTTAAATATTTTCGTAATTTAACCTTAACGCATTTAGAAGGCTCTAAATTTGATTTTATTGAAAATATTTGTCAAATAAAAATATCAGGGAGTTATGAAACTTTTCACCCTATTATGCCTGATAACAATATTTGTCAATTATTAAAAATAGAAACTAACATTCCAATATTAAGACTTAGTACATTATCATATAGTACTCAGGGTGATTATATTAATTATTCAATTATGTATAGAAACACTCAAGATTATATTGTTGAGTATCATTTAAAAAGAGAACAATAACCATTAATAAAAATATCATTAAAAATGATAATAGCTAGATCCTTTATTATAAAAAAAGCACTCCAAAGAGTGCCTTTCGTCGTTAATTTATGCCATTATTTCTTTTTAATCGCATTAATAATGTTCGTTGTAGAAATGCCATCTTCAAAATTCAGCACTTTTACTTCACCGCCAGCAGCCCAAACTTCTTTGCTACCTGCGATATCTTCAGGCTTATAATCACCACCTTTAACTAAGATATCTGGTAATACAGAGGCAATTAAGCGCTGTGGTGTATCTTCTTCAAATGCAACAACCCAATCGACTGCACCTAAAGCGCCTAGCACTGTCATACGCTGCTCTAATGGATTAACAGGACGACTTTCACCTTTTAAGCGCTTAGTAGACGCATCACTATTTACAGCAACAATAAGGCGATCACCGAGTTTGCGTGCATTTGCTAAATAGCTAACATGCCCTGCATGAAGAATATCAAAACAACCATTCGTCATAACAATACGCTCACCGCGTTGACGCGCTAATTCGACAGCTTGTTTTAATTGCTCTTCTTCCATCATGCCGAAGCCGTTGTCAGCACGACCGCGAATAGCATTTTCAAGTTCAATAGGTGATACAGTGGATGTTCCTAGTTTACCCACAACAACACCCGCTGCTGCGTTAGCAAGGAAACAGGCTTCGCCTAAAGGTTTGCCAGCAGCTAAAGAGGTCGCCAATACACCAATTACCGTATCACCAGCCCCCGTCACATCATAAACTTCTTGTGCTTGAGTTGGTAAATGCAGTGGAGCTTCATTAGCACGGAGCAAGCTCATTCCGCGCTCTGAGCGAGTGATAAGCAGCGCTTCAAGTTCTAAATCTCTAACTAATTTTGTGCCTTTCTCCACCAGCTCATCATCCGTTTTACAAACACCAACGACTTGTTCAAATTCAGACATATTTGGTGTTAGTAGTGTCGCACCGCGATAACGTTCAAAATCAGATCCCTTAGGATCAATTAATACCGGGACACCCGCTTTTTTCGCCAGTTGGATCATCTCTTGAACATGAGAAAGCGCCCCTTTGGCATAGTCTGATAAAACCAATGCGCCAATAGAAGGTAATGCTTGCTGAATACGCTCATAAATAGGTTGAGGATCAACATTGTTAAATCCTTCTTCAAAATCAAGACGGATTAATTGCTGATTACGAGAAAGAACACGTAATTTTGTGATCGTTGGATGTGTCGCAACAGAGACAAAATCACAACGCACATTGACCTGATTTAATGTATTGCTCAATGCTTTTGCGGCTTCATCAATACCGGTTAAACCCACTAAACGCGAATTAGCACCAAGAGACGCAATATTCATTGCAACGTTTGCAGCACCGCCTGGTCGCTCTTCTGTGGTATCTACTTTGACCACTGGCACTGGGGCTTCTGGTGAAATTCGACTTGTTGGGCCATACCAATAGCGGTCTAACATGACGTCACCGACAACCAACACATTGGCCTTATTAAAATCCGGCAGCGTTACTTTCATCCCATACTCCACATTTATTTTCAAAATAAGCCGAAATAATACCATAACTTGTTAGGCAAAAAGAGATACACATAAGACTTCATGCCAACAAATCATTACTCTTGTTCACCGAGCCACTTCAGTTTGCTTTTTAATACGCACTCGCGCTCTGCGATAAAACAATGATTATCCACAATAGCAGGTAATGCTTGTAGCGCCAGATGATGCAATTCATTGCGTAAGGTGACATAAGCATGTGTTAAAGCGAGAGCTTCATCTTCATCCATCACTTGATGTTTTGCCATTAACTCAAAAATACGCACATTATCCGACCAACGAGTTAAAGCCGGGTATTGGTGAGAAAAACGCAATACTAAATATTGCGCGATAAATTCAATATCGGTAATACCGCCAGATGAAGTTTTTAAATCAAATTTGTCTGCTTGTGTTGGTGCAAGATGTTGCACCATTTTTTTACGCATATCGCGCACTTCATTTTGTAACACATCAGCATCACGAGAAAGACATAACGTTTCATGACGAATACGTGAAAACATCTGTTGTAATTCATCATCACCATAAATCATTCTGGCACGAATTAGCGCCTGATGTTCCCAAGTCCAAGCCTCATTTTTCTGATATTCATCAAAAGCTTGAATAGTACTAACCAACATACCGGATTCACCTGAAGGGCGTAAGCGTGCATCAACTTCATACAACACGCCAGAAGATGTTCTGGTACTAAATAAATGGATAATGCGCTGTGCTAAACGCAGATAAAATTGGCGAGCATCAATCTGTTTTGCTCCCGTTGTCGCCGTATTTATTGGACAATCTAATAAAAAGACCAAATCTAAATCTGAGCTATATCCTAGTTCCCATCCTCCTAATTTGCCGTACCCAATCACCGCAAAACCCAGTCCATCACGATGAGCTAAATGTTCAGGCTCACCATAACGTTTCACCATATATGACCAAGCTTGATGAACAACTGCATGAATAATAGCTTCCGCTAAATAGGTTAAGTGATCGCTAACCTTCATGACTGGTAATACACCTGTAATATCTTCAGCGGCGATACGTAGTAATTGAGCTTGCTTAAACTGACGTAATGCTTCTAATCGTTGCTCTTCGTCTTCTTCTGGCACACGTAATAAATATTGTCGTAATTCATCACGATACGCATCTAAAGGCAGGGGTTGATAAAGAGAGTTGGGATCAAGTAATTCATCTAGCAATAAAGGGTGAATCGCTAATTGTTCAGCGATCATCGGAGATGCCGCACAGAGCCGTATAACATGCGTTAAAACCTCATCCGATTCTTGCATCAACTCTAAATACGTTGTGCGACTCACAATGCTTAATAACAAAGGCGTCACGCGTTGTAGTGTCACTAAAGTTTGAGGTTGTTGGCAAATTTTAGCTAATAGTTTTGGCATTAAGGCATCAAGAACATCACGTCCTCTCGGGCCAATCGTTCGCTTGCCAATATCTTGTCGAAAATTCTGCAACGTCTGATTTATCGCATCAAGAGCTTCGATGGTTAATGTTTCATGAAATAATGACGATGTTTCAGGCAAACGCCCCAGTAACCAAAGGCGTTTAAATTCAGAGATATCATCTTCATCATCATTCTCGTCTTCTTCGCCAATTAATTGCGTAAAAATTACGGAAACAGCCTGCATCTTGTGGCTAATTTCTTGATAAAGCGTTTCCCAATCATCAAATCCCATTGCAAAAGTTAACCGTGCTTTATCTTCTTCACTTTCTGGTAAGGTTTGGGTTTGTTGATCACCAATAGATTGCAGTAAATTTTCTAATCGACGAAGGAAAAGATAACTTTCAGTTAGTTGCGCGGTTTCTTGTGATGTTAACAGCTCAAGTTTAGTGATGACATTAAGCACTGTTAATAATGAATTGCTTTGTAACTCCGGCTCTCTTCCCCCTCGAATTAGCTGGAAAACCTGAGTAATAAATTCAATTTCACGGATCCCTCCAGAGCCCAATTTTATGTTATCAATCATGCCACGACGACGAACTTCACGACTAATCATGGATTTCATATTTCTAAGTGATTGAATCACACTAAAATCAATATAACGACGATAAACAAAAGGACGTAACATTTGCCGTAAAACTTGGCAATATTCTTTCTTTTCAGCACCTAAAACACGCGCTTTGATCATCGCATAGCGTTCCCAATCCCGCCCTTGCTCTTGATAATAATCTTCCAGTGCTGCAAAACTCATTACCAAAGGACCACTTTCACCAAAAGGACGTAATCGCATATCAACACGATAGACAAAGCCATCAATGGTATGTTGATCCAAAGCCTTAATAAGCTTTTGACCTAAGCGAGTAAAAAACTGTGCATTATCTAATTCTCTGCGTCCACCTTGCGTAAATCCATTTTCAGGATAGGCAAAAATTAAGTCGATATCAGAAGAAAAATTAAGTTCAAACCCACCTAGTTTTCCCATTCCTAAAATCAGTAATGGCTGAGGTTTTCCCTCATGATCACAAGGTGTTCCCCATTGTTGACAACATTGCTGATAAAGCGTATCTCTCGCAACACAAATTAAAGTTTCAGCCAATACGCTCAAATGTTTTAGTGCACAAGGAATATCGCCTAATTGAAAAAATTGTAGCCATGCAATACGCACTAATTGTTGATGACGAAATTGGCGTAAGATCCGCATCACATCATCTTCATTATCAACATTGACTAATTTTTCTGTTAATTGAGACTCATAACTCAGCCATTCCACACTAGTTGGTGGATTTTGCCTGATATCAGTCAACCATTGAGGATTAACGCGTAAATGCTCTGTTGCAAAAGGGCTAAAAGCAAAAAACTGTTGTTCGAGCTCACTAAAAGGTGCTAACGCGTTTAATTGAGAAGAGAACCCACACTGTGCTTTATTCCACAATTGTTGAAATACACCGATAACAGACATAAATAGACTCTCAAGTTGTCAGAAAATTAAGCAATAGATAGTAACCACGCCATAGAAGATAACTTAAAGTTCAACCATAAAACATGATAATAGTCGGTTGCGGTTGTAAATGTTAACGGTGAAATACCATTGAGCGACTGTTGCATAGATTCAGGCAGATCAGACCGTTTTTTACACCAATCTGAAAATAACGCCAACATTGCTGGCATAGTAATTGTCGGTGGTGTTGGGTTAGCAAAAATGGCTTCTTCTAATGCTTGTATTGCACTTAACCATTTTGTAAGTTGCTGAGCGGTTGTATCACTAGGAGAAAGGTTCACCACACTCAACGATAAGGCTGGTTTATCTTTCGCTAAATAATAACCTCGAGCCGCTTTACTGCGAGAAGCTAGGCGCAATCCACCCTTTTCACCTAAATAAGTTGCTAATGCGATAACATCTGACACATCACCTTTTTTAAGCTCTAACTCGAACTCTTCAATCGGCAACTCATATTGATGAGTACGAATAGCACCTTTATCTAATACCACTTCAATTTGGCTATTTTGAAAATCCACCAGCCAGATTTCGCGATAAAAATCGGTATTAAACAGCACATTGAGTTGTGTTTCTAATAGGGTTAAATCTGTATTTTCAGGCCAGATTTCTGCTGGAAAGCGAGCTAAATCTAATTTAGGTTGCTCTAATTTCACGTTATATTCTGGACGTTGATGCAAACCTGCAACCACTTTACCAGCTGTTTTAATTGTCATTTCATAACTTTCATCAACACCACGAATACGCAACCCCATATCCCAACGACGAATTTGATTATCTGTCGTCTCAAAGTAAAGATTAGTCAGCTTTTTGGGATCAGAGTGCTGATGAGGTAGAGTCAGAATGCGCTGAATAATGTGAGGAATAGCGGCAGGTATGGCACTCATTTTGAGTTCAGTTTCTAATTGGCTCATTCTATTTCCCTTAAGTAAATCAATTAATTAGTAAAATATTTGACGCATTTTCATTTTGCAAGTGATAGCCTAATAACAATAATGAATAAAAGGCAGATTATCCCTATATTCTACCAGTTAAGAGTGTTCTCATTCTGGTTTACTATTTGCTTACGCAAACTTTACTCTTTAGTATCAGTAAAAATATTCTCTTGTATAGATAAAAAAGTTGAAAACATAATGCGAAAATTACCCTTACTTTTTCTTTCATTACTTAGCTTAGGCGTTTCTCTGAGCTCACACGCAGAAACTCGTTATGTTTCCGATGAACTATCCACTTATGTACACAGTGGACCAGGGAATCAGTATCGAATTGTTGGCTCTTTAAATTCGGGCTCAACCGTTACTGTCATTTCTCGTAACGCAGCAACGGGTTATGTACAGGTTAAAGACGATAAAGATCGTACCGTTTGGCTACCAGAAAACCAACTCAGTACTCAACCAAGTATGCGTACTCGTATTCCTGCTATGGAAAAAGAGATCCAAACACTGCGTGATAAACTGGCGAATATCGATCAAAGCTGGAAACAACGTACCACTGATATGCAAAATAAAGTTTCAAACAGCGATGACATCATCAATGGCTTGAAAAAAGAAAATGAACAAATGAGAACAAAGCTCGCTGTCGCAGAGAAAAAACTCGATTTTGCTAATCAACAATTAGATGACAGACAACGCGATATCATCTTACAGTGGTTTATGTATGGTGGTGGTGTTGCAGGCGCAGGTCTTGTTTTTGGTCTGATCCTTCCACATATTATCCCGCGCCGTCGTAAACGTAATGATCGTTGGATGAACTAACATCCAGCCAAAGGAACAGTGATCCCGTGAATATATACCTTGTTGGTGGCGCTGTGCGCGACCAACTATTACAGATGCCAGTAAAAGACAGAGATTGGGTTGTTGTTGGTGCAACACCTCAAATGCTATTACAACAAGGCTATCAACAAGTAGGCAAAGATTTTCCTGTCTTTCTTCATCCAGATACTCATGAAGAGTATGCCCTTGCGCGTACAGAACGAAAATCAGGCTCAGGTTACACGGGTTTCACTTGTTATGCAGCGCCGGATGTCACATTAGAAGACGATCTCGCTCGTCGTGATCTCACCATTAATGCCATTGCTTATTCTGCTGATGGTGAATATGTCGATCCTTACCATGGCATAAATGATATCCATGCGAGGCAACTTCGCCATGTCTCTGAGGCATTTTCAGAAGATCCTTTAAGAGTTTTGCGAGTTGCACGTTTTGCTGCACGATTTGCGCCTTTAGGATTTAGTGTTGCACCTGAAACACTGCAATTAATGAAAACAATGGCACAAAGTGGCGAGCTAAACGCGCTGACTGCTGAACGTGTTTGGAAAGAAACAGAAAAAGCCCTTGAGAGCCCCGCGCCTCAAGTCTATTTTGAAGTTCTACGTCAATGTGGTGCTTTAAGTGTTCTTTTTCCTGAAATTGATGCTTTGTTTGGTGTTCCTGCGCCTGAAAAATGGCACCCAGAAATCGATACAGGCATTCATGCCATGATGGTACTCAATATCGCTAGCCAATTAACCGATGATATTGCGGTACGCTTTAGCGCCTTATGCCATGATTTGGGAAAAGGATTAACACCTCCAGAAAATTGGCCTCATCACCATGGACATGGCCCTGCTGGTGTTCCTTTAGTTGAAGCCTTATGCCAACGTTATCGTATTCCTAATCATATTCGTGATTTGGCACGCTTAACGGCAAGATTTCATGATCATATCCATCGTATTGATAGAATGCGCCCTTCAAAAATAATCCGCTTATTTGATGCTATTGATGCATGGCGAAAACCTGAACGTGTTGAGCAATTAGCAATGGTGAGTGAAGCCGACGCCAGAGGACGCAAAGGATTAGAAAATCTTGTTTATCCACAACGCGCGTTTCTTTGCCAAGCTTTCGCAATTGCAAATAATGTGGATATTAAGCCAATTATTGAAAGTGGATTAAAAGGTAGTGCAATACGAGATGCGCTAACCAAGCAACGAGAAGTCGCGATTATAAAATGGAAATCGCGACTTAATCAGGATCAGTTTTAATTAAGCTTTACGCTCAATAATTACACCCACATTTTTGGCTTGTGCAACAGCCCCGGGTTTCGCTAATTTAATTTTTACTCTAGGTACAGCAAATTGAGTTATCAACAACTGTGCCACTTCTTCTGCTACGCGTTCAACTAATTCAAAACGTCGAGTCTCAACATAATCAATGATTGCGTTACTCACACTGGCATAATCTAAACAATGAACCACATCATCGGTTTGGGATGCGCGTTTGTTATCCCATTCCATTTCGATATCGAACACTAATTTTTGTTTTATGGTTTTTTCCCAATCATAAACACCGATTGTGGTTATTACTGATAATTGCTCAATAAATACGATATCCATCACGTCATCTCTTATTTTTTCTGCTCATCGGATACCACTTCCGATGAAATATGCGTATTATCCATACATGCCTAACGAACTTACATAAACATTGGAGAATACAAATGAGTGCTAACGCACTTGGAATGATCATCTTCGCCTACTTGTGCGGCTCAATCTCCAGCGCGATATTGATTTGCCGACTGGCAAGACTACCTGATCCAAGAAAATTTGGCTCTGGCAATCCCGGAGCGACCAACGTCCTACGTATTGGTGGAAAAGCGGCCGCAGCGGCGGTACTTATCTGTGACGTCCTAAAAGGGATGCTCCCTGTTTGGCTCGCCTACTACTTAAATGTGCCTCCTTTTTACCTCGGCATTGTGGCAATCGCAGCTTGCCTTGGGCATATCTACCCTGTTTTCTTCCACTTTAAAGGCGGAAAAGGCGTCGCCACTGCATTTGGTGCTATCGCTGCCATTGGTTGGGATTTAAGTGGTCTTATCGCAGGAACATGGTTACTCACCGTCTTATTGAGTGGCTATTCATCACTTGGCGCGATCATCAGCGCACTACTTGCCCCTTTTTACGTTTGGTGGTTTAAACCAGAATTCACTTATCCCGTCGCGTTATTATCATGTCTTGTACTTTACCGTCATCATGACAATATTCAACGTTTATGGCGTGGCCAAGAGAGCCGGATCTGGCACAAATTGAAAAAGAAAACCGAAAAAACGGAAAAAGAGATCATTCAAGAAGCGAAAGAGCAAGAAAAAGAAGATTAATTAACGTCCGTTTAAAATTTGAATTTAAAACAGAAAAGCCACTTATAAAGTGGCTTTCTTCTGCAGATATCGAGTGTCAAATTAGAAATAGACACTTTACAATACATTATTTATTTTCAAGGGCAGGCAACTCAGCTAAAGGCCAGCGTGGTCTTACAGTCACACTTAATGGGCCTTCTGTACCGCCTTTAAAGCGGATCATCCCCGCTAATGCAATCATTGCACCATTATCAGTACACAGCTCAGGACGCGCATAAAAAACTTCGCCGCCTAATTGCTTCATCACGGTTTCCATTTTTGCACGTAATGTCCGGTTAGCACTTACACCACCCGCCATCACTAAACGTTTAAAGCCCGTTTGTTCTAAAGCTCTACGACATTTTATCGCTAGTGTATCAACAACAGCATCTTCAAACGCCCGTGCAATATCAGCGCGAGTTTGGTCTGAATCGTCATTTTGGCGAATAGTATTAGCTGCAAAGGTTTTTAAACCAGAGAAACTAAAATCAAGCCCCGGTCTGTCTGTCATTGGACGAGGAAAAACAAATCGACCTTCTGTGCCTTGTTGCGCCATTTTCGATAATACAGGACCGCCAGGATAATCTAATCCTAACAATTTTGCTGTTTTATCAAAAGCTTCACCGGCAGCATCATCGATAGATTCACCTAATAAGGTGTATTCACCAATTCCTGTCACACTGATTAATTGTGTATGACCACCAGAAACCAAAAGTGCCACAAACGGAAACTCAGGTGTTTTCTCTTCAAGCATTGGTGCCAATAAATGGCCTTCCATATGATGAACAGGAATAGCTGGAACATTCCATGCAAAAGCTAATGAGCGCCCAATTGTTGCTCCTACAAGCAAAGCACCAACAAGACCGGGGCCCGCAGTATAAGCAACAGCATCAATATCTTTTGCCATAAGATTAGCTTCTTTCAGTGCCGCTTGAATAAGAGGTACTGTTTTACGGATATGATCCCGTGAAGCAAGTTCAGGAACTACACCACCATAATCGGCGTGCAGTTTAATTTGGCTATAAAGTTGATTCGCTAATAGACCGGCTTTATCATCGTAAATTGCGATACCGGTTTCATCGCAAGATGTTTCAATACCTAAAACTCGCATGACGCTTCCAAATTCTTCTTCGCGGACTCGCGTAATAAATCGATTGTACCATTATTTCGGTGATTTTATACGCCTTCGGCACATCTTTTACATACCAGCATGTGACAAATTCCTTTTTCTGTTCTATAATTACCCACCTATTTTAAGTGATTTAAATGTGTGGTTAGCGACTTTCGCTTTTCGTGTTATCCAAAAAAGACACAAAAGTGAGAGTTTGCGTTTCAATTTTGTGCATCTCTTTACAAAGTGCCCTGCTTTGAAGTAAAATTCCGCACCATTTTAAATGTCGGCTGGCTTAAATAATGCCAGCGCAAACCGATTTCTATTGAGGTGAGAGGCACATGCCGGTAATCAAAGTACGTGAAAACGAGCCATTTGACGTTGCTCTTCGTCGTTTCAAACGCTCTTGTGAAAAAGCAGGCGTATTAGCAGAAGTTCGTCGTCGTGAGTTTTATGAAAAACCAACGACTGAGCGTAAACGCGCTAAAGCATCAGCAGTAAAACGTCACGCTAAAAAATTAGCTCGCGAAAACGCACGTCGTACTCGTCTGTACTAATATTTTGCGGCTTATACCGCAACATATGCAGACACTGTAGTCGCAGTTAAAGGCCGTGCTTTCTTCTGAGAGCGCGGCTTATTCTCGTTCAACAACAGGCGTAAAAGGGCTTATGGCTGGACGAATTCCACGTTCATTTATCAATGATTTGCTAGCTCGAACCGATATCATCGATCTTATCGACGCTCGCGTGCCGTTAAAAAAACAAGGCAAAAATCATTCAGCGTGTTGTCCGTTTCATAATGAAAAAACGCCCTCTTTCACAGTAAATAGCGACAAACAGTTTTACCACTGTTTTGGTTGCGGCGCGCATGGCAATGCTATTGATTTTTTAATGAATTATGACAGGCTCGATTTTGTCGAAACCATTGAAGAGTTAGCAGCAATGCATGGGTTAGAAGTTCCTTATGAAACAGGAACAGGCAGTAGCCCTATTGAACGACATATAAGACAAAACCTCTATCAAGTGATGGAGAAGTTGAATCAGTATTATAGTAGCGCTCTCAATAAACCTGATGCACAGGAAGCAAGAAACTATCTCGCGCATCGAGGTCTTAGTGAAGATATTATTACCCGTTTTTCTATTGGATTTGTGCCAACAGGTTGGGATAACGCCCTAAAACGTTTTGGTCAAAGTGCCGATAATAAAGCCTTACTTCTTGAAGCGGGTATGGTAATAACTAACGATAATGGTCGCACTTATGATCGTTTTCGCCAACGAGTCATGTTTCCTATCCGAGATAGACGTGGTCGTGTTATTGCCTTCGGTGGGCGAGTGTTAGGTGATGATTTACCTAAATACTTGAACTCACCAGAAACAGAGATATTCCATAAAGGTCGCCAACTTTACGGACTTTATGAAGCGCAACAATCTAATAATAACGTCACAAAGCTATTAGTTGTCGAAGGTTATATGGATGTTGTGGCATTAGCGCAGTTTGGTATTGATTATGCCGTTGCCTCATTAGGAACCTCCACTACAGCAGAACATATCCAGTTGCTCTTTCGGACAACGGATAACATTATTTGCTGCTATGATGGAGATAGAGCTGGTCGTGATGCCGCATGGCGAGCATTAGAAACCGCCCTTCCTTTTTTAAATGATGGTCGCTCTTTACGTTTTATGTTTTTACCCGAAGGTGATGATCCTGATTCATTGGTTCGTCGTGAAGGTAAAGAAGCTTTTGAAAAACGTATGGAACAAGCACATTCATTATCAGAATTTTTATTTGATTCACTCGTTCCTCAAGTGGATCTGAGTACTCAAGAAGGCAATGGTAAGCTATATAGTTTAGCCAGACCATTAATAGATAAGATCCCAAGTGAAACTTTACGTCTATATTTATTAAGAGAGCTTGGAAGCTTAACGGGAAATCCCGATATTGAGCAAATGGATCGTTTATTTGGTAGAACGCCGGTTAATCACGAGTTGTCGTATCAACCGACAAAATTACGTACTACACCAATGCGTATATTGATTGCCTTATTGATACAAAACCCAGAATTCTCTAAATTAGTGCCCCCTCTCGAGGGATTAAGTACAGAAAAAATTGCAGGTCTATCGCTTTTTATTGAGTTAGTTTCCGTTTGCCAAGCACAACCGGGCCTAAATACAGGACAGATTATCGAACTCTATAGAGAGAATAAATTCGGTAAACAGCTTGAAAAATTGGCAATGTGGAACGATATAGATATAGATGAGATTGCAGAAAAAACCTTTACAGACACGTTAGATCATCTTTTTTTAACGGCAATGGACGAACGTTTAAACACGCTTATTGCGAAAGAGAGAACAGAAGGCCTAACGCAAGATGAACGCGAAGAAGTCCAATTGATAATACAGGCACGCGTTAAAAAGTAAACACAGAATTAAGATTAAAAACACGGCTTAATTGCCGCTATCGGTAGGTACTAAAAACCTACATTTGCTACGCTGAGGGGACCGTAGCAATCGACAATGAAAATGCCCCTCCGTAGTTATTGTTGGCTGAACAGTTATCGCCGACCGACACCAACCCAAATTACTTTGAAGTGTGGATACCGTCTTATGGAGCAAAACCCGCAGTCACAGCTGAAGCTACTTGTTACTAAAGGTAAGGAGCAAGGCTACCTGACCTATGCTGAGGTCAATGACCATCTGCCGGAAGATATCGTCGATTCAGATCAAATCGAAGACATCATCCAGATGATTAACGACATGGGCATTCAGGTTATGGAAGAAGCACCTGACGCCGATGATCTGATGCTGGCAGAAAATTCAAATGATACTGATGATGATGCTGCAGAAGCCGCAGCTCAGGTACTTTCTAGTGTAGAATCTGAGATTGGCCGTACAACCGACCCTGTCCGTATGTATATGCGCGAAATGGGTACAGTTGAACTGCTCACCCGGGAAGGTGAAATTGATATCGCAAAACGCATTGAAGATGGTATTAACCAAGTTCAATGTTCCGTTGCAGAATATCCTGAAGCAATTACTTATCTTCTTGAACAGTATGATCGCGTTGAAGCTGGCGAAGCACGTCTTTCAGACTTAATTACTGCGTTTATTGACCCTAATGCCGAAGAAATGGCAGAAAGTGAAGATGTCAATTTAGGCAAAGATGATGATGAAGTTGACAACAGCGCTGAAGACGAAGATGAAGACGAAGATGAAGATGGCGACAATGACAGCGATAGCGATGATGATAACAGCATCGATCCTGAATTAGCGCGTCAGAAATTTACTGAGCTTCGTGAGCAATACGAAAAAACTCGCCAAACTATCAAGGCGAAAGGTCGTAACCACAAAGATACAGAGCTTGAAATCTTATTGTTATCTGAAATTTTCAAACAGTTCCGTTTAGTACCAAAACAGTTTGATTATCTGGTTAACAATATGCGTGAAATGATGGACAGAGTTCGTGCTCAAGAACGTCACATCATGCGTCTTTGTGTTGATCAAGTTAAGATGCCAAAGAAAAACTTCATTACTTTGTTTACAGGTAACGAAACCAATGACACATGGTTCACTGCAGCTCGAGCAATGAATAAGCCTTGGTCTGAAAAACTGGCAGGTATTGAAGAAGAAGTACAACGCAGTTTACAAAAACTGCAACAAATTGAAGTTGAAACTGGACTGACAATCGAACAGGTTAAAGATATTAACCGTCGTATGTCTATCGGTGAAGCCAAAGCACGTCGTGCGAAAAAAGAGATGGTCGAAGCGAACTTACGTCTTGTTATCTCTATCGCGAAAAAATATACCAACCGTGGCTTACAGTTCCTTGACCTGATCCAGGAAGGGAATATTGGTCTGATGAAAGCGGTTGATAAATTTGAATACCGTCGTGGTTATAAGTTCTCAACTTATGCAACATGGTGGATCCGTCAGGCAATTACTCGTTCAATCGCTGATCAGGCGCGTACAATCCGTATTCCTGTTCACATGATCGAAACGATTAATAAACTGAACCGTATCTCTCGTCAAATGTTGCAAGAGATGGGACGTGAGCCTTCACCAGAAGAGCTTGCAGAACGCATGCTGATGCCTGAAGACAAGATCCGTAAGGTACTGAAAATCGCTAAAGAACCAATCTCCATGGAAACCCCAATCGGTGACGATGAAGATTCACATTTAGGCGATTTTATCGAGGATACAACCCTCGAATTACCACTGGATTCTGCAACATCAGAAAGCTTACGTTCAGCAACTCACGAAGTGTTAGCTGGCTTAACATTACGTGAAGCGAAAGTCCTACGTATGCGTTTCGGTATCGATATGAATACCGACCATACCTTGGAAGAAGTGGGTAAACAGTTTGATGTTACCCGTGAACGTATTCGTCAGATTGAAGCGAAGGCACTGCGTAAATTACGCCACCCAAGCCGTTCTGAAGTACTACGTAGCTTCCTTGACGAGTAATCAACTTACTTTTCAATAAAAGTTATAATAAACGCCTGTGATATCACAGGCGTTTTTTTATGGAATTGTGAAACAGTATCTACACACGATTTAAGCTGCGATAGACTTCATCTACATATATTTATAAAAAATAGCCTTATTATTTATATTATTGTACCTATATGTAAGCTCACCCGTTAATTATTACACTATGTTATTGATATCACAGTTATTCTCTGTTTTATTTTTTTATTGTTTAGATTGAACAGAAATTGCGCATACAGTCATTCAAAGGCTAGACCTAGTGCCAAATGGCACGTATAATCTCACTTCATTAGGCCCCTTAGCTCAGTTGGTTAGAGCAGGCGACTCATAATCGCTTGGTCACTGGTTCAAGTCCAGTAGGGGCCACCAAATTTTAAAGCCCCAGATAAGCAATTATCTGGGGCTTTTTTTGTAGCTTAATATTATAAAAATCAAAGAACAACAATAACAATCACCGCAGAACCACGAAAAGGCCCTGATTTAGGTTTTCCTACACTTTTAATTTCTGAACTTAATGTAAATGAGTTGGTATAACGGGAGGCTGTTTCTTTATTTGCAATAGGTAATTCAAACAATTCATTAGCAGGTTTATTATTTATTTTTAAAAAAGACTGTAATGTATTTTCTTGATTAAGCCAAATTGCCCCCTCATCATTAGTTGTAGCAGAAATAATAACTTTGGAATTATAGTTACATTGAATTTTTACACTTTTTGTTTGCTTAGTAACATCCGTATTATTATTTAGCACATCATTATATGCCAATTGATTATAGTTAAAGTCAATATTTTCGACATTAAAATCACAAACCAAATCTGCTGATGGCGCAGCACCACAAATAGAACCCGGTAATAAAGGATCTGATGCACTCCTTCTTTGACCATAAAATATTCCTACACATTCAGATGTAACAATCGTTCCTGAATGAACAACCCTAAAAGTGTAAGGTAATGGTGTTATTTTAAGAAATGCCTCTCTTAATTCATCCATTGTTTTATATTTAGAAGCATCGGCTATTTTTGGATCCCGGCTTGAATAGGTTCCAGCTGTACCATTAGAATAATGACGATGAGCGACATAGACCTCACAGCCTGCCACATTATAACAAGGATTGGCTACACCAGGCATCAGAGTCCAGCGTTCAATCTGTCCTATATAAGCTAACCCAGGGATACCTCCGCTTATATTTTCAACTTTAGAAATATAAGAAAAAATATTCGCCTGAGCAGGAAATGAAGATATCATAGATAATATCAATAATGCTTTAAAGTAACCTTTCACTTTAACTCCATTTTGTCGTATTCATAAATTATGGATATGTGATATGAAATGTGGCAATACTACTAAATTTTCCTAATTCGATTTTTTTATTCATAACCACACTGGGCTCTGCTTTCAAAAAGGCATAAAATAGAAATTGATTTTCATTTTTATTTAATGAAAATTGGCTATTATCTTTATTAATTGCGATAAACTTCTTATTTTTATCTTCTATACCTATGCCAATTCCTGAAGGTTTGCCGTTAATATTAATGCCCAAATATCCTTTATGTGAATCCGATTCAAATCCTTTAAACAAAAAATTAATATTTTTAGCGACACTGTTATCACAATTTGAAACGGTAATAATAAAAGGGATATCTTCTGTTTTTTGCCCATCACGTAATGCTTTTACATCAACCGTATTAAACCTCACCGTTAATGTTTTATTATCAGATAAAACAGTACAAGGCTCTTTCACTAAGTTGCCTTCAAAAAAGAGATTATCTGCTGCCTTTACACTCATTAGTGATAAGGTAAGAAAAGAGAAAATGAGTGAATTAAAATATAACTTTTTAAGTTTCATTAGCCTCTACTCATATTCAAATATAACAGATGCTGATGAACGAAATTTACCTTCAGCCAAATTAGCCCCCTGTTTTTTAACAAGTAATGCACTAAATTCCGGTAATTTACTACGTTCCACTTTTACTTTTTTATTTACAGGTAATAATTCTGTGTTATTCAATACTATTTTTATAGCTAAGTCAGTAACGCTAGTTGCTAATAATTGATTATCAAATACAGCAGGATCACCTTTAACTGAAACTTTAAAAGAGAACTCTTTACTATCCCCTGTACACGATAAATCATAATTAAACTTTTGCTGATAGTTATCTTGTTCTATTTTAGAGATAACCACATTATTTCCAAAATTCACATAAATAGGATCATTATTATTAAATGTACAGATTGGAGGAGGGTTTAATATTTTACCTTTTAGCTCTATATTTGCAGTTGCTAAAGAGGTTTTAGCCTCTGCTGAATAAACAGAAACACTAGGCAACAAGCCGATTATCAATAATAAAAAAGAGAACAAAAATATATTTCTATTCATCATTTCCTCCTAAAGATAATCGACATTTAGAAATGCGGTTGCTGTAAAATCACCAGAAATGAGCTTTTCATTTGGATTTTTAAGCAGAAGTGCCTCAATTTTAATTGTATTTGTATATGTAAAATTGTATTCCGATTTAAGCGTAACTTCTTTATCTAGATAAAAAAACTTAACACCAATATCACTGCGTCCGGCTGTAACTGCATTATTATCAAAAGAAGAAGGAGATCCAGTGATAAAAAACTTCATATTATTCGTTGGTCGTTCATTACAAGATAAAGGAATAATTAGCTCAATTTTATTTTTTTTACCATCAAAATCAGCAGGATACAACTCCCCAAAATCACCTTTAATCGTGTTTTTATTATTAATAATACAAGCGACTGGAGGTAATATTTCTCCATATACATTCACTTGCAAGTTTTTTTGAGCAACACTTTCTCTTACGATAAAAAATGACGTAATAAAAAATAAAAAAATAAAGAGAACGCCCCTTCTTCTTGTCATATCAGCAACCTAATCATTTATATTTATTAGCTTTGGTTTAATTTACTTACCGTACATTGAGTACTTTTACAGTCAAATTCAATATCTATTTGAGCACCATAATCATTAATGTAGGTTAGTATTGGTTTTTTATTAAACTGGCTCACACCGATATTAATTTTTTCTTTTCCATTGGGTTCAATCATAAAAGATTTAAATTCTTCAATGGTATTATCTGAAAAATCTTTTTTAGCACTTACAAAGGTAATATTGTAAGGAGTTGGATTATTCATCACATAGTTATTACCTTGTTTTTCTAAGGTTAATTTATTCTGTGGTGCAAGTTCCAACTTATCAGAGGCAAGTATTAATGAAGCTGGTCTATAAAAAATTTTTACTCGTGTTTGCAATGCAATTTGTAAAACATTATCTGAATCACTTCTAGGAGGGATCTCTCTTAAATTAAAATAGAATACACTTTCTCTATCTTGAGGAAGAGAAGTAACAACATCAAGAGGTTGAACCTTTATTTGGCTTTGTTCATTTTTTTCTAATCGTTGTATCGGTGGAAGTGCAAGAATAGGCTCTTCTATTTTCTTACCTGCAAGATCTTCTATCCATGCTTGCGCTAAATAAGGCTGATCAGGACTATTATTTGTAATATTTAAGCTGACCGAGCCTTTCCCTTCATTTAAAATGATCCGTGTTCTATCTAAAGAAACCGCAGCATTTGCTGTTTCAATAAAAAATAAAGAAAATAATGGAAAAGCTAACATTGATATTTTTTTTACTGATAGACGCATATCTTAAACCTTAATTTTTAATTTTTAAAATTCAATTACATACTAATAAAACTGATGTGTAGTTTTCATTAGACGATAAATCTGGCAACTCTATTTTACATACGTTATTTTCAGATAACTGGATGAATAATATTTCATGAGACTTAACACCACCTAAATATGCTGAGCCATTATCACTCACCATACCCATATCCTGATTTGATTCATTTAATATCGTTGAACCAAATGGTGCAAAAGAGCCATCTTTTAGCATAATTTTTGCAATAATTTTAGCGCCTTCAGACACATTAAACTTGCGATAACCTATTGCCCCTTCGGTTAACGTAAATTGCTGTATTGAGCCTTTTGCTTCAATATTACTAGGTAAATCATCAATATTTACGGATACACGGCTACGCATATAATCACTGCCTAATGGTAAAATTGCTTTACCAAAATAGTTAGTGGTTGTATTCGGGCCATTCCCACTAATTGGAACGTTTTGAACCCCATTAGTATCCAATAATATACGTGAGCTTCCTGGAATATTAATACGATGAAGCGCCCCACCTTTAGGTGTTAATGTCGCACCACCGTCAATAGATAATGTAGCAACACTGCTAACAGAATCAGTATATGAAGCACTACCAGAAACAACTGCAGAGTCAGCATAATGGCGATAATAACCGCTTACGTTTGCTCGACCTCTCGCTGTCGTACCACCTGTAATATTATAGTTATTTCTATCATCAACTGTTTTGTTATAGCTAACCGTATTGGCGATATCTCCACTGTTAATATAACTATTCATGCTGATTGTTGTTTTTGTATCTAACGGAACGCTTAAGTTAATAAAAAAGCCATTATCGCTTCTTCCGTAACTATTATTTCTGTAAGCATTGATATTGATAGAATTATTTTTAAAGTTTGCTACATTAAAATATTTCGATAATGAAAAACTAAAGTAATCGCTCTTTTCACTATTCCAATAAGTACGATGGCTATAAGAAAGGTAAGCATTAAGACCAAAATCAGGGAAACTTTGGCTAAATGTTAATAAATAGAGAGCCTTATCTTTATTCACTTCTCTATTGTAATATTTACTATCAATGTATTGGTTTAATGTCAAAAAATCTTGCTCAGCAAAACGATATCCAGCTAATGTAACTTGATTATTATACTCTTCAAATCTTTTTGAGTAGTTAATACGATAAGCATTTCCTTGCTTATCATCATTTTGATTATTAACATCTTTTGCAAATGATGTCGTCATATCAACAGAAATAGCACCAAGCATTAATAAATCACGCCCAATTCCCGCAGAAAAAGAATTATATTCATCACTAACAATTGCTCCACCAAATAGAGACCAACCATTATTTATTCCCCATGAAAATTCTCCCATGCCAAACATTGGACCTTTTCGATCCCTATCAACATCTGAAGGTTTTCCTATCAAGGTTTTATAGCGAATTTGTCCTGGTCTCGTTAAATAAGGAACACTTGATGTATTCACTTGAAATTCTTGGGTTTTACCATTATCTTCTTCTACTCTAACATCAAGTACCCCTGAAATACTTTCGTTGATATCTTGAATTGCAAAAGGCCCCTGACTTACCGTTGTTTCATAAATAACTCGACCTTGCTGGCTAATAATCACTTTAGCGTTAGATGACGCAACGCCACTAATTTGTGGTGCATATCCCCTAAGATTAGGTGGCAACATATTATCTTCAGATGATAATGCCATACCCAAATATCGAATATTTTCGAACAAATCAGATGAACTATAATTTTCACCTAGCATAAGCTTAGCACTTAAGGACTTAATAGAGCGGTAAGCATAAACTTGAGCCCACTTCCAATCGAAGTTTTTATCTTCTGGATCTTTATTATCATAAACACTTTGCCAATCAGCGCGTAAACGCCATGCACCCAAATTTAGCCCCATAGTTCCTTGTCCATTAAGACTAAATTGATGGCTACTTTCTGATTTTCTTTTTATATCTTGTGCAGTTAGATGATAATCAAATAATGCCCCTGAAATTCCTTCATCCCATCTAGATGGGGGATCCCATCCTTGAGCAGTGTAATTTAGGTAAGCTTGGGGTACGGTGATAAACAGTTTACTTTTCTTTAATTGTGGTTTTACTGTCATGCTTGGTAATGAATTTATATTCAAACACTGTTCATTACCCCACCATGTTAGATCCTTAAAATAAGGCTCTTGCAATGAAAATTTTTCGACAATTTCATGAGGAATACAAACTAGAGTTTCATCATCGTTATTTGATGATTTTATAAATTTAATCTTATAATTATGCTCGATTAAATCTTCATTAAGCAATATAGAAACTTCATAAACACCCGGATAAATATAATCTTCTTTAGAGAATCGGGATAAGTCAATATTATTTCTATCCTCTAAATTTAAAATATCAGTATTAAACTCAACGGGTTCATCTGCATATAATAAGGAACTATGAACAAGCGATATGCTTAATATCACATAGAATATACATTGCCATACTTTAAAGTTGAAATGTAACATAGTTCCCCTATCTATTGCGTGTAATGCTCTCACCTGTAACCAAATAAATAGTCCCTAAGCCAAAACTGGCTCAGGGAACTAATAATCTTATTTATAGGTTAATGCAAAAGTAGCAATAGATGAGAAAGTACCTGGAGTCACATCAACGCCTTGCTTCCCTTGTAAATAAGCAGAGAAACGTAATTCATTAGGGCCTTCAGATAATATTTGTGCAGGTGATGTTGCTTCACCTAATTTAACGATGTTACCACCGTATTGAGAAATAATAACGCCCGCACCTTTTGCTGTACCATCAATAGCAATAGCGTTATCAATACCTGTCGCACCTAAACCAGAGAAAGTTGCTTCTACTGTTTTATAAGTTTTGGTTGAACAGTTTTCTAATTTGATAGTAAACGCTTCAGAGGTGCTACGACCACCTTCTTTCAATAATGAAGATGATACTTGTCCTAATTGGACAGTTTGTTTGTCATTATTTGGAGCGATTGAACAAGGTGCATCGATAATTTCACCTTCAAAAGTAATTTGTCCATGGCCACCAGTAATCGGAGCAACAGGATCTTCTGCAAATGCAGAGCCAGCAATCATTAAACAACTAAAACCCAATACAGCTGCTAATTTAGTTAATTTCATTTTCCACCATCTCTATTTGATTGTAAAAAGGCAAATTAAAAATAATTAATCTGCATTAATCTTAACCATAAAAATGAAATCTTTAGTTTTCTAAAAAATAAACATCAAATTTATTAGATACAGTTATCCCGTCAAACTATTTAAAGTTCTAAAAGATAGATTTCATTATTTATGTTTCGCAAACATTACCACAAAGAAAAAAACAATGACATTTTATGAAAAATAAAACAAAAAACAAAAAACACGCACAAAAAAATTATATAAATCAAAACATTAAAAAAAATAATTTTTTTTGATATTATTTAAAAATCAAATGAATCTAGAAATAGAGCATCATTTAAAGAAACCACGTTTTTATACTTAATTTTAAAAACTAAAAAAGCAAAAAAAACAATACAAATAAAACATATAGTTACGTATTTTAAATATATTTTTCATTTCTATTTTTTTTAAAAAAATAAAGTATTTAATTTAAGATTATTCTTATCTGGATAATTAATCAGATAATTTTAAAAATAACTTACTATTCAATCAATAAACTTTTAACAGGTAATTATTTTTCAAAAAAACGAAAAAAAATCTTACAAAAAAATAATTAAAATAGAAAAAACTTGATTTTAAAAATAAAAGATAGTATCGATGCTATTTATTTTTGCAAAAACACTCTCTATTTATAAAAAGTGTGAGTGGAGAAATTTCATCAACATATTAGCTTAGAATTGAATTTTCTATTAATAATAGATAGAAAATAATAGCTAAATAAACAAACTCACTCTCGTTTTGCATTTAGAGTGAGCTTGTTTTAAATGCGAAATTAACTGGCTAATTCAACTTATTAGTATTGTTCTTTAATTTGAAAGACTGAAACTTTATCTGTTAAGTTTTGTGCTTTCTCATCTAAAATCATTGTTGACGTCGCGCCCTGTTCAACTAAAGCTGCATTTTGCTGAACAACAGAATCCATTTGGTTAATGGCGACTGCAATCTGTTCAATGCCCACTTTTTGCTCTTCTGATGCGATACTAATGCCCTGCATGATATCGCTAACTTTCGTAATAGAAGAAACAATGTCCTGCATATGCTCGCCCGTTCTATTCACTAATTCTCGACCATGAGCCACGTCAGCAACGGATTCTCTGATAATTTGGTTAATTTCACGCGCAGCATCCGCACTTCTTGCCGCTAAATTTCTTACTTCTGTTGCAACAACCGTAAATCCACGGCCTTGTTCACCTGCTCGAGCAGCTTCAACAGCAGCATTTAATGCCAGAATATTAGTTTGGCTTGCAATGTTATTAACTACATCATTGATTTCAGCAACTTTTAATGTACCTACCTCGATTTTTTTCATCGAGTTAATAGCATCATTCATGATATTAGAGCCATCAATTGCTAAATCGCGGGTTTCTGCGGTAATAGAGTTGGCTAAAATCGCATTATCAGTATTATTCACTACTGCTATTTTAATCTCTTCCATACTTGCAGCTGTCTGTTGCAGAGCACTCGCTTGCTCTTCGGTACGAGAAGAGAGATCTTGGTTACCAGAAGCAATTTCTGCTGAGCCTTTTTTGATCTCTAGTGCTTCTTCTTTAACTAATTGAATAGTCGATGTTAGCGAAGTTTGCATCTCTCCCACATTAGAGAACAAGGTTCCAAACTCATCATTTCGTTTCTTAGGTAGAGTGAAACTTAAATCACCCTCTCCCACTTTTTGCAAAATGGCTGATAGCGTATTCAAGTTAAAGATAAATGTTTTATTTACCCAACGAATAACGATATAAAGAAGAACAAGAATGATCCCGAGGGCAATAATGGTTGTATAAAGTGACAACTGCACCATCCAAGCTTGCTGTGCTTTAATATCATCATTCACACCTTTCGTGATCATAAGGTATTCATCGAAAAGTTCAGATAGGCGAGTAAAGTCGTTAGAGAGATTTGATTCTGTGTAATCTAGCGTATCAATAGGTGCAATAAGTTCATCTAGAAGATAATAGAATAACACTGAGAGCTGCTCTGAATTACGTTGAGCATCAGGGCTTATTTTCTTCACTCCTACCCAATGAGTAATAGTTGCTTTTGATTTTGTCGCCAGCTCTTTCGCTTCAGCAACAAGTGATTTAATAGTTTCTTGCTTATTCTCATCCGTCATCGTTTTCAACAACATTAGATAGTTGACGTGAGAACGAATGGTCGCTAACTCATATCTTGCTTCTTGAACATTATTCAATCTGGTATTCAAGGAATCCAATGACGCAAAGTTTTCTTGCATTCTATAAATAAAAAATGACGACAAAACTGATGATAATAAGAAAATAGTTAATAGTATAATGGAACCTACTTTCGCTGATCTTTCAATACTCATGAAATAATCTTCCCCGATAATAAAATGATACAAATGTATTCATTTATCGGCACGAAATAGATTTTATTTACTTATTAATCAGAATTCTCGATATAAACACTTAATATAGTTCTCAATCAATGATGCCAATCAGTCTTTTATTCTACTTTCATATCATTAACAAAGATCATATACCGCAATGAAATAATATTTTAGTGTTATTAATTGGTTAGCAATTTGGGATTAATTTTAATGAAAACTAAAAATAGATAAAAAATTTTAATTTCACAAAAATAGGAGTCATTACTTATAGATTAACTAACCTTAAGTGTTTTTACGATATCGCTCATACATTTGAGATAAGTAGCTTCTGAATACCCCTCAAATAGCGTATATACACTTAGGATGTTGTTAATAAAAAATTATCGTCACTTTAAACGAAAAAAGAGAGAGATAAACACACAAATTGTTTGTAACCTCATATAGAGAGATAAATAAGACATTCGAGAAAATAAATCAAACATCATTGCAATTAATATTTTCAAAAAAAGCCATCTACTTAGCACCAAACAATAAATCCTTCTTTATATGAATATATCCCACAATAATTATTGAGTTAGATCAATTCTTACTTTTCATTCTTTTAAATAAAAAAGTTATTTTCACAATTTTATATTTAAACACATAACTCATTTTCATCATACACCCCAATTTTTGATTTTATTCAGAGAATTCTTACGCTCTACAATTTTCACAAATACCCATAATACGCGTAAAATATATTTCCTTACAATATCTAACCTTTTCATACAATTCATCTTATAAAGATGAAAAATGAAACATAAATTAATATCTAACTTCTCAAACCAGATTTTCCACCCAATAAAAACTCACAAAACGAATATCAAAATTAGTTTGCACTTACATTAAATATCTTAACATATTGATATATCTATCACTTGCTAAAACTTAAGTATAACCTTACAACAATTACTCTCTTGATAGGTATTGCCTATTACATAATGATATCGCATAGGGTAAACCATTTTTACGCACTTATTTATGTGTAATATAGTTATTCAAACCGAAATGGCTAATTTTAATATGTGATAACTTCTAAATATTAGACCTCATGTTATTGGAATTAATTTATGAACGATCTAGACACAAAAGTAGGCTTTTTTTTAAGAAAGCTAGAAAAGAGAAGAAATTATCAGGTCGTGAGCTGGCAAAAATAATTTCTGTTAGCCAACAACAAATATTTCGTTATGAAAATGGCAAAAATAGTATGTCACTTAGTTTAATAAATAAGCTACTTATTATTTTTGATAAATCATGGGATGATTTGAATCGTGAAGTAATAAGTACCTATAACGAAAAGGTGCCAAATACACAATCAAAAAAAAGAGACTATAAATTTAGTGACACTACTATTAGCCAGCTAAATTAAAAACAAACATTTAACAAAATTATGTAACATCACTATAAGCAATTAACCATGAAAATAAAATATTTAATTATGTTTTATTTTCATGAGCTATTAGCTTTATGAAGTTAGGGATGTTAACAACCGACAAAACTATTATTTCGCATTAATAGATAATTATTAGGAAAATAAAAAGCGCTTATTAAGCGTTTTTATTCGCCATGGATGGCTTTTATTTATTTTTACACTAATAGCTAGTCAAAAAAATAAATTACTAAATATTATTTATAATGTTTAGCTATTTATTAAAACGTAGTCATCTAATATAAAACGAAGGAATTTAGAATGAAAAAATCTATCATTGGTGCATCTTTAGCAATGGCATTTGGCCTAATGGCTGGTAATGCAATTGCTGCTGATAATACTGGTACGATTACTTTTAATGGTGAATTAACTGATACTACTTGTAAAGTTGACATTGAAGGTCAAGGCCCTGATGCAACCATTACTCTACCAACAGTTAGTACTAACGTTTTACAAAATGCAGGTGAAGTGACTGGCCGTACTGCATTTAATATGAACCTTTCTGATTGTAAAATAGGTGTGGCAGGTCATAACACTGTTTCTGCATTCTTTGAAACTGGTGCAACAGTGGACCAAGCGACTGGTCGTTTGAAAAATATGGATGTTGCTGCAACTGGTGCAAAATTAGTCCAGTTACAACTGTTAGATGGAGCTAACTTTAACGCAATTAAAGTAGGTAACACATCTCAAGTAAATGATACTACTTATTATACAATTACTAATGATAAAGCCACCTTACCATACGCTGTAGAATACTACGCAATTGGTAAAACAGAGGCTGGTAAAGTAACAAGTAGCGTTGTTTATACTCTGCAATATAAATAATCGAAATAAACAGAGGGGAGTTTCTCCTCTCTGTTTGCTTTTTATTAATGGAATAAAGATAAATATGATAGCCCCTAAATTAATTAAAAGCTTTTTTTTTAGTTTATTATTAATCATTTCCACATGGGTAAACGCTGGTGTTGTTATTAGCGGAACTCGTGTTATTTATAATGAAAATGAAAAAGAAGTCACAGTCAAAATTAGTAATGAAGGGAAAGTTCCTGTTTTAATTCAAAACTGGATTGATACTGGTGACGTTGATGCAAAACCTGAAAATATTCAAGTCCCTTTTGTATTAACTCCCCCTATATTTCGCATTGAGCCAGAAAAATCACAATCATTAAGAATTAGTTTTACGGGCGCTACAACATTACCTAAAGATAAAGAATCTATTTATTGGTTAAATGTATTAGAAATACCACCTAACGCAAATACGGAAATAGATAATAAATTACAAATTGCTTATCGTTCAAGAATAAAACTATTTTATCGCCCTGATGTACTAAAAGATAAAATAGGGGCAATTAATGCTGCGGAAGGTCTTCAATTTTCAGTTTCAGGTAATACTTTAAAAGTCATCAATAATGCCCCTTATTATGTTTCTTTAGTTTCTATTTCTCTTAATGGAAATGATAAACAACCTATTGATGGTGAATTAGTTCCTCCATTAGGTAGCCATGACTTTGCTATACCCAATGGGATATCTGCAAATACGGGAAATAAAATCGTTTATCGATATGTAAACGATTGGGGCGCAATGAAGATAGTTGAATCAAAAATTTAATTCTCCAGTGACTTCATAAAATATACGGGAATACTCAAATGAGCAGTTATATTTTAAAAACTATTATAATATCTGCTGGTGCGACTTTTTTTCTAATCGCACCCTATACCTATGCAGAAAATATAACAGAGATCGAAAATAATAAATGGTTACCTAATGGCACTCCTGTATTATCGACCAATACGTCACCTTTATTACAAAATAATACTGCCTCATCAACAGAGAATAGTGAGTCTTCTCATACAAATGGAAATAACTCACTCTCATTTAATCCTATTTTTATGAATACATCTCAAGGTGAGATTGATATCAGTCGCTTTGATAAAGAAAATACTTTCTTGCCGGGTACATGGAATGTTGAAATCTATGTCAACAGCCAATTTATGACAAGAACACCAGTCACCTTTAAAGATATGGCAAATGACCAAGTATCGCCTTGTTTAACTAAAGATATCATTGGATTAATAGGGTTTAAAAGTGACAAAATAACACCGCTATTAAAAAGTGCGTTAGAGCTACATGAATGCATTGCACTAACCGATTTTGTGCCCTCAACTGACGTAAGCTATGACCACTCAGTTCAACGTTTAACGATCAACACACCACAAGCTCTTGTTGGTTATAAGCCCCGTGGGTATGTAAGTCCTTCACTCTGGGAACGAGGTATAAATGCGTTGTTAGTAAGCTATAACGCAAACTATTTTATGTCTCGTAGCAACGGAACAAATTACAAATCAGCATTCGTTGGTGTTAATAGTAACCTAAATTTAGGTACATGGAGTTTCCATCACACTGGTAATTATTCATGGAATGAACAAAATGGCCATGACTACACATCAACTTATAATTATCTACAACGTATTATCACTACAATAAAAGGTGTCGTTCAAGTTGGTGATGTTCTTACAACAGGACAACTTTTTGATTCTCAACCATTAAGAGGTATCCAACTCTTTAGTGATGAGAAAATGTTACCTGACTCACAGCGTGGCTTTGCGCCGACTATTCGTGGTGTCGCAAAATCCAATGCCCGAGTCATTATTCGCCAAGATGGGCGAGTGATCCATGAAATTGCCGTACCGCCAGGTCCATTTGAAATTGATGACCTTTATCCATCAGGATATGGTGGTAACTTAGATGTCACCATTCAAGAATCGGATGGGTCACAACAAAACTTTAAAGTCTATTACGCTTCTGTTGTGCAGTTATTACGTCCTGGGCAACATAACTATACGGTAGCCGCTGGCCATTTAAACTCATCGTCTGTTGACTATGACCCAACGTTATATCAAGCCACTTATCGTCGCGGATTAACTAATCTGATAACGGGTTATGCGGGTATACAGAGTACCGGTGCAGATTATTACGCACTTCAAGCTGGTTTTGCATTAAGCACGCCATTAGGCGCATTTTCTGCTGACATCACTCAAGCACGTTTACACTTAAATACAACATCGTCAAAAGTGAATAGCGGACAAAGTTATCAAATCAGTTATAGCAAATTTATTCAAGATACTAATAGTAACCTGACGATTGCTGCCTATAAATTTAATACCGAAAAATTCTATGATTATAGCTCTGCCGTTCAAGCTATTAATGAAGAACGCTATGGGCGCAGTATCAACAATATTTGGCGTCCCAAAAGCCGCTTTAATGTCACGATTGATCAAGGTTTACCCGAAGGTTGGGGAACATTCTATGTCAGTGGATTTACACAAAACTACTGGAATAATGACACAACCGACTTGCAATACCAAATGGGTTACAACAACCGCTGGAAACGTCTCTCTTATGGCTTAAATGTCGGTCAAGCACGTAATGCCGATGGTAAAAAGGAGACATCGTTTGAATTGAACTTTATTTTACCACTCTATGATTTAAGTGTTGATCATATGCCGACCTTAACCGCTGCCTTAACACGTAATGGTCGAGGAGATGTAGGTGAGCGTATCGGGATCTCTGGATCTGCTGGTGAAAATAATCGTTATAACTACGGTATAACAGCAATGAATACAAACCATGGTGTTGGATCTAGCATGACCTTGAATGGTAGTGCAAAAACTAATTATACCAACTTAACAGCTAACTATGGTTTAGGTGAGCATTATCAAAATGGTTCGATCGGTGCTAGTGGTTCATTAATTGGTTGGTCTGGTGGCGTGGTTGCAACCCCTTATCAAGGCAATACTTTTGCCGTGGTTGAAGCAGATGGCGCTAAAGGTGCCAAAGTCAGTGGCTATCCAGGCATTGAAATCGATGGATTTGGTCATGCAGCTGTGCCTTATTTAACCCCATATCAAATGAATGACATCACGATTAACCCGAAAGGAATGTCAAATAATATCGAGCTACAAAATACGCAAGCGCGCGTTGCACCGTTTGAAGGTGCGATCACTAAAGTGGAGTTTAAAACTAATGCAGGTATCCCTCTATTAATTACAATCCAACGTAATAATGGTGCTATTCCATTTGGTAGTGTCGCTTACGATGAACAGAACAATGAAGTGGGTAGTATAGGTCAGGGAGGACTTCTCTACGCCCGAGTTGAAAAAACGTCAGGTCGCTTAACCGTGAAATGGGGACCAGGTGAAATACAGCAATGTACTATTAATTATAGTGCCCCAGCACCAGATAAAGATAATCAAAGTAGTTTTGTTCAACTTACTAGTGTATGTGGAGAATAAAGTATGAAGCCGATTATTAAAAATTCATTAGCCTTAATGCTTCTACTTTTTCCTGTTGCGGAAGTAATGGCAAAACCGGATGTCAAATGTACAATGGATGCCCCTTTATTTACTCGCTCGATGATAGTAACCGGTAATATTTTTGTTGGGCCTGATATGCCAATAGGTTCCGTTGTTTATCAGGGACAAATAGATTATAACAACAGAGCACTAAATTATGAGTGTACTGGTGATTTTTCAGAAGATCCAAATAGAGTAATCTGGTTTGCGGAAAGACAGGAGTTGAAAATACTAAGCACAGCAGGAACACCTGTAACACGTCCGGGTATTCCATCTAATGTTTTTCGAACAAATAATCCAGGGCTAGGTATTGTATTTTATGCAAACCGGAATAAAGAAAATACATTACCACTTGGCATTCCTAAGTTATCTTGGGAAGGACAACGAGAACTTAATGAAAATCGGAAGTCACTTCGGTATTTTGCTGCACCAATATTACATTATTCAATAATTAAAATTGGTCCAATTCAACCGGGTACTTTTGATCTAACTAACATTGCACGGATGCAACTTGATGTTAATTATCCCGATAAAAATCAAGTTGATGCGCCAGGATTTCCCATTGTAGCTTCATATATAGAGATCTCAGGCTCCATAACTGTGACATCATCAAGTTGTAAAACCCAAGATTATACGGTGGAGTTGGGTAAACACGAAACATCTACATTACCCAATAAAGGTAGTACAACCAAATGGATAAACTCCGATATTATATTAACCAATTGTCCTGCATTTAGGGGTTATTATTCAGGAGGTAAGGGAAATGTATACACAAGTGAAGTGGGCCAAACATTCCCTGAACGCGATCCAAACGAGATCAAAGTCACCATAAAACCTGTGAATCCAACTATTCCTGAATATCCGGGTACTTTTAAAGTAAATGATGTTCCAGGTGCAGCAAAAGGTGTAGGGATCCAACTTGCTTTTGGAGCAACTGGTGAAGATTTTGTTAAATTTAATACGCCAGCTACCTTTGCACAACCTGTTACTGAAAAAGCAGGAACAGTTAGTATCCCAATGCGCGCACGTTATATTCGTGTTGATGACCGCTTATCCGCAGGTTCCGCCAATGGTGCTGCAACCTTTATGATTGAATATTATTAATCCCTTATTCTGTTTGCCAACAGCCTAAAATCACACCTCTTAGCCTAAATCACTAAGAGGTATTTTTTATGGCTCATTACTCTACTTCTCATTATAAATGAGAAAAATCATTATTTATCAATAAATAAGGCTACCTCTATCTCATTTTTAGAACAATGATATAATAAGTAAAATATATTTTTCAAACTCTGATGATTTACGGAGCCTTACCCTGTATGCAACCCCAATTTGAAAACGCGAAAAACACCGTAAAAACGTTATCAGTGTTTGATTTTGATGGCACATTAACCTATCACGACAGTTTTATTCCTTTTCTAAAATTCGCCTTTGGTAAACGTAAATTCTCACGCCGTTTAATTAAAATGGTATTACCGACATTACGTTGCTTTAGACGCAAGCTCACGCGTGATGAACTAAAAGAAGTGCTTATCAAAACCTTTCTAACCAATATTGATGAACAATGGTTAAAAGAAAAAGCAGAAGAATTTTGCAAACTTTACTGGACTAAATTGATGCGCCCTGCTGGCTTATTCGCTGTTGCAGAAGAAGTGAATAGCAATGCTGAAGTGACCATTTGTTCTGCATCACCTGCTATGGTATTACAACCTTTTGCCAAGCGCTTAGGCATTAAACTAATAGGAACAACACTTGAAGTTGTTGATGGAAAGTTGACTGGTAAAATTATTGGTAATAACTGTCGTTGTGGTGAAAAAATAAAACGATTAGAAGCAGTATATGGGGACTTAACACAATACCATTTAAGGGCGTGGGGAGATTCTCGTGGTGATCATGAATTGCTTTTTGCAGCGCAAGATCCTCATTGGCGTCACTTTCATACTGGTCGTCGTAAATCTAAAAATTCACCGATTAAAGTGACCGTAAAAAAAGAGTCTTAATCGCTGACTCTTTGTTTATCGATACAAACAAATAGCCCCCGCTAAAGCGAGGGCTAAATAAAGCATTAGATATTTACGCCGTGTTGTGCTGCTAACGCACCTAAACCACCCGCAAAACCTTGACCAACTGCTTTGAATTTCCACTCTGCACCGTGGCGATATAACTCACCAAAGATCATTGCGGTTTCTGTTGATGCATCTTCAGAAAGATCAAAACGTGCAATTTCAGTATTATTGTCGTTGTTATAAACGCGCATAAAACTGTTGCTGACCATACCAAAGTTTTGTTTACGGTTTTCTGCATCATAAATAGTAACTGCGAATACCAGTTTTTTCACTTCAGCAGGGACTTTTGATAGGGTGATTTTTACTTGCTCATCATCACCATCGCCTTCCCCAGTACGGTTATCTCCTTGGTGTTCAACGCTTCCGCATTGACTCAATTTGTTATTAAAGAAGATAAAACTTGCGTCTGAAAGTACTTTTCCATCTTCACCTACCATGAACACTGACGCATCTAAATCGAACTCTGCGCCATCAGTCACGCGGGCATCCCATCCTAGACCAACCATAGCAACCGACATTGTTGGTGCTTCTTTAGTCAGAGAAACATTACCACCTTTAACGAGGGAAACTGCCATATCAAAGCTCCTACTTTATTGAATAAACTGGCAATCACATCTTATGACTGCCAGCGTTTAGTGTCTTACAAATCGGCTATCAAGAGGCATTAATACCGTATTGAGCACAAACTGAACCCAAACCACCTGCATAACCTTGACCAACAGCACGGAATTTCCACTCCGCGTTATGGCGATATAGTTCACCAAATAACATTGCGGTTTCTGTTGATGCATCTTCAGTTAAGTCATAACGAGCAACTTCAATTTGGTTGTCATCATTAACTAAACGAATAAATGCACCTGATACTTGGCCAAAGCTTTGGCGACGAGCTTGCGCATCATGGATAGTCACAACGAAGATAACCTTATCGACATCATTCGGGATCATGTCTAATTTGATTTTCAG
Source organism: Proteus sp. G2618 (assembly GCF_009915995.1). Lineage (NCBI taxonomy): Bacteria > Pseudomonadati > Pseudomonadota > Gammaproteobacteria > Enterobacterales > Morganellaceae > Proteus > Proteus sp. G2618. Next base: position 163,329 of record NZ_JAABNI010000016.1, on the reverse strand, counting down.
CGCTTCATCATCACCATCGCCTTCACCGGTACGGTTGTCACCAGTGTGAACAACAGAACCATCAGCAGATCTTAAGTTATTATAAAAAATGAAATCGGCATCGCTACGCACTTTTCCATTTGCAGCTAACAGAAATACAGACGCATCTAAGTCAAAATCTTGACCATCTGTAGAACGGGCATCCCAACCAAGTCCGACAAGGACGTTTTTCATCGTTGGGGCTGCTTTGCTCAGAGAGACATTACCACCTTTAGAAAGAGAAACGCTCATTTTATAACCTCTTTAGTTTTGTTTTTAATATTCTGATTTCTCAAGAATATTTATTAATTTGTCTTACCTTCATCATCTTTTTTCTCTGGGAATACAAAACTTGCAATAATGCCCAGAGCAAGAACACCTAGCACAACAAATAGGCTAGTTGTCGCGGAGATGCTGTATCCATGTTGCCAGATATGATCTGTTGCATTTAAACCCAGTTTTGCAGCAATAAAGAACAACAACACAATAACCGCTTTTTCAAGGTAAACCAGATACTGTTTTAACGCTTCTAACACGAAGTAAAGCGTACGTAAGCCTAAGATTGCGAACATCATTGCACTATAAACAATAAGGGGTTCACGGCTTACTGCGATAATAGCGGGAACCGAGTCGAAAGCAAACATCACATCGGAAAGCTCTACAACCGCCACACACAGCATAAGTGGTGTTGCATATAACGCCGCTTTTGTACCACGACCGATAGTAATTTCTTTGTTTTCTGGTTTTGCTAGTTCAGCATCGACTTCTTTTTGTGTTAATACGAAAGCGTGCCCTGTGATTTTTGGCCATATAGGGAAAAATCGTTTAACTAAGCGATAAGCAAGATGTTGTGAATAGTCTTCAATCTCTTCACTATCATCACCACTTTTCAGCATCATAACTGCCGTCCAAGCAACGATTAAGGCAAATACTACCTCAACATATGGTCCTAAACTTAACAGTCCTGTACCGATGGCAACAAAGATCCCACGGAAAACGATAGCACCAATAATACCCCAATAAAGAACGCGGTGACGGAAGCGATCAGGGACAGCAAACCAAGAGAAAATCGCCATCATGACAAACAAGTTATCAACGGAAAGCACCTTCTCTAATGCATAACCTGTTACGAATAAGCTCGCAACTTCTGCACCATGGTGAATATAAAGGAATCCTGCGAATACCATTGCAATGGCAACCCAGAATATAGACCAAAATATGGCATTCTTTAACGTTATCGGCTTATCTGCACGATGCATAAATAAGTCGATAAAAATAGCGCCAATCGCAAGTACAACAAAGACAATGACAGTTTCTGTCGGAAAACCAATATGTGTGGATACCATAATAATTCCTGAACGGTTCCCTATATTAAATTAATTACAAACCAAATTCTGCGGGCTCAAAGCCTAATGCAATGGCAATAGCACGCACCGCTTCTTTTTCATCATTGTCAAAATCACCATCACTTTTCGCAACAGCGATACCGACACGAATAGCTAATTGCGCAGCTTCTGGCTGATCTTTCATTGCCAGAATATACTTCATGGTTTCGCCTTTACCGACTTCGGTATCAAACTCGAAACTCAAGATTAGCTTATTAAAGAATTCGATAACTTCAGAAGTATCAAATACTTTAAGTTCATCCGATGCTTTTAAAAAACCAAGCATCTTCTGTTTTTCTTCAGAACTTACACCGTCACTAGCAATGGCGATACGTGCACAAATCGCAACAGTACCTTGCATAAATTTTTTATTTTTAAAGCGACCAACTTGCTTGGCTAACTCAGAACGGCCTGTATTAAAACCTTCTTTTAATTTGTTAAAAAAACTCATGTTATTTTTCCTTATATCAACTTGATCACTTAGAGCCCGCTGTCCAGCGAAATCCCCACCCGTACGCATTATCCATATCACGGTGGCCTTTAAAAAACTCATTGAGACGTTCAACTTTTATTGATCCGTTCTCATTAACAAGTCGGGCAATAGCACACATGCCGCGACCATTATTACCATCAGTTAAGCGTGTTTCGATAGGTGGTTGATCTGGCACATGAATAGTAACCACGCCATCCGTCTTGCTCCAATTCGGCACACCTTCATAAATAAACGCGAAAATCAGCACTTGCTTGATATTTTTCCATTCACGTCCATTCACAAAGATCCATTCACCACCAGCAACATCGCCTGTGCGATCATCGCCTTGTAATTCAACATAAGGAATACGATTAAAATCGCCAAATCCGTTTCCTAATGCCTGAATAACAGACTTATGCCCTTGTTGAAGTTCAACGAATGCACCGATATCTAAGTCGATACCTTTATTACCACCAAACAATCCACCTAATAACCCAGAACCCCCACTTTTGCTTTCACGATGCCAATCAAGGTTGATTCGAATTTTACCGAAGTCATCTTTCTTCGTGAGGCTGATTGCCGGTTTCTCTTTGGTTAAAGAGACCTTACTTAAGTTCACCGAACTTGGCGCTGGAGCTGGTTTCGGTGCTGGCGTTGGCGTTGGCGTTGGCGTTGGCGTTGGCGCAGGATCTGCAATATCAACACCAAAATGTTCAGCGAGTGGTTTTAAGCCGCCGTTAAATCCTTGAGCAATAAAACGGAACTTCCAACTACCATTACGACGATACAATTCACCTAAAATTAATGCCGCTTCTGGACGACCGTTAATATCAACATTACCGTTCGCTACAACTTCGTTATTAGCGTCAACTTGAATCGACAATCGTTGTAAATTTGCAATTGTTTGCTGACCATCACAGGTTGCCGTAAACGCAATTCTTTCAACATCTGGACGTAAACGGGTTAAATCTACGGTAAATGATGTGCTGTTACCTACCATGGCATAAATAACAGTACGATCATCACTCGCAGTTTGCCCATAAAACACCATATCGGTGTCGCCATTCACTTTACCTGACGCATAAAGTCTAAAAGCAGAAACATCAACAGGCGCACCTGATTGAATTCTAACGATTAATGTTTGATTAGGAACAGGTAAGTTCCCACCTGGAGTCATATTCATTTATCGCACCACCGTAGCCACAATATCAGGCATCATGTCGTTGATAACACGGCCTTTACAAGGCGCACCAAACGCAGTGAAATCCCATTGACCATGATTACGTTGCAAAGAAGCAATCACGATACCTGTATGAGAACCTTGCTCTGTTAAGGTATAACGCACCAACTCTTTGTTAGTTGTTTTATCAACAACACGGCAGAATGCGTTTTCAACTTCATTAAATGTTTGCCCACGGAAACTGTTTACTGTGAATACCAAATATTCAACATTTGTCGGTAAACGATCTAAATCAACGAAAATTGTTTCATCATCGCCATCACCATCACCTGTTAAGTTATCACCAGAGTGAATAACTGACTGACAACTTGATTTTAATTTTCTAAACCAAATGGTATCGATTTGATTGCCACTTGCGTCAAGCAATACGCAACTTGCATCTAAATCAATAGAACCACCACCACCAAAAAGACCGCCTAATAATCCTTTTTTCTTAATCGGATCCCAGCCCAAACCAAACATTAAATGGCTCAGTGTAGGTGCTTGTTTACTGAGAGAAACTGTTTGATTCTTGCTTAATGAAACCATAATTAAATTCCTTCAGAGGTAGAGTGAAACAATAACGCCATTTGTGATTAAATCCATATCATGAAAATCATCATATCATGATGAAGTACATGAGCAAGACTATTTTTCTTATTCAAACTTAAAGTTTTGTCAATTTATTGATATTAATGATATTTTTATTGTAATTAAATGTTAAAAACACAAGAAAATCATAATAATAACGTAATCAATCACTCGATTTTAAAATTAACTCAAATAAATCATATTATGATTGACACAGTTCTTCGAAATCTTCATGATTATAGGCATCGAACCCTACACTTTTATTTCACGGTATACAGAGTAATGAATAACACAATTTGGTTCATGGAAGGTTTATCATCACAACGCGATATAATTCAAAGTGTTAAAGACTTTGCAAAACAGCAACGCCAAGAGATCTTTGTGCTTGCGTCTCATCGTCATACTCGAAATGAGATTTTATCGCTTGCTGATGGGGCTTTTTATGAACCTCTTGAAGAGACATTACGCTTAAAATTTATCGCTGATGTTGTAAAACAGTACCAAGTCAGTGTCATTCACACGGGTCGCAATAGCGCATGGTTTGAATTACACCGCCAAGAAATTGAGTCGTTAGGGGTAAAATTAACAACCGGAGCCACACAACTTGAACAGCTTCAGTTAGCTGATAATAAAGTCGCCTTTGCACAAGCAATGGAACAATGTGGACTTCCCGCAGTACCTTCTATTTATATTGAATCGATCAATGAATTAGAAGCGCATATCAAAGAGCCTCCTTTTGGTGAAACTCCTTTATGCATCAAACCCGTAAAAGGGATTTATGGCATGGGTTTTTGGCGTTTTGAGAATCAAGTTTCGCCGATGACACTGTTTAATCACCCAGAAAATCGCCAAGTCAATCCTCAACAATATCTTGATGCATTAAAAGCGGTTGAGTGTTTTGAACCTTTAGTCTTAATGCCTTATTTACCGGGTCCAGAATACTCTGTGGATATGGTGGTTGAGCAAGGTAATGTTATTGCCGCTGTTGCTCGACGCAAAGAGGGTGCAATACAGCATTTAGAAATTTCAGGCGAGGCTTATGAATTAGGTAAAGCATGCGCAACAGCGATGAAAGCCGATGGACTTGTGAATGTACAGACTCGAAATAATCATCAAGGTCGCCCGCTCTTACTTGAAATTAATATGCGCCCTTCTGGTGGTATTGGTTATACCCAACATTGTGGAATTAACCTTGCAGGTATTTTTGCTTTACGCCAATTAGGATTAATGAGTATTGAAGAGGCTCAAGCCCAAAATAACCATTTTACACCAACAAAAATACGCTCAATCACCGATTCTATTGTTTTCAATTCAACGTTAACAAACTTAATCAGTACGGATAATAATTAATAATGAAAAATAGTATGAGTGACTCATCCGTTTATCGTCGGCCTCTTTCTTGTGGCACATTAAGTGTGACGCCAAATTGCCCTATTGAGTTACTTGATGAATTATTTGATATTGCAGAAAGACGCAATCCTAAGCGTGCATTTTTATTTGTCAGTAAAGTATTGGGGCGTCATATTCCTGTTTCACCGAAAAAAATGCGTGAAATCTATCAAAAACTTGCCTGCCAATTTCCTGACTCACTTGAAGGCCCCGTCCTGTTTATTGGTATGGCAGAAACCGCAGTCGGTTTAGGTGCTGGCGTTTTTGATGAAGTGAGAAATCGCTATCAACAAGCTATTTATTTAACATCAACACGCCATCCTGTTGCTCAGGGTGAATTACTGTGTGAGTTTAAAGAAAATCACAGCCACGCGACAGATCACTTACTCTATTTGCCTAAAACAGCAGAGCAACGCCAGTGGGTACAACAAGCAAAAACTGTTGTATTAATTGATGATGAAGCCACTACGGGTAATACCTTTATTAACCTGCTTTCAGCACTGCGTGAAGAAGGTGGATTAACCCATATTGAGCAGGTTATCGCTGTAACCTTAACTGATTGGAGTGGTGATTCTATTGCTGAGCGCTCCCCATTACCGATTAAGACTCTCTCTTTAGTTCAAGGGAAATGGCAATGGGATGCTGATCCAAACGCGCCTTTACCTGTTATGCCTAATGTTAATATTACTGCATCAGGGCAAGTTGCGATCACCGGTAAACAGAGCTGGGGTCGATTAGGAATGACAACGCCGGCAAGTGATCTAGGCTTATCCATCAATTCTTCTTTGGGTGAAAAGATCCTTGTTTTAGGATCAGGAGAATTTGTCTGGGAACCGTTCTTACTCGCTGAACGTCTTGAAAAACAAGGTGCTATCGTAAAATATAGCTCGACAACCCGTTCACCTATTTCAACCAATTTTGCCATTCAATCAGCGATTACATTTACTGATAATTATGGTTTAGGTATTCCTAACTTCGTCTATAACGTGGCTCATCAACAATTTGATCGTATTTTGCTTTGTTGTGAAACACCAGCCGAAAGTATTGATCAGCAACTGATTGAAGCTCTCAATAAAGTTGCCCCTATTGTTGAGGTAATCAGTTATGACTAAGCCTGTTATTTTAACTGATCTCGACGACACCTTATTTCAAACACGTCGTAAAATGATCGATGAGTTAGCGCTAGAACCCTATAAAACTGGTGCACTCGACAGAAGCTTAGAACCTCGTAGCTTTATGACTCAAGAGCAAGCCATGCTTGTCGATTGGATGTTAGAGCACGCAGATTTAATCCCAGTTACTGCGCGCGGAACGGAAGAAATTAGCCGAGTCACCATTGCGTTTCATTCTTGGGCGATCACCACACATGGTGCGGTGATCTTAACGCCTGAAGGTAATGCAGATGCACAATGGCAAAATCATATCACTCAAAGCTTAGCGCCCTATACACAGCGTTTGTTGACGCTACAACAATCAATCACGCAATTAATGGCGCAGCGAAATATTGATGGTTGGGCACGTATTAACTATGAATATAATGATTTGCCTATTTATTTAGTCATGAAGCATAACGATAGCACTCGCTTAGACGAGCTATACGCCATAGGTGATGAAATAGAAAAAACATTTTCAACCGACGGTTTTTATATTCATCGCAACAGTAACAATATTGCTTGGTTACCAGAGCCTATCGAAAAAGGTAAAGCTGTCACCTATTTGCTCAATAAATTAAAAGCTGAGCGAGGTGTTTTCCCAGTGATTGGACTTGGCGACAGCCTTAGTGATCATCGCTTTATGAAATTATGCAGTTGGTATGGGCTTCCTCGTCAAAGCCAATTTGCAGATGCGATTAACACAAAAATTTTTGGAGAATAAACATGATGGATCATAAGCCATTTTCTGGCTCTTATGTATCAGGAGATGTCGATTTCCTACTTCAACCGGTGAATATCGAAATGACGCCCGTTGAGTTAAAAGAAGAGCTGATACAGTCGGGTAAACGCCACTATTCTGACATGCTAAGTCAAGAGCCTGAGCCAACAACATGGCATTTAGACCTCTTTGAAAAAGCGCTAGAAACAGGTGCTACACGCTTAGCAACTGAAGTCATAATGTTGGCTAAATCACTGATTGAACGCTTTGGTGATACCCCAATAATCCTAACAAGCCTGGTTCGTGCAGGTGTTCCTTTAGGCGTCATGTTGCAACAAACATTGCGTAAAATGGGAAAAACCTCTTATCACTACGGTATTAGTATTATTCGAGATAGAGGCATTGATAGCGAAGCACTTTCATGGATAGAACAACTCCACGGTACAGAAGGTATTGTTTTTGTTGATGGATGGACAGGAAAAGGCGCTATTACAGGTGAACTTATTCGTTCATTATCAGGACGAAAAGATTATCCAGCTCAACCTCGCCTTGTCGTCCTTGCTGATCCTTGTGGCTGTGCATGGTTAAGTGCCAGCGATGAAGATTGGCTTATCCCCTTTGGGATCATGGGAGCCCCTGTTTCAGGATTAATTTCACGTTCAATTTGGACTGAAAAAGGCTTTCACGGTTTTGTGGATTGCCAACATTTAAAACAGTATGAATGCAGTCGTTACCTTGTTGATACTGTTGGAAAAGTCGTTGATACATTAATTGACAACGATATCCCACTCGCCACATTTAAAGAACAACAATCAGACTTAAAAAAGCTGAGCGAAAACGTCGTTAGTTCACTTGCAAACAAATATGATATTTCAAATATCAATCGTATAAAACCCGGTATTGCTGAAGCCACACGCGCTGTTTTACGCCGTGTACCTGACCATGTTCTTGTAAGAGAAATAACCGATCCTGATGTTGCGTTACTGGTTTATCTTGCGCAGGAAAAAAATATTGCTGTTATTGAAGCGGGGCAAGCGCTTGGTCAATATCGTGCAGTGACTATCATTAAAAAGGTGAAATAATGATTGAACGATTATCCCCGTGGAATTTAGGGGCAACGCTTTATATGCCTGCAACACGAACAGATATCGCAACAACGATTATCAACCAGAAAATCGAAGGGTTACGCTCTTTAATTATTTGTTTAGAAGATGCCGTGAGTGATGCCGATATTCCTGTTGCGTTAGAAAATTTGGCTGCGTTATTAAATACCTTAGCAGAACACAAAAAAAACAGTGATTGTAGCCATTGGCCACTACTGTTTATTCGCCCTCGCCACACTGAAATGGGTCAATGGATCACTGAAAACCTTGATGTCAGTGCCATCGATGGTCTTGTTTTGCCTAAGTTCACGCAAGCTTCTCTACCAGTTTGGTGGAATATTATTGAAAATACGCATTTATGCATGATGCCAACACTTGAAACAGAAGAAGTGTTTGATGTTATTCAAATGACAGAGCTTGCAAACTACCTATTAACTCACCCTTGCCATAACAGAATTATTGCATTACGTATTGGTGGTAATGACTTAATGAATGTCATTTCTCTTAGACGTAATCGTCAATTAACACTTTATGATGGCCCAATGGGTTACGTGATAAAAATGTTGGTTGCTGTCTTTGGTGCTCGCCAGTTCGCCCTTACTGCGCCTGTTTGTGAGCATATTGATGATCACCACATTATGGATAAAGAACTGGCGCTTGATATTGCCAATGGCCTTGTTGGTAAAACGGCAATCCATCCAAAGCAAATTCATAAAATTGAACAAGCGCTCATGGTGTCTCAATCTGATCATTCAGATGCGTTGCGTATTTTAAATTCAACACAAGCCGTCTTTAAATCACAAGGTGCAATGTGTGAACCTGCAACACATCGTCGTTGGGCATTGAGTATTTTAACTCGAGCTAAAATTTATGGCATTATTCCTAACCAACAAAATAATGCTCAACGTTTTAACGCAACATAAAATACTCTATAACCGACGGCAATCTCTATGAGATAAAATAATTATCTTATATTGATTTCGATTTATAAGTTTCTAGTTAAAGCATGTTATCTTTAACTAGAACTTATAAAAATAACGCGAATTTTTTATTTAAAAAAGTGTATTTTTTTTATTTCAATTATTAATTTATACTACATTTAATAGGAAGCTTATTTTATTTATCCTTGTAAATACAGAACAAGAATAATAGAAATTATTGCTAAATATTTTAACACACGAATGACAGAATAAGTGGTAACTAAGCATGCAATTAAGCACTCGTCAGGTCAGAGTCTTTACACTGGCAACCCTTTTAAGCTCTGGAAAAAAGGTTCCAACCATTAAGATTATTTCTGCTCTTGAATGCTCAGAGCCTACGTTAACGCGCGTTTTAAAAGAGATAAGAGATTCTTATGGCGCTGAAATAAAGTACAGCAAAGCTTCTCGCGCATATCAAATGACTGAACGAGGTCAACTCGATAGCAAAGCATTACGCCGTATGCGTGAGGCATTATCTGCCAGTGAAGATCTTCGTCATAATGGAATGACAAGTCGAGTTTATCTCGATAAAGATAAGAAAAAATCAGTTTCACTTTCATTAAAAATGTCGGCATTACGTAAGATTGATAGATTATCTTATTTAAATAATTCCACGCGTAGTGAAGCTGTTGAATTATTAGTTGATCACTATATTGAAAATTTAATTCAATCAACACTTGCTGAAATAGCAGAGAAAGAAAAAGAAAAAAAGAATTAAAAATAGATAATAAAAAGTAACTTGATACTTCGGTATCAAGTTATTTTTTATAAAATGATAAAAATAAAAAAATATATATAAAACTTATTTAACAAATTTAGTTTATATATTAATTCTTACTCTTCTTCTATTTTAGAACACGTTAAAAATAGAAATTACCAATATACCAACAGATTGAATTAGTTAATTTTTCATAATTTTCATTATTTTTAATTAAAAAGGTACTTATACTTAGTCATTATAAGTCAATCATTTAGAGCCGTTCTTATTGTGATAGCACAATAAAAAACATTCTCTTTAATAAAATTAAATCACTCAACCACTCAATTTAAGTGTGAAAAATAGCTTAATTACTATTTTATTTTACTTTTCATGCTATCTTTATTCAGATTAATAATATTGGACAATCATCACTGCGTTTTTTCCCTAATTTAATTAAACTAAGCATTATCTCAATTGAACACCTTCATGAGTCGGTTAGTATATTAATCGCTTATTTCTATCTCACTCACAGGATAAATGCATGAGAAGATTGCCAGTTTACCTTTTACTTGATACATCAGGTTCTATGTATGGAGAACCTATTGCAGCAGTAAAAAATGGCGTTGAAATGCTCTTATCAACACTACGCCAGGATCCTTACGCATTAGAAACCGCTTATATTTCTATCATCACCTTTGATTCAACCGCACAACAGATTGTACCGCTCACTGATTTAATTAATTTTAAAGTACCTGATTTAGTCGCAAGTGGAACAACTGCATTAGGTTCAGCACTTACTTTAGTTTCCAGTCGTATTGAAAAAGAAGTACAAAAAACCACGGCTGAAACAAAAGGCGATTGGCGCCCATTAGTTTTTGTGATGACAGATGGAGCCCCAACAGACGATTGGAAAAAAGGCGTTGAGAAATTTAAAGCGGCACGCACGGGTGTTGTTATTGCGTGTGCGGCAGGACGAGCAGCACAAACTGATGTGCTAAAAAATATCACCGAAATTGTCTTACAGCTAGATACTGCGGACTCCAACACCATTAAGTCATTCTTTAAGTGGGTTTCAGCCAGTATTTCTGTCGGTAGTCAAAAGGTCGATTTAACTAAGAAAGATATTAATGATCTTGATGACTTACCACCGCCACCTCCTGAGGTTAACGTTGTACTTTAAATAAAAAAGGAATGAATATGTCTGTTAGTTTAAAAAAAGGACAAGGTGTTAGTTTAAAGAAAAATGAATATGACCTTTCCTCTGTCACTATCGGTTTAGGCTGGGATATCAACGAAGAAAAACGCGGATTTCTTGGTGGGCTTTTTGGTAAAAAAAGCGAAGAATACGATTTAGATGTTATCGCCTTCTTATGTGGCGAAAATGGTAAAGTTAACGATTTGGGACAAATTGAAGGCGGGCAACCTTCTCTCGTCAATGGCGATATTATTTTCTTTAATAGCTTACAACACAAATCTGGACAGATTTGGTTAACGGGTGATAACCGAACTGGTGCTGGCGATGGAGACGATGAGCAGATCATCGTGAAATTAAACACACTTGATCCTAAATTTACCAAAATTGTCTTTATTGTTCAGATTTACAATGGTCGAGAGCTACAACAACACTTCGGTAAAGTACAAAACGCCTTTATCCGCGCTGTTGATGCCAAAAATGTAGAAATGGCTCGTTTTGATTTATCTGGAGGCGAAGCCTTCAACAACCAACGTTCAATGCTGTTTGCTGAATTAGTCAGAGAAGAAAATGGCTGGAAACTTATCGCCATTGGCGAGCCTTCAAGTTCAGATAGCTTCATTTCTTACTTAAAGGACTTCACCTAATGAGAAGACTCCCTGTTTACCTATTAATCGATACTTCTGGATCAATGAGGGGTGAATCTATTCATGCGGTTAACGTTGGCATACAAACAATGCTTAATGCATTGAGACAAGATCCTTACGCATTAGAAAGTGTGCATATCTCCATCATTACCTATGATAATGAAGCTCGTGAATTTATCCCATTAACCGCATTAGAGGATTTCCAATTCTCTGATATCACTGTACCTAGCTCTGGCGGTACTTTTACGGGGGCAGCACTGGAGTGTCTAATCAAGTGTGTCGATCGTGATATTAAACGCTCTGATGGTGACCAAAAAGGTGACTGGCGCCCTCTCGTTTTTTTAATGACCGATGGCACACCTTCTGATGCTTACGCCTATGGTGAAGCGATTAAAGAAGTGAAAAAACGTTCATTTGGTTCGATCATCGCTTGTGCTGTTGGCCCGAAAGCCAAACACGATCACCTTAAAGAACTCACATCTCAAGTAGTGGCTTTAGAAACGCTAGACTCCAATGCCTTCTCTGGCTTCTTTAAATGGGTTTCTGCCAGTGTTGCATCCGGCAGCTCAAGTGCAGGCGTGAATACGGATAAAGATACCCTACCGCCACCACCTCCTGAAATCCAACTGGTACTGTGATCTGCAAAAGCAAAGCGCTTCAAAAGGCTTTGCTTTTATTTTATTCAGGCTTTGGTTTATTCATCACAATACATAACAGCCACAATAAAGTGATAAGGTACAACAATGAGAAGGCTACCCATTTTCTTTGTTTTAGATTGTTCAGAATCGATGATTGGTGAAAACCTAAAAAAGATGAATGACGGTCTGACAACTATTATTAGCGATCTAAGGCGTGATCCACACGCCCTTGAAACTGCTTATGTTTCTATTATCGCCTTTGCTGGCGTTGCAAAAACGATTGTTCCACTCACTGAAGTCGTCTCTTTTTACCCACCTCAACTTCCATTAGGAGGAGGCACTTCATTAGGCAGTGCATTACGAGAACTTTCTCACCAAATCGACACTCAAGTAAGAAAAACCACGCTTGAGCAAAAAGGCGATTGGAAGCCTGTCGTTTACCTTTTAACAGATGGCAGGCCTACCGATGATTACGCACAAGAGATCAAGCGCTGGAAAGATCACTACGCCAACAAAGTTAACTTAATTGCGATTGGATTAGGCTTAAGTGCAGACTTACATGTGCTGTCGCAATTAACTGAAAATGTACTGTTATTTACCGAAACACAAGAAGGCGATTTTACTCGTTTTATTAAATGGATAACGATGTCAGTGGTTTCTCATAGCCGAAGTGTGGGCGAAGAGCCATCACCACTTTTAAGTCAAACAGAGCATATTGTTCGCCTTGCAAAAGATGATGTCGCGCGTGCTTATGATGAATCTTGTGTCACTTTTGTCGGCCGTTGTAGCCACACACGCTCACCTTATTTAATGAAATATGAACGCCCTCCCATGAAAGCTTCAGGGCTGGATTTTAATCTTAACCTTAATGGCTTTAACTTAACGGGTTGCTACACCTTAAATGAAGATTACTTTGCATGGAGTGATCTCAGCGCCACCGCATATCAAGTTAATACCAGTGAACTTCATGGCACTCCAGGTTGCCCTTATTGTGGTAATGCGACTGCTTTTGCCGTTTGCCAATGTGGCAAATTGCTCTGTGTAAATGGCCCTGAAACCGTTATTTGCCCTTGGTGTGATAACAACATCACCTTTGGGGATAACAGCAATCAATCTGACTTTGATGTTACACGAGGTAAAGGCTAATGGATAAAAAAGCCCTACTCACAAAACTGATTATTGATGACACACTGACACAACAGCGTATTCCGGTACATGAAGAGTTGGTTATTGCGCTGTATGAAGATACGAAAATCGCTCAACATATTGATTTTATTATTGATAGAATCAAAGCAAAAACAGCAGAAAAAATAACAACGCAAGACAAAGCACAACCTATTCTTCTGTTATTGCCACCAGCCCGCGATTTAGCCTCTGAAGAAATATCATTACCAGAAGAGAGCCTATTAAAACCGGGACAAATTCCAACACACTCATCGCCAATGCCAATAGAAAAACCGATTATTCAACGCCCTACAGCAAAAATTACTCTTTCTAATGCCAAAGTAGGTACCGCGTTTAACTCTATGCTCAATATCGAGCTAGATACTCTCGAAGTTGCTGAAATTGAAGCGGTTAATTTTCCTGAAGCACTTGGAATAAGTTTTGATCCTGAAAGTCGTTGCTTAGTAGGTATGCCAACAAAAAGTGGCAATTTCACATTGGTTGTCCATTGGTCTGTTAATAACACTCGCTATCACAATGACGTCTTATTAATAATCAATCCTGATCCTCGTAGCTTATGGCAAATCAACGAGCCTCCCGCAGACAGCCCTTATCCTAAAGCGCATATAGATAGCAAACTTATTCTTGAAGAAGATATTCGTATTGCAGGCGCCAGCCGTCGCGGTCGCTCTCATGAACATGCAGGTACATTCCGTGATGATGATTTTTATATTCACCACGATGAGCAAAGCCAGTGGAATATTTTAATTGTCGCAGACGGTGCGGGTAGTGCACGCTATTCTCGTGAAGGCTCACGCATTGCTATCAATACCGTAAGCCACTATTTAAAATCACAGTTAAGCAAGGGAAATGAAACGTTTAAACCTCATCTTGAAGCCATCCATCAATGGAATGACAATAATGCCATTAATCAAGTAGGAAGTTTCTTTGCTCAACTCTTTCGTAATGCAGCGCAATTAGCGATTAATAACCTCAAAAATGAAGCCATTCATATTAATGAACCGGTAAAATCTTTTTCGACTACGTTATTAGCCACGGTTTCTTTGCGTATCAATGATGAGTTATTTGCTGCCTCATTTTGGATGGGAGATGGTGCTATTGCGGCTTATGGCCCAGCAGGAAAAGTGCGCATTTTAGGTACTCCTGATAGTGGTGAATATGCAGGACAAACCCGTTTTCTTGATGACAGTGCACTCAACGATGCTGAGTTTAATCGACGCATTATTATTGGTAAGTGGAAAGAAATTTCACATCTTATTTTAATGACTGACGGGGTATCTGATCCGGTATTTGAAACAGATAATGGCTTACAAGATCCCAATAAATGGGCTGCACTCATTGATGAAATATCGCCTTGTTTAGCCTCTCCTGAAAATGCAGATAAAGCATTGGCTGAATGGCTGAATTTCTTTTCAGCAGGCAATCACGATGACCGCACTCTGGTTGTGGCTTGGTAATCATAAAAGAGAGAATGGGTGAGTTTCATGGCAGAGATCATTACCTGTACAACGAAAAGTGGAAAAACAGTTCAGTACGTCAATGAAATTATTGGCTCTGGCTCAATGAAAGATGTCTATTTTTCCCCTGACCGAACCTATGTTGTTGCCTTCTATAAAACAGAACAGAATGCACAAGCTAAAGATAGGATCGATATGATAACAGGCTCTTATCGACATAATATCTTTGAGCAAAGTGGCGGAGAATATTGGAAAAACCTCTTTTGCTGGCCAACAGATGTTGTCGAACATCAAGGCAAAATTGGTATTGTTGTTCCGACTTATCAATCCCACTTTTTCTTTAAATATGGTTCTAAAAACAACGACTTTCTGGCAATAAAAGGCCGAGAAAAAGAAGGTAAATGGTTTGCAAGTGCCAACAACCAAAATAAATTTCTCGATCCTCGCGAAAGAGGTAATCTATTAAATTATCTGAAAGCCTGTTTACTGCTCTCTCGTGCCGTGCGCCGAATGCATGCAGCAGGCTTATGCCATAGTGATTTAAGCTATAAAAACGTCCTTATCGATCCTGAGCAAGGTCATGCCTGTGTTATTGATATTGACGGTTTAGTGGTTCCCGGCAAATACCCACCTGATGTTGTGGGAACTCCTGACTTTATTGCGCCAGAAGTGGTAAAAACTAGTCATTTACCGAAAGAAGATCCTAATCGTATTTTGCCAAGCATTACGACCGATAGACACGCACTTGCGGTATTAATCTATATGTATCTATTTTATCGTCATCCATTACGTGGCGGTAAAATTCACGATCTTGACGATGAAATGCGTGATGAAACACTGTCTATGGGTGAAAAAGCACTGTTTATTGAGCACCCAACCGATCGTAGCAATGCGGTCAAATTGAATCAGGTAAAACCGTCATCTCTTCCTTGGGCGGATCCTGAAAAAATCCCATACACGATTATGGGGCCATACCTAACGCCTCTTTTTGAAAGAGCTTTTATTACAGGGTTACACAATCCTTCGCAACGCCCTACCGCAGATGAATGGGAAACCGCTTTAGTCAAAACGGTAGATTTAGTTCAGCCTTGTCAAAATAAAGACTGTGAACAGCAATGGTATGTTTTCTCAGGAAAAACACAGCCCGTTTGTCCTTATTGTCACACCCCATATAAAGGGCAATTGCCGATTTTAAATCTCTACTCATCACGTAAAGCCGGTAGCTTCAGACCCGACGATCACCGCTTAATGGTTTGGAGTAATCAATCACTGTTTCCTTGGCATGTTAATCGCCTTATTGCGCCTAATGAACGCACCACCGATGAACAGAAAAAGCGTGTAGGTTATTTTGTTTATCACAATTCAATATGGTGGCTTGTTAATGAGCGTATTGATGGATTAATGGTATTGCCAGAGAAAAAGCAGATAGCGATTGGCGATAAAATTGCCCTAACTGATGGGTTGCAATTTGTATTATCGACAGAAGAAGGCGGGCGACTTGTTGTGGTGCAATTAGTGTCTAATTAATAAAGTAAAAGAATAATCCGTTTAATTTATCGCGGGTTATTCTCTTTTTTCATGATATTAAATTTAATCTTGAGCTCCAAGCTTAAATTCCATAACAAAATTTAAATCTTTTGCTGGTTTTCCTGTTTCATAGCGCCATTGTTCCATAGCGTGAATAAGTGACAAACCAAAAACATCCACTAAAGGGGAATCTAACACCCTAATATTTTGTACATACCCATTTTCGTCAACATCAAATTTAACCTTTAATTCTCCTTCCATCCTATTAAAAGCCGCTTTTACAGGATAATTAGGTAATACTCGTAATAAATTCTTAGGATAACCTTTAACCGTAAGATTTAACTCTTTTATTTCACTTTGAGTCATTTTCTCTGGTTCATCGGCTAATTTTGGTTTCAATAACAAATTAGATTGAGCATCCGGCTGTATTGATTGAATAGCACATCCATTTAGTAAAATAGTGCCGCAAAATAAACTTAAAATAGCTAATTTTATTTTCATTTTTCTTTTCTAAAATAAGATTAAGTATAAAAAACACAATAGCACATATCATAATCATTTCTATTCTCACCTCTATATTTAGTTAAGAAAAACTGTGCAATTAATCCTATTTTTGCCATTTTATTTAAATCAAAGTCAGATCACATATTTACCACTCCCACTTCCCATTTAGCGCTAACGTTCAATATTGGATATCAAGATCCCAGTTTATTAAGCCTCATTATTTACAATACCCTACAGTGATAATTGGAGGCATGAATGAAAACTAAAAATAAAATCAATGTGCTAGAACTTATTTCGCCAGAAATGAAGCAAGTTATGCAATTTTATGCAGATAATCCTCAACCTACGCCAGAAAATGATGGTTATCCATCAATGCGTCTTGCTTATAATCAAGATAGGCGTTATTGGAATGCGGATGCGCCAGAGATGTTTAGCATACAAGATATTTCAGTAAGTACTTCTTATGGAAATGTATTAACGCGTCTTTATAAACCCAAACAAAAAACACCCGCAACACTCTATTATCTGCATGGCGGTGGTTTTATTTTAGGGAACTTAGATACTCACGATCGCATTATGCGACTACTTGCCTGCTATACCGGTTGTGCAGTTATTGGTATTGACTATTCATTATCTCCCGAAGCTCGCTATCCCCAAGCCATCGATGAATCAGCGCAGGTTTGTCAGTATTATCATCAAAATGCAAAATACTATGATATTAATACGCAACATATCGGTTTTGCGGGTGATTCTGCGGGTGCAATGCTGTCTCTTGCTACCGTATTGTGGCTACGCGACAAACAAATTCACTGCGGCAATATCAGTGCAGTTTTGCTTTGGTATGGATTATATGGATTACGCGATTCCACCAGCCGTCGCCTTTATGGAGGGGAATGGGATGGATTGCGCCAGCAAGATCTAGAAGAATATGATAATGCATATCTAACCGCACTTGGCAGTCGCGATGCTCCTTATTATTGCTTATTTAATAATGATTTAACGCAAGATATTCCGCCTTGCTTTATCGCCAGCGCACAATATGACCCACTTATTGATGATAGTGTGACGCTATTTAAAACCTTAGAAGCCCATCAATTAGCTTGTGAATATAAAATGTATCCAGGCACATTACATGCCTTTTTACACTACTCACGTATGATGAAAGTGGCTGATGACGCCATTCGAGATGGTGCTCACTACTTTGTCAAACAACTCACTTTGTAAAATGTCAGCCTATTAAAACTCAAGATTTCGAATAAAACGATAATCCGCGGACGCCTCTTTAAGTCGATACAGACTTGCGGGGCGTCCTCTTTCTGCACGCTTTTCTCCAGTATCAATTAATAAATCGGCTTGTTCGATGCGTCGCCTAAATGATTTTTTCTGGATCTCTTTACCAATCAGAATTTCATGAACATGTTGCAATTCTGGCAAGGTAAATACTTCTGGTAATGCAAATCCGGGAACAATCGAATAAAGTGATTTTTGCTTTAATCGCTCTCTCGCTTGGACAATTAATTTATGGTGATCAAACGCTAAGCTTTGTTGTGCAATCTCATCAATAGGACACCACATCACCGAATCTACGGTATCTATATGCGCTTCACAGGCTTGATGTGCAATTAACGCGGTATAACAAACCGTCACCGACCAACCTCTTACATCACGCTGGCTATTTCCCACTGAACAGAGTTGCTCTATATAAGGGGGGATCACGCCCGTTTTCTCTTTTAATTTTCTTAGCACCGTATCTTCAAGGCATTTGTCTTGCACTTCATCGATAAATCCACCTGGTAAGCCCCATTTTCCTTTTTCAGGATGCTCCCCTCTTTTCACCAACAACACTTTTAACTGCTCTTCATGATAAGTAAACAGTACGGCATCAATGGTGATCAGTGGAGATAGGAAATCACGACGGTTATAACTGGCTAAAAAATCTTGTTCATTCATGGCGTAAGCTTTATTAAAAAACGATGAAACTATTTTAAGCCTAAACAGCAAAAAATCAAATTTTGTCATAAAGACACTAAATCAGTTGACAAAGATAGTGTCGATAGGACACAATCCAGTTAATGTCACAAGGACACTAACTGGAGAGACACTATGTTTAATTTAAATTACTTTAAAGCTGATTCATCAACATTCATTATCAAATCCGTCAATGGTCGCGTTCGCCAACAAGGTAAAGGCTTGAGTTTTTGGTATAACTCCGCCACAACCTCTATTGCGGCATTGCCTTTAAACGCTCAAGAAGCACCTTTTATTTTTAATTTCCAAACCTCGGACTTTCAGGGTTTACGTATTCAAGGGCAAATCTCATTTCAGGTTAAAGCGCCCGAAAAAGCCGCAGAAGTACTCAACTTTAACTTGAGCAAAAACGGCAAATCGTATGCTTCTGAAGATCCGCTCAAACTCAGTGATCGTGTTGTACGTATTGCACAAACCTTAATTCAAGCAAAGATCCAAAGTACACCACTTAGAGAAGCGTTATTACTTAGCCAATCATTAGTGGCTTTAGTGATGGAACAATTAATTGAACATCCATCATTAGAGGCATTAGGTATTGCGATTTTAGATGTCTCTATAGCGGCAATCACACCATCACCAGAAACCTTAAAAGCACTAGAAGCTGAAGCGAGAGAATCCTTACTGAAAGAAGCCGACGATGCCATTTATGCTCGTCGTAAATTCTCAGTAGAACAAGAGCGCACCATTAAAGAGGCTGAATTAGAAACCGATTTATCTGTTCAACGTAAACGCCAAGAGATTGAAGAAGCACGTTTAGAAAACGAACGTACATTACTACGCGAACAAGCTGAGATTGAAAAAGAACGCCTTGAAGCCAAAGTTAATGCGGAAGCAAAACGCAAAGAACTAGTCGCATTAAGTGCTGAAAATCAGCGAACACAATCAGAAGCGGATGCTTATGCTATTGAAGCTACCATGCGTGCTTATCGTGAATTACCCGTTGAGAACCTAAAAGCAATGGCATTAGCAAAAATGGACTCACAACAATTAATGGCAATGGCATTTGAAACCTTAGCACTGAATTCAGGAAAAATCGGCGAGTTGAATATCACACCTGATTTATTTAGCCAATTTATGAAAAAAGGCAGTAAATAATGCAACGTAACGAAGATTTTCGCTTTGTGCTGGTGATGAGAAAAAGCCGCTTACAGGAATTAATTGAGCGCTTTAATACCTGGTCACAAGCCAAATTCTATTTAGAACACAACAATGTTGAAGTAAAGGATTATCTCAATGAACACAATTTATATCAAAAGCAACTCACAGAAGCTGAGCTAATTTTAAAATCATTAGGACGATTTCAACTTTTAGAAAGAGGCTTATTACCCAGCTATCAATTCTCACCTCACGATATTGTGGTGGTGATTGGTCAAGATGGGCTTGTTGCCAATACGCTGAAATACCTTAATGGACAGCCTATCATTGCCATAAATCCTGATCCATCAAGGTGGGATGGTAAATTATTACCCTTTGAAATAGGGCAATTAAAAGAGACAGTTATTAACACCATTAATAAAAAAATGCCATTTAAAACGGTCACTTTTGCACAAGCAACAACCAATGATGGTCAATCCTTATTAGCGGTTAATGACTTATTTATTGGCCCTAAAAGCCACACTTCCGCACAGTATATTTTGCAATGGAATGGCGCTGAAGAAGTGCAATCTTCATCAGGCATTATTGTATCAACAGGATTGGGATCAACGGGGTGGTTTCAATCTATTCTTGCTGGTGCGATGGCAATTACAGGAGAAGCTTCGCACCCTCTATTACAAGGCTTTAGCTGGAGTGATCGAAAGCTACAATTTAGTGTAAGAGAGCCATTTCCAAGTAGAACAACAGGTGTTGCACTGACTTTTGGCACTATTGAGCCTGACTCACCACTGCAATTAGGATCTTTGATGCCAGAGAATGGCGTAATTTTCTCTGATGGCATCGAAGATGACTATTTACAATTTAATGCAGGTTGTATTGCTCACATTGGTATCGCTGACATACAAGGGCAACTAATTAGCCAAAAAGGGCGTCAGCGAATTTAGATTTATTTAGCGCTCTTTAATACTGTTTCAAGTCCAGAGATCATCACATCAAGGACAAACAAAAATGCAGCATCACCATTATCACTATCCATAATTGCAACGGCTTGGGTTAATAATGGCGGATAGGCAACAGTATCCGTCTCTACTTTTTCACGCTCTTTTTGGCTTTCTTGATGCTCTTGAGTTTCCAGTACGGAGCCTAATGTAAAATGCGCAATAGAGCTTAATGCATACACGGCTTGAGATAGACTAAACCCAGCATCACACAAAAACTGTAGTTGCTGTTCTGATGTCTCAAATTGACTTTCAGAGGGGCGTGTTCCCGCATGAATTTTGCCACCATCACGATACATTAATAAGGCTTGGCGGAAGCTTTTCGCGTTATTTCGCAAAAAGTCCTGCCATGTTTCATTCGGCAATGGCAAAACATGATGATGGTGCTTTTGCAAAATAGTTTCTGCTAATGCATCTAACAAAGCGCGTTTATTTTTTACATGCCAATACAATGTGGGTTGTTCCACACCTATTTTTTGCGCCAGCTTACGCGTTGTTAATCCTTCAATACCAACTTCATTAAGTAAAATCAACGCATTATCAATAACTTGTTCTTTATCTAGCTTTGCCATTACCTACCTCAAAATAAAATAGCCTTGACAATCTATCACTGATAGAGATATTTTACACCCACTCTATCACTGATAGATTTTTAGGATCTCAATGAATAAATCAATTATTATTATACTGCTGATCACCGTATTAGATGCCATTGGCATCGGGCTTATCATGCCAGTACTCCCTACGCTATTAAATGAATTTATCAGTGAAAATTCACTAGCAACCCATTACGGTGTGCTATTGGCGCTCTATGCTACCATGCAGGTTATTTTTGCTCCTATTCTAGGACGACTGTCTGATAAATACGGCAGAAAACCCATCTTGCTGTTTTCCCTTTTAGGCGCGGCACTCGACTATCTTTTAATGGCATTCTCAACCACACTTTGGATGCTCTATATTGGGCGCATCATTGCGGGGATCACAGGCGCAACAGGTGCCGTATGTGCATCAGCGATGAGTGATGTGACTCCCGCTAAAAATCGAACTCGCTATTTTGGTTTCTTAGGTGGTGCTTTTGGTGTTGGCCTTATTATCGGCCCAATGCTAGGGGGATTATTAGGTGATATCAGTGCTCATATGCCATTTATTTTTGCCGCTATTTCACACTCGATATTATTAATACTCTCTTTGCTCTTTTTCCGAGAAACACAAAAAAGAGAAGCGCTTGTTGCCAATAGGACACCTGAAAACCAAACTGCCTCAAATACAGTCACTGTTTTTTTTAAGAAAAGCCTCTACTTTTGGTTAGCAACCTATTTTATTATCCAGCTTATCGGGCAAATTCCTGCCACCATCTGGGTGCTGTTTACACAATATCGTTTTGATTGGAACACAACTTCTATCGGTATGTCTTTGGCGGTTCTGGGTGTATTACATATTTTCTTTCAGGCGATTGTCGCTGGGAAATTGGCACAAAAATGGGGCGAAAAAACCACCATTATGATCAGTATGTCTATTGATATGATGGGCTGTTTATTATTAGCGTGGATAGGCCATGTTTGGGTCATCTTGCCAGCATTAATTTGCTTAGCGGCAGGAGGTATGGGGCAACCCGCATTACAAGGTTATTTATCAAAATCTGTCGATGATAATGCGCAAGGGAAATTACAAGGTACTCTGGTGAGCCTAACCAATATTACCGGGATCATTGGTCCTCTTTTATTTGCCTTTATTTATAGTTATAGCGTCGCTTATTGGGATGGTCTGTTATGGCTGATGGGGGCAATACTTTATGCTATGTTGCTTATTACCGCTTATTTTCACCAAAGAAAAACCACACCTAAAGCTGTTATTTCAACCCCTTAATACTAGAAATTATAAAGATCATAAAAGTCCTGTCCGCTCTTAATAACGTTGATAGGACTTTATTTTTATCGCAATTAATAAGCCTCTTTTACCCAAGGCTTACTGGCTGCAATCATAAACATCGGCGTTGAACGATAAAGCAGGTAAGGGAGTCGTTTAGTTACATAGTTATTTTATGATAGTTATTTTCAATCATATTCACCCTGAGTAAAAAAACAAATATTTCATTATTAATTTACTTTTTATTTACATTGTAAAATTATTATCCAACTAAAAATAAAAATAGAATTTCTATTAGTTTTAGCTCTATTTAATTAAGAATTATTTGTAGTAATAGCCATATATTAATTTAGATCAATACTCACTAATCATTTTTAGATACTCCCAATAATAAAGTTTATCTGTTAATTCTAAATCCATCACAAAACAAATAAAACACCAAGGTAAGTCCAAAAAAGACCAAGTTATTGAACTTATATTTCTAAAAATTACCTTACAAAATAAAAAAAAACAAAAAGAGAGTAAATAAAAATTTTTATATAGTGATAACTAATCATAAATACTTAAGTTATCTTTATTTAATAACGATAAAAACTCGATTTACGCGTATGAAAATCAATACAAAGTTTAAAAACACTAATATTTTTACTTTCCAGCATAAAATCCTATGGGATTAATCCTATCCACATAAAAAATTTAAATTGTAGAATTGACCTCATGATAAATTAGTAAATAAAACCAATAATCCAAAAAAGAATAAATGCACTTATTTTAGCTTTATTACTTTTTTTGCGCATTTGAATATATTGACTTAAATCATAAAGAGAATCGACACTCACAAATTCAAAAAATCAGTTTTCTATTTCAAAAATATATTTTATTTAAAATGAATCTATTTAAAAGTTCATTTTAAATAAGTATTTTTACTAAAACCTAAATAACTGAATAACTGATTATTTTTAAATAATATCTGTTATTTAAAAACATTATGTAATAAGAATTAATCTACGAAGGATATTTTATGAAAAAGCTGACATTAGCCGTTCTTGCAGTTGCTATTATGGGTACAACAACTCTTGCTCAAGCTGATACTCGTACAGCAAGTGCTGTTGCTTCATGGGATGCGAAAGCATACAAAGATACTAAAAGTATGTTAGTTGTTACACCATTAAAATCTTTAACTTTCAATTATGCGGAAGGTATTAAAGCATTTAATTCTCAAGATGGTGCGTTCGATATCACTATCCAAGGTCAAGAAAAAGCGACTGATTTTAAACTGACTTCAAAAATCATCACCGATAAATTAGTACGTGCTTCTGATAACAGTGAATTAACTGTTGGTGTTAAATGGAATGGTACTGACTTAACTAGCTCAACAGAAACTACCATGGTTGACGTTGCTGCAGGTACAACGGCTGGTCTTGATTTCTTAGCTCAAGACGGTGCTTACAACGGTAAAGAGCGTGTAAGCGGTCAAAGCCAATTCACGTTCAATATTGCTTCCGCAAAAATCGCTGGTACTGATACTCAATTCTCTGATTTAGCTGATGGTTACTGGGATGGTGACGTTAAAGTTCAGTTTACTGCAACTTGGGAAGGCGACTTCACTAAAACACCATAAGTTACAAAGTAAGTATTTTAATAAATACGGGATGAGCGAATTTTCGCTCACCCTCAAGGATCCACGATGAAAAAAATAATATTAGCGTGTTTGAGTCCTTTGGTTTTTTATAGCCAATTTGCAGTAGCCATCCATGTCGGCGCCATTACTGAAACAATGCAGTCTGACCAAACTATTCTTGCTAAAGAAATTGAAAATAACGTCGAGCAAGCACGGTTAGTTGGATTGTCTATTGAACGTATTTCATCGCCTTTAGAAGATGGAAAAGTGATCCCTTTAGTTAATAATGAGATTTTGATCTCACCAGCAAACTTAATTTTACCCGGAAAAACCAAAGAAAATTTCAAGATTTTCTATAAAGGTCCTAGTGATAATCAAGAACGCTATTATCGCTTAGTTTGGCGTGATGATCCCGTGACTGAAACCGGATCAACACAGAGCTCAAAAGCAGCAACTGCGACCACATCAGCAATGATAAGTACCATTTTAGTCGTCGCTCCACGTCAAGAAAACTTCAGTTACCGTTTCGATAAAAGCACTCGTATTGTTTACAACACGGGGAATAGCTCATTCCGTACTGTCGCCACAGGCGATTGTATGCCTGATGCCGTGACAAAAAATGAAAATAATCGTTGTAGTGAACGTTATTATGTCATGCCAGGCCTTGGTGTTAAGTTAAAACAAGTCGATGTTCAAAGCAAAAGAGCAACTGTCGGTATTTGGCATAACGATGATTTTATTATTATAAATTAATTTAATAAGGATTCATTGTGCGTAAATCAGGGATAGCTCTAGGTATCGCTTTGTGCCTTTTATCTGGAAGTGCATTTAGCCAATCGTCTAGTTTAAAGATGGGTAACTACATCATTCCTAGTGTCTTCGCAACTGCGTTAGAAGAAGGCATGACGATCCCTGTTTATCTGCGTTATAACCTCTCTAATCAGTCTGTATTAGAAGAACAAAGTCGTAATAAAATTGCCGATGCACTAGTGGTACTTAAAGACAATAAAATCACCATTAACTCAGTGACTCCAACACTAGATGAAGGTGACGCACAAGTTGCCTCTATCAATAAACAACTCCTCCAATCATTAAACGAACTTAAAGATAAGCCCTTTGATCAAAATAATAAGATAGTGCTTTCCTCAGATGCTACGCTTAATTTTGATTTAAGTACCTTTATTATGTCGTTAGATGTTAATGAAGCAGGCCTTGCCACTCAAATCAAAGCACGTTCGGAAATGTTAGGAAAATCAACCGTTGATAATATTTCCTCCGTTACCACCTATGATTTAGGTGTCTATAACAATCAAATGAAACAGCAAAAAGATAATACTAATAGTTATTTTTCAATCGACAGTATTTGGAGTTTTGCTGAAAACCATTTGAATTTGAGCGCCACAGCGTATGGTCTAGGTACTGCAGAGCAGTCTTTTGACTTTTATCGTGCCATGTTTGAACGTGACTTTAATGGTCGCCGTTTTGCTTTTGGTCTATTAAATACGTGGAACTTACAATCTATTGCTTCGATGTCAGCACTTAACAGCAGTAAAGTTTATGGTGTTACTTACGGTAATAATTCATCGTCTAAAGTAAGCCATTCTCAACTTTCTCTAACCCCCATTACAGTCTTTTTGCCGAGTGCCGGTGAAGTCCGCCTTTATCGTGATGGCAAATTATTAAGTATTCAAAATTTCCCAATGGGGAGTTTTGAAGTGGATACCGCACCCCTCCCTTTCGGTATTTATGAAGTCGATATCGAAGTAGTGATTGATGGGAAAGTCCGTTCTCAACAGCGTCAAACCGTCAATAAATCTTACAATATGAAAGGCGCCACTTTAAACCAATTCCGTTGGGAATTATATTCAGGATATGTAGATTACAAAAAACGTATTAAAAATAATAATAACGAATATCGTACAACCAGTGGCGATAATACGGTCTTAGTCGGTGGCGCTGGTGCGATTACATTAGGTGTATTTTCAGGCTTGAACTTACAGGGTTCTGCTTATGCCTTTGATAATCTTGTCGTATTAGAAACCAATAGTAATTTACAATTAACGGATACACTCTCAACCAGTTGGCAGGCACTAATTGCTAAAGATGGTAGTAACCGTAATATTTTTACTGCTAATTACTCCTTGCCTAAAGGAATTGGCGCATTATGGGTCAATCGAGAAAAAGGAAATATCAAAGATGATTTTCCGATGTATGACTCTGATAGCTACTCTTTTGGTACTACCCTGAATTTCTCTCAATTTTGGGAATATGCAGGCTCATTTACTTATTCTCACACTAAAGATTTAAGAGACAAAAATAAGTCTAACAGTTTTGAATATGCAACTACGCTTTATACAGGTCGTTACGGCAGTATGAGTTTGCGTACTGGTGTTCAACGCTATCACTACGATAACCAAAACAGCACCAACGAAAAATACATTACCTTAGATTTCTCACTGCCATTAGCCACATGGCTCAGTGCGGGCGTTTCTTCCAGTAATGGAAATATGCGTGGTGAGTTATCTGCATCAAAAAGCTTTGAAGATTCTGCTATTCGTAACGCAGGCTTATCCGTATCCACCCTATTACATGATAAAGACGGTACTGACAGTGATTTCTCTGTCAGTGGTTACGGCTCATTCGATACCAAATACAGCACTGGTACGTTAACCATGAGTCGCCCTAATAATGACCGTTTAAATACCACCTTAACAGCACGAGGTTCATTGGCTTATAGTGATATGAATTTCTCTGCCAGTGGTAAACAAGAAACATCAGGGGTAATTGTCAAAACTGGGATTGATGGTGAAGGCCAAATTGCCGCCAACGTCAATGGTCAACGTTTTGTGTTATCGGGTGGGAATAACTTTATTCCACTTTCCCCTTATGCCGAATATAAAGTCGAATTACTGAATGATAAAAACAGTGAAGATAGCTTTGATATTGCCTCAGGTCGTGTGAAAAACGTGGTGCTTTATCCGGGTAACGTTGCGGTGCATCAGCCTGAGTTAAAACAGATGGTTACCGTGTTTGGTCGAATGAAATCGCCTGATGGCACACTGTTAGCCAGTGCACAAGTACGTAACCATATCGGGCGCACTCAAACCGACCATCAAGGTCAGTTTGCTATGGATGTTGATAAACGTTATCCAGTGATTTCATTACAACAAGATGATAAACAAATTTGTGAAGCTGAATTAGACCTTTCATCTGCACGCGGTGTGTTATGGGTAGGTGATGTGATTTGTGATCCGCAAACTACATTGGTAAACCGGAATTAAAGGAAAGCATATAATGTTTAAACATTATTTATTATTAATACTTACCCTTTTTGCTACATTTACTGCCAGTGCAGCAACCTACACCAATGATATTGTTTTTATTGAGAACAATATTGATAACGAATATTTTATTACACCTCAAAAAACGGACCCCCGTTTTAGTGGTGCTAACGTTTTTACTAAATACAGTGATAATCAACTTAGTTTAGGTTACATGGGATATACGGGTGTAGTACCTATCAATAATTACTTTGATATTTGGTTAGAAAACTCTCCAATTAAAATGCCATTTATTGGTAACCGTTGCTGGCGAACATATAGAGATTGCCCATCTGATGGAATACAAAGACCTGAGCAAGTCTTAAGTGATGGAATGTATCGTGCTTACATGAATACTCATGGCGGTGAAGCGGGTATTCCTAGGGCGATATTCTCTGATTCTTTTTATCAATATATGCAAAACTTGCCTATTGGCAGTACTGAGAATTTTAGTTATTTTTTCTGCTATACCAAAAATGATTACAACCCTGCATTGGGTCAAACGTGTCGTTCTGTAAATGGTAAAGTAAATGAGCAAAGTTTTGCGATCACCAAAAATGGGCATATAAAGCTAAAATCAACCAATGCATTACAAGAGATTTTTGTCGATAGCGAAGGTAATGCTGTTTTAGGCTTAGGATCTAAGTTTTGCGAAATTGTAGGCGATAATGTTGTCTGTAAGATGGTCGATTATGAACTAAAAGGCGAAAACTTAAATGTTATGAGACTAGCGATGAAAGTCGATACAACGACATTATCATTTACACCAACAGCGAGTGATATACTTCTTTCAGCAACACCTACATCAAGAACCTATTATTATTCATCACCAACCATTGCTTCTTATTTAATCACTCCTGGTAATGGTGGCGTTTATGTTCATTTTACAAAAAATTTCTTTAAAAAATTAATTAAAAACAACGTGGATCTTTCTAAAAGCCAAGATTTATTTACCTTTAGTTTTACCAATGTTGCAGTACCTCAATCAGGATTTTATGAATTTACGCCATCAAATACGATTATTATCAAGCCTCGCGATTATGGCATTAGTATTGTTTCTAAAGAATTAGTCAACAATCCTTATAGAGAAGGAAAAGTGGGTGATAAAGAGCCACCATTAACGTTTGATTATATTGTTACCACCAGTGCATTTCGCCAAGCCAATAAAATTACAGCCGCCGTTGAAGGGCCTAAAACAACAATCCGAGGCCAGTCTTACTGCTTATTTAGCTCTAAAGATAAAAAAATCAATGTGCCTTTTTCAGCCTATTTAACGTATACCGATGAAGGTGGCTCAAAAGTAAAAAATCGTACTGCTTGCGATAATGTGCCTATTTCCATAAAAGAAGCGTTATGGACAAAAACCACATGGCCTTACCCTTATCAGTTAGAAGGCAATTTCTATCGTACCGATTTACAATTAACCTTTCCTATGAATGAAAGTGCTTCTCTTTTCTCAATGGAAGGTGAAGACTGGATTGGTGTAGTAGAGGCTCGCGGTTATGTTAATGTCTTTGCAGAATGGTCAGGAACTGACATCCACTAAGTAAAATAAGCGTCTCCGCTTTTATATTAGAGATAATTTTCCTCTAATACATAAACAAAAAGTTGAAGATCAAGACAAGCATCCATGTTTGCTTGATCTTCGATTTGCGTTATTAACATCCGTTGTTCTAACGCTATATTGTCTCGATGCCATCCTTGAGCAATCCAACCCAAACTAAACGCCAGTAGTGCAATCCATGCAAATAACGCTTGAGTGTTGAACATGACGTAACTCCTTAGTCATTCGAGACAAAACTGACTTTATCGACTTTTATTATGATAAAAACGTGTTGCACTTTTTACTTGGTATCATCTTTTTCTTTCCCTGAAAAAAATTGATTACCTCGTTTACGTAACCAGATTTCGACTAACTGATAACCCACAATACCGAGCGCTGAGCCAATTCCCATTACTGCGACAGAATCAATTCCAGGCCATAAAATAAGCAGTACGCCAGCAACAACAGAAACCGCAGAGCCTAAAATAATTTTGCCGATAAACAATCTTAATGTAATGGTTTCATTCGCAACAAGCATCTTCCCTAATGCAATAAAAGCGCCCACTATGACTAACGATATCAATGTGCTGTCATATTCATCCATGAATACACCTCATCTCTGATTACACTTTTTTTAACCGTAAAAAGAACCCTCACCTCCCAACATTCATCAGATAATCTGTAAAGAATTAGCAGTAAGCCACGACCCTGTGTAACTGAATAAATTCCCGATTGAGATAACGTAAGTTCCTTTTATTTCAACTACGCGCAACATCCATTTGCGATAAACAACAGGCGATTCAGTTATATTACTGCTAACTTCCTTGTTAACTTGTAATAGACATCCTTATCTATTGATTTTTACTTGCACTGAAAATCAACAAAAAATAATAAATAATAAATTCAATATGTTGCTTATCTCCGTATCATTTAACGTGAAGCTATTATCTACAAAGTTTGTATTTCAGGCTAGTAAGTTTGTTCGGTTAACGTCGGTTATCAATGCTTATCCGACAATAACCGAACTATTCACATAAAACAAAACAAATAAACTTGTTTAAAGCCTCTTTAAATAACCTTAAAACAAAGATTTATATAAAAAACAATAAATAGGCTGGTTATAATACAAATTTCAGCTAATATAGAAGCTATCTGATAGCCCATAGAAAAGAGAAAAATGCTATGCGTGTCTTAACTATTTTTTGTCCTGAATGCGGTGAAAAAGCGCTTATAAAAAAAAGTAATCGTAAACACAAAGAGTTATCCGATCTCTATTGTGCTTGTCGTGATCCTGAATGCGGGCATACCTTTGTTTTAAACCTTACGTTTAGTCACACCCTTATGCCAAGTGCAAAAAACAAAGATACGTTGTTATTAAATGTGATTAAAAACCTTTCTCCAGAACAAAGAGAGAAAGCACTCACTCTTTTGCAAGGTATGTAACCATCACTAACAGACACTCTTTTTTCATTTATTTTTATGATCTTGCTCCCATTCTGACAGGTTATTTGACTAACCTATTCTTATAGAAAGATAAATGATGTAGATTCATTTTTAAGCTAAATAAAAATAATTCTTATGTTTAAATAAAATAGACACCGCCCATTTATGCCGTGTTTGCCAATCCTTCAATAAAGAATTTGTCAGCCACCCAAACCAGAAACCCTATTTCTGGTTTGAAGACTAAACACAAATTTCAAACGGAGCATTTAAGATGAAAAAGCTTATTAATCGAGTTGATGATGTGTTATCTGAACAACTACAAGGCTTTGCAAAAGCCCATCCTGAAATCAAACTTCATCCCTCCTCTTTTTATGTCACGCGAAAAGATGCTCCAGTAAAAGGTAAAGTTGCTCTATTGTCCGGCGGTGGCAGCGGACATGAACCGATGCATGCGGGTTTTGTGGGTAAAGGAATGCTTGATGGCGCATGCCCGGGTGAAATATTTACGTCACCAACACCGGACAAAATGTATGACTGTGCCAAAGAGATCGATAGCGGTGAAGGTGTTTTAATGATCGTAAAAAACTACACCGGTGATGTGCTGAATTTTGAAACAGCAACAGAACTGCTTCATGACGATGGTGTAAAAATTGCCACAATATTAGTCGATGATGATGTGGCAGTGAAAGATAGCTTATATACCGCAGGACGTCGTGGTGTTGCCAATACCGTATTAATTGAAAAACTACTGGGTGCAGCAGCTGAAAGAGGAGACTCTCTTGATGAACTAGTTAAATTAGGTCATCACATTAATAACAATGGTTTTTCTATCGGCATTGCCTTGGAAGCTTGTACAGTTCCAGCAGCAGGAAAACCCTCTTTTACTTTACCTGAAAATGAAATGGAATTTGGTGTCGGTATTCACGGTGAACCAGGTATTGATCGTCGTAAATTTACTTCCCTAAATGATACCGTCGATGCCATGTTTAATACCTTAATTGAAAATGGTCACTATCAACGAGTGATCCGCAATTGGGATCGTGAAAGCGGTACTTGGATCGATGAAAATCAGGAAAAACAACCCCTAAAATCTGGCGATCGCGTCATTGTTTTAGTTAATAACTTAGGTGCCACACCACAATCCGAGCTTTATGGGGTTTATAACCGTTTAACTCAATGCTGTGAAAAATTTGGCTTAACCATCGAACGTTCTTTAATTGGTTCTTATTGTACTTCACTCGATATGTCAGGGATCTCCATTACATTATTAAAAGTGGATAATGAATTACTTACCTTATGGGATGCCCCAGTAAATACACCTGCGATGGTGAAATAAGTCTTTCATAACAAGAAAAAGGAGCAAAAAATGGCTTTAACTCACGCTCAAATTATTCTTTGGTTACAACAATGCGCACTGTTGTTTGAACAAAATAGTGATTATTTAACAGATTTAGATCGTGAAATTGGCGATGCTGACCACGGTTTAAATATGAACCGTGGCTTTAGAAAAGTGCAGGAAAAGTTACCTGAATTTGAAGGGCAAGATATTGGCACTATCCTCAAGACCACAGGCATGACATTGCTCTCAAATATTGGCGGAGCAAGTGGCCCTCTATTTGGCACCTTCTTTATTCGTGCTGCCAAACCCACGGCTTCATTGCAAAACCTAGAACTTAATCAACTCGTTGAAATGGTAACAGAAGGTGTGGAAGGCATTGTAAGCCGAGGAAAAGCAGAGGCAAATGACAAAACAATGTGTGATGTTTGGTGGCCAGTAGTTGAGTCATTAAAACAATCTAATGAACAAAATCTTTCTATTAAAGAAGCCCTCAATCAAGCGCAAATTGTCGCTGAAAAAGCCGCTGAAAATACTATCCCGATGCAAGCTCGAAAAGGACGAGCAAGCTACTTAGGTGAACGCAGTATCGGGCATAAAGATCCCGGCAGTGTTTCTGTGGTACTGATGATACAAGCCCTTGCAAATAGTATTAATGCATAACTGACCAAACAACCAACACAAGCAACCAATAAAGGTCTACCATGATAAATATTGTTATTGTTTCTCATAGTAAACATCTCGCTGATGGTGTGGCAGAGCTTGCCAGTCAGATGCTTAACCCGGCTTATTGCCAACTTGCTGTTGCCGCGGGTATCAACGATGAAGAAAATGCGATTGGTACCGATGCCGTTAAAATTATGACGGCGATAGAATCACTTTCTCAAGCACAATCTATTGTTGTGATGATGGATTTAGGCAGTGCAATATTAAGTGCAGAAACTGCGATTGAATTACTTGATCCTGATCTCGCTGAAAAAGTTACTCTCTGCTCTGCCCCCTTAGTTGAAGGTACACTTGCTGCGGTTGTAGCCGCATCTTCAGGAGCGTCATTAGAGAAAGTGATTGAAGAAGCTTCAAATTCTTTATATCCAAAGAAAATCCAATTGGGTGAAAATTTCGTTCAGCCTAAAAATGATATTAATGCCCCTGTCAAAATTCACGGCAAAGAGGTAAGTTGGGTTGTTCGCAATCCTCATGGATTACATGTAAGACCGGCTGCAGCTTTAGTTGAAGTACTTTCTGCTTTTCAGGCAGATTACCAACTAGTTAAAGGGGATAGACGTATTAATCCTCTCAGCTTAAATCAGCTTTCATTAATACAAATTCGCCAAGGTGATGAGATAACGCTAATTGCCTCTGGTGAGCAAGAAGATGAGGCGATTGCCGCTTTTCTTGAACTTGCCAAAAATGGCTTTGGTGAAGAGCTACCTTCTGATTCTAATACCATAACATTAAAAGGTATTTTAACCCCGGTGTCTCAAATTAAAGCCCCTGCTTTTATTTGGCATGAAATAGAACTATCACCGATAGAAAACTTATCTGAACCGATTGATATCCATGCCCAAATTGGAAAACTTAATTTCGCAATAAAAGAGACGCTAAAAGTACTAAAACAGACTGCCAATAAAGCGAGCCAGACATTAGGTGAGCATATTGGTGCTATTTTTAACGGCCATATCATGATGTTAGATGATGATGAATTAATTACGAGTGTGATTGATCGCATTAAAGAAGAGAAGATCAGCGCCCAACAAAGTTGGTCGGATGAAATGCAAGAAAGAACACAACTGTATTGCGCCCTCTCCGATCCTTATTTACGCGCGCGTGAACTCGATCTTCGTGATCTGCGTAATCAGGTACTTTATCATTTACAAGATAAAACACGCCCAAGTTTCACCCCTTCACAACCTGCTATTTTGGTCGCAAAAGAGCTTTTCCCTTCGACATTAATTCAATTAGTTGATAGCCAATTAGTCGGTATTGCTTTAGCAAAAGGAGATAGCTGCTCTCACAGTGCCATTATCGCGGCGGAAATGCGCTTACCGATGTTAGTCAATTTAGGACCTACGTTATTAAAAGTTTCTGAATCTCAAAAGCTAAAATTAGATACAAATAAGGGTGAATTAGTTATTGAACCTATAACGCTATAAACCTTTTTTCACATTAAGCACATAAAAAAAACCCGCACAATTATGTGCGGGTAAGTCAACGAAAAACGCTATCAATCTAGGTCATTATTGACTCTTCTAATTTTGTTAAGGTATTGATAATACCAATGTCGTAGTACCACTAAAGTTACCTAATGAAGGCGTTCCGTAGGTTTGAAGCTTTGACATCACTCTCACATAAGTATATTCATTCTTTATTGTGTTAACCTGTGTTCCAATCGATGCAGGTGAACCATTTAAGGTTAAAAAAGAACGAATGCTACCATCTGGTTTTAAGTTTAAAAAATGATCTTCCATTGAGCTGGTAATTTTTACAGGCATAGTTTCATTACAAGTAAGTGCAAATTGCTCTTCGGCTTCATTACCATTAACTTGTGTCACATCAAGTACGCCATGTGAAATATTTAAATTGCTAGAAATAAATGCACATTTACCTTCAGGCGGTGGGGCAATACCACATACACCACCAGGCACCATTCTTCCACTTCCTCCCGTTGGACTACTCGTCATAAAAAAAGCAATACATTCATCAACCTTAGGTTTACCAAGGTGATCACTAAAACCAACAAAAGGAAGTGATAAACCACATTGATTCATTGCGACATCACGTATCTCGGACATACTAGCCAATTTTTGTAAATCAACATTACAACGCCATGGAACTCGACGTTCTGTTCCCGTTCCCCCTTTATTAGGTAGGCTGTGGAAGTGATTTATTTGAATAAAACATCGCCCACTAAAACCTAAACTTTTACAAGGGTTTGGCGTAAATCCCATCTCTGTCCAATATTCCATGACAAAGTTATAACGTATATCACTCTCCTTCTCAGGTGAAACGCCTGATTTAGTAATATAAGTAAAATAACCTGCTTGTACGCTAAATAGTGAAAAACTGCATAGTACAATTAATAACTTTAAAATTTGCTGTATTTTTTTCATTATCTTTTACTCATATTTCAAAGAAAACACGGCAGTAGCAGAAAAATGCCCCGGTTTAATTGATTTATTTGCAATGGCAGCCGCTGTTGCTTGCAGATAAGCTATAAAATTAAGCTCAAAAATGCCATTATTAGGAATATTATATAAACTGGTGTAATCCCCTAATATTACGGGTACACCTTCTTTAGTGGTAATTTTTATTCCTAAATCAGGGTTATTTGCACTGTCGTCTAATGCCAATAATCCGAAAAGTTCATTATGCGTTGCTCCTTCAAACTTAATTTTCACTTGCTTGGCAATAGAGATATCGCACTCTGATAAAGTAATTTTGAAATCCTTTTTCTCAAATTCAAAATAACTTTTATAAATATCATCCAAGCGAATTTCATCAAATGTCACATCAACCTGAGAGTGTTCAGGCAAGACTTTGCAAGGTGCGATAATTAATGAACCAAAAATATTAAGATTTTCAGCTGCAAAAACAGAAGAGGAAAATAATAAACAACTACCAATAATAGAGCGAAACACACTTAATCTATTCATTATTGGTACTCCACAAATAAAGTGCCACCTGAGGTAAAATTACCGGGAGTCAGTTCACTATTTTCTTTTTTAACCAAGACAGCCCAAATCTTTTCAGGGTTATTTAAATTAACTGAATACTTTTTATTTAAATCAATAATAGAATTACCCATCATAAATTTTACGGCTAATTCATTAATATTGGTTCTCAATCCATTGGGATCGAAACTGCTTTTTTTCCCATCTATCGATAAATACATATTCCAGTTATTTAAATTTTCTTCACAAGTAATTTGGTAATTAATCTCGCGTTTTTGGTCATAGCCTTTAATCGTTTTTATTGCCACGGGGCCAAAATTCACCTCAATCATATTACCATCATTCACTTTACAAGGAGGTGGAGTTAATAAGTTACCTTTAATCAGTATCTGTGTTTCATTATCTTTTGCCAAACTGGGTAAAGAAAATGCAGAAAATAAAAATAACATAATGAGGAATGGATAATAATGCATATTGTTTATTCCTCCGTTAGTTGTAATAAACCTGCATAGTTGCAGTTGCAGTAAAAGCGCCCGTTGGTAATGTGGCACCACTTTTTTTCACAAGTACAGCATAAAGCTCAGGTCTCGTTTTATAGCTAAACTTAAACGGTGTTGTCATATAAATATTGGTATCAGCGGTTTTAAATAACACCCCTAAATCTGTCACACTTGTTTTTAAATAACGTGTATCAAACCCTGCACCATCACCGGTAAATTTCAGGGACATACTCGGATCACCTGTTGTTTTACAATCCAAGGTGTAATCCATTTTTTGTTTATAATTTTCGTTTTCTATTCTTGTGGTCATCACATCATTAAAATTCACTTCGATAGGTTTACCATCGTTAATTTTGCAAGGACGCGATTCCACACTCCCGCTCACTGTGACTCTTAAAAAGCCAGAAGCAGCCCATACAGAAGGAGTGAGAAAACTCATACAAAGAAAAAGTATTACACCTCGGAATATAAGCATAATATTACGCCTTCTTATCTTTGATATTTGCTGAACAAATATCTCCACGACACTGGAATGTTAATTCAACTAATCCACCGAAATCATTAAGATATTCAATGGCTGGCGTTACACCTAAATCAACCACTTTTGCCCCTAATGAACGTTGGCCAAAAGGCTCAATCATCACCGCTTCAAAGTCTTTTACTTCGACATTGTTCTTTCTGACTTTGGTAATAGTTAAATAATAAGGTGAAGGGTTTTTTACATTGTAATTAGCACCTTGTTTTTCAATCAAAATGTCTTTTTCCATTGGATTAGCTTCTAAGCGGCTAGGTGCCACAATGCTTTTTGGTCGATAAAACACTTTAATTTTTGTCTGTAATGCAATTTGCAAAACATTGGGAGAATCACTACGAGGAGGAATTTCACGAACATTAAGGTAATAAATACTTTCTCTGTCTGTGGGTAACATATTAGTTGCAGGTAATGCCTGTATTTTAATTTGGCTCTTGTTACCAGCTTCAATACGTTGAACTGGAGGTGTTACCACAAAAGGAGAATTAATTTTTTCATCTTTACTATTCTCAAGCCAAGACTGTGCTAAATAAGGTTTAGATTCATTTTCATTTTCTAAAACCATACTGACTGAGCGCTCACCTTCATTATATAAAACGCGTGTTCTATCTAATGCGATAGCGGAATAAGCGGATTGAGAAAAGAGGCAAAGTGTAACGATAGCGCCTAATGTTTGTGTGTTGATATATTTCATTTCATTCACCGTTGACTTAAATTTAATTACTTACAAGGAAGCAACAACATGTTGCTTAAATTATTTTCTAGTACTTGAGGCAATTGGAATTGGCAAGTTTCACCACTCCAAGCAAGATCTAAAGTTTCACCTGCTTTTACACCTGATAAATAAACAAAGCCTTCGTCTGAAATAATGCCGACTTCTAATTTATCTTTGTTATAAACACTAGCTCCAAAAGGAGGATATTTCTTATCAGCCATGGTGATCACGGCTAAGACTTTCTCACCTTCAATCACATTAAATTTACGATAACCAATCGCCCCTTCGGTTAAGGTGGCATATTGTGACGATTGAACGGCATCGGCTTTTTCAGGAAGGTTATTAATATCGATGGTGATATTGCTACGAGAGTAGTTTTGCACACCCATTAAAACCGCTTTACCATGTCGGTTAGTTTCAATTGGCGTTAAACCTGTTTTAATCGGAATATCTTGAACATTATTGGTATCAACCAATATACGTGAATTTCCTATTGAAGTGACTCGGTGGAATGCTCCCCCTTCTGGAGTGACGGTTATTCCACCCATTAATTGCATTGATAATGCGCTTTGATTATTTTGGGTATAAGTACCACTTGCAGTCAGTTTTGCTAAATTACCGTCATAATTATAGAAACCTGAAAGATTAACTTTATCGCTATCCCACGTTCCTGCCGATAAATTATACGTGCTACGATCATTAAGTCGTTCATAATAGCTAACACTGTTACTGGTATTATGGCGATTAAACGATCCAGAATAACTAATATTAGCGTCATTACGCTCAAGTGGTACACCTAATGACACATAAACTCCTTCGTCATTATTATGGCTCGATTCCACTTTATAAGCGGATAAATTAACAGATAAATTTTTAAAGTTAGCCCAATCAAAATAACTAGAAACCGTAAAGCTATAATTATCCGTTGAAGGTCGATTCCAATATGTTTGGCGAGAATAGTTTAAGTAAGTATTGATATTATATTCAGGAAAAGCCGTACCAAATATTGCGGTATAAAGCTCTTTACCACTGTCAATATGAAGTCCACGATAACGACCATCTAAAAACTGGGTCATACTTAAATAGTCACGTTGAGAGAAGCGATAACCCGCGAACGTAATCTGACTATTTATTTCATCAAATTGTTTTGAATAAGTAACGTTATAAGAAGTTCCTGATAGGGTTTTATCATCAAAGTTACTTCCCATCTCAGCCCGTGAAGCTGAAATATTAAAGGAGAGAACCCCGAATGGCGCTAAATCTTGCCCTAAACCTAAAGCAATATTTTGATATTCAGTTGAAGCTAATAACCCACCATAAATTGTGGTGTTATTCGCAGCCCCCCACGAGAAAGATCCTAAGGAAAATGCCGGGCCTTCAGTATCGTGTTCATTTTTAGTGGGTTTACCCATTACCAACTTATATAAAAACTGTCCCGGTCTTGTTAGTGTGCCTAAACGCGATGTTTCCACTTTAAATGTTTGAACAGAACCATCTTGTTCTTCAATAGAAACATCTAAGGTACCACCACCGAATGTATTGACGTCTTGAATTCTAAATGGCCCTGGACTTACTTCATTTTGATAAATAATACGACCATCTTGACGCACAATAACTGTGGCGTTAGTTCTTGCAACCCCGGCAATTTCAGGCGCATAACCTTGTAAGCGAGGTGGGATCATCGCATTATCGCTCTCTAATGAAGCCCCTAAATAACGGAAGCTATCAAAAAGCTCTGACGAGAGATATTGCTCACCTAAAGTTAATTTAGCCCCCAAAGAACGAATAGCACGGAAGATATAAAGCTGATTCCAACGCCATGATTTATCGTTATTATTTAAATTACCGCCAGAAGCTTGCCAATCGGAGCGAAAACGCCAAGCACCCATATTAATGCCCATCACACCACTAATATTGGTACCCGTTTCAGTGCCTTTTCCATTATTTTCATATCGAATAAGGCGATTACTCATATTGTAATCAAGAAAGAACCCTGCAATACCATCATCCCAACGTGAAGGTGGATCCCAACTAGGATCTTGATATTCCATAAAGGCTTGAGGAATACTGATATTTAAAATACTGGTATAGAGATCACCCACTGCATTCATATTAGGAACAGAACGAAAATCAAGGCACTGGATATTATTAGTGGTTAGCCAAGTGACTTTTTTTTTCCATTCAGACTTTAAACCTAAAATGGGATAAACCTCTGGAGTGATACAAGGAATGGATAATTCTGCGTTGTAATCTGGGGCAAAAAATAAAGTAGGCTCTTCGTTTCTTACTCTTTGTTTATTAACGTCGGTCGCCAGTAAATGAGTACCCGGCTGAATATAGTTTGCGTAAGAAAATTTGGTAAAATCGGTATTTTCAATACCTTTATCTGTTAAAAAGTCGGTATTAAAATCGACTGCTTCTTCTGCAAAAATAGGCAACGAAAAAGGAACAAAGAATAAAAGCATTACTTTTGTGATCTTATTTATTTTCATGCTTTTCATTTTGCTATGCCATCCTCAGCATTATTAACAGAAGACAATATTGATGAGATGCATGGCGCTTAAGCGCCACACATCCTATTAAAAAAACAACAATTATTCGTAGATAACCTTGAAGTTAGCTACTGTGTCAAAAGAACCTGTTGTTGCTTTCTTATCGTCTGCTTCGTTACCTTTCACGTAAGCCGAGAATTGCAATGTCGTGGTAGAGCCGTCGCCATTATTTAAAGCGTGGCCTGCTACTGGAAAGCCTTGACCAAAAGTAATTGGGTTATTACCGCGGTCAGTGATAACGATACCTGCGTTTTGTACTTTGCCACCTAAGCCCAGTAATTCGCCGGTATAACCATCAAAACCACTTACAGTTGCACCAGTAAATGATACTTTTGCAGTTTTGTAAGTTTCAGTTGAGCAATTTTTCAGGATAATATCGAAGTTTTCACTATCTGAACGGAATTTATTGCTGGTCAGTTCATGCAATGCGATTTCACCAAACTTAACAGTTTGATCTAAACTTTTATCATCGATTGAACATGGAACATCATTGATAAAGCCAGTAAAACGCACTTTACCTTCACGGCTTTCCGCTGGATCTGCAGCTAAAGTAGGAGCAGCAACAACTAAAGACAACGCAACACCTAAAGCTAATTTAGTAAATTTCATAAAATTTCCTTTATACAAAATAAAGATATTGATATTTCTTGGCTTCGAACTAAACAAGCGATAGGTAATAAAACCTAACCGCCTTTCTATAATTTAAATTTTACAGCTCCATTGATATCTATTTATAAAACCAAGATAGGGGATATCCTACAAATGCATCCTTTTTGCATTCATATTCAAATTAATTTATGGAATAAATTAATCTTATTCACTTTTTTAAACGTCAGTTTTAAATACTTTAGAAATTAAATTCCTTAATTAATAAAAACATCTTAATTAGACATATAAATAAGTAATAAACTTTAATAAGAAAGTAAGAGTAAAAATTTAAAGCAAAAAAACAAATTTAAATTATGTTCTTTTACTTATTTTGCAATTAAATACTCGCAAAAGGCGTAAATTAAGTCAAAAGTCGAAAAATGATAATGTTAGTAAAATACAAAGATAGTTATCAAATGAAACAAATCTTTAAAAGATCAAGTTAAGTATTTAAATCTAAAATTTAATATTAATTAGATATTATTACCTAGCAAAGAAGGTGATCACTATAATTAACACTATTAATGAGTAAATCAAACATAAAAACCAGATAATACATATTAATTGGTTTTTTATAATAAATTTTTAGTTATATATGGATTATTATACATTGCTAAAACGATAAACCCAATATATACACAAAAACACCTAGGATTCATCTCAATTGAGGAGTTATATTATATTCTCTAATTTATTTAAAAATTAGACAATCCAATTTTGACAGTATATTTAAATATCGATAATTTATTCTTAATAAGAACTAAAAATAAATTATAAATAAAGATAAAATATGAGACTCTTTAAATGAGCACTCTTTATAATATAATCAATTATGGAATAAAATGACTTTTATCATAAATAAAAAAACAAACTCATAACAACCGAGATATTTCGCCAAGCCAATAAAATTACTGCTGCGGTTGAAGGATCTCAAATTACATTAAGAGGTCAGCCTTACTGTTTATTGAGTTCTAGAGATAAAAAAATTAATGTGCCCTTTTCAACCTATTTAACTTATACCAACGAAAGTAGCTCAAAAGTAAAAACCCGTACTGCTTGCGATAATGTGCCTATTTCCATTAAAAGAAGCCTTATGGATGCAAACCACATGGCCTTACCCTTATCAATTAGAGGGTTACTTCTATCGTACCTATTTACAACTCACATTCCCAATGAATGAAGGCACTTCCCTTTTCTCGATGGAAGGTGAAGACTGGATTGGTGTCGTTGAAGCCAGCGGTTATGTCAATGTATTTGCTGAATGGTCTGGAACAGATGTTCACTAAAAATAGGACGAAGTAAGCAACGGATATAATTTGAGTGTTTATACCCGTTTTATTATTCATAACACATGATGCTTTTTATATTGATGATATTATAGACTTCATTATTATCATTTATTAAAACAAGCTAATTAAAGAGATATAATGAAAAGAATATTAAAATTCATCAGTACATTAGCACTTTCAACACTGACATTTTCAGCTCATGCTCTTTATGTCGGTTCTGAAGTTTTTACCCTTGAATCTGATAAAACCTTTTTCTCTCGCACTTATCTTAATAATACAGACAGAACCAATCTTTATAAAATTCATGTCTATAAAATCGAAAAACCGGGAGGAAAAGAAAAAGATGAAAAACAGCTTCCCATAGATGACGGCGAAATACTTTATACGCCTTTGCAAAAAGTGTTATTACCAAATGAGCATGAGTTTTTTAAATTATTTTATAAAGGTGCTAAAGACGATAAAGAGCGCTATTACCGTATTATTATTGAAGAAACTCCAGTTAACTTAGTACCTTATCAGGAGGACAGCAAACAACCTTTGGTTGTTCCTACCGTTGGATTAAATACTGTCATGGTGATCCGCCCTCGCGAAATGAAATTCACTTATGATCACAATAATATTGCAGGCACCATCAAAAACACTGGCAATACCTACTTCCGATTACTGTTAAATGATCAGTGCGATTCTGACGAAGAAAATGCCAAAATATTACAACTCTTACCCGGTGAAAGTTATCAACATCCTTGGCTAAAG
Organism: Proteus sp. G2618; assembly: GCF_009915995.1. NCBI lineage: Bacteria > Pseudomonadati > Pseudomonadota > Gammaproteobacteria > Enterobacterales > Morganellaceae > Proteus > Proteus sp. G2618. The sequence continues at coordinate 120,540 of NZ_JAABNI010000016.1, read as the reverse complement.
AAAGAGCATAAACAATTTATTGTTGCTTTTGACCGTTATATTGGATTAGAGAATAACTGCGCGAAAAAGTAATCTAAATACTAATTAAAAATAAAAAGGTAGCCTAATCAGCTACCTTTTTATTACAAAATAAGTAATTCCACTTAACTTATAACCTTTCCTGTTATTTCCTCTCATTTGAAAGAAAATGTAACTTAGTTAAATATATAATTTTTATAAATACATAATTAATTAAATTAATTTATATTCTGTCATATTTATCATTTTAAATTTTTGAATATTAATCATAAAAAGATATCAATACACACATAATAAACTGATAATAAATGATTTTACATTTTTAACGATAAAACTATTTTTATTACATTTTATTCCTATTTTTTTTCGATGTTTTAAATAAAATACTTTTTCAACTTATTCTATAATTTATCTAATGAGTGGTCGTTTTTAGATGGTCGAAATTTTACTTATAGACTCATGAAAAAGACTTTCTAGCCGATATTACTCTTAACATCGATTGACCCTATAGGAATACATAATGAAAAAATATCACGTCTTACTTAGCTTATTAATGACAGCTTTTACAGCAACAGCAGCCTTTGCTAATACCTCATCAATACAAACAGTCGCAAGTTGGCAAGCAACCGCAGTAAAAAAACCACAAAGTGAATTAGGTGTAACCCCTTTAAATGCCCTACATTTTGAAGTAACAGAAAATAACCGTTTTAATGATCAAAACGGTACATTCGATATCACTGTTAAAGATATTGAAGGCGCGACAGACTTTAAATTAACGTCAAAAGTAATCAGTAATGAGCTTAGAAATTCTGCTGATAATTCAGTGTTAACGGTCAAAACAGACTGGAACGGTAAAACACTATCAAACCATCAAGAAACCGTTATTCTTGATAATCAAAAAGGAATAAACAAAGGGCTGGTGGTTGAAAATAAAGCAGCAGAAAAAAGTGAGCTAAAAAGCCTTCAAAGCGCATTTCTCTTTAATGTGATAAATGGCACACAACCAACAACATCCTTACCTGAAGGTTTATGGGAAGGTGTATTACGTATTGAATTTACCAGTAAATGGTCAGGTGACTTTGTGACTTTAGCAGCAAGATAGTTCAAATGCTATGACTTAAAAAAAACCGTGAAAGAGCGCCAGTATGGCGCTTCTTTGTTATTTAATAGCGTGTAAATCAAACCTTCGGTTTATAGCTATCTTTATCGAGATCATGTTTTTTCATTCGTAAATACAGCTTCTTACGTGGAATACCCAAGTAATCCGCCACATCACTAACCCTGCCTGCAAATAAATATAATGCGTCTTCAATTAACCGACGCTCATATTCATCAACTAAGTTATCCAAAGGACCTTCTGGTGGAATAATGGCTCTATGTTGTTCACTATCAACCATTTTCACAATGCCTACCGCATATAATTCAGCAACATTTCGTAGCTCACGAATATTACCCGGCCAATCGTAACGCTTTAAAATATCAAGATAATTACGATCAATTTTTGGTACTGCAATACCAAGTCGCTGTGCGCTTTGCCGTAAAAAAGCTCTAAATAACGGAATAATATCAGGGCGTCTTGCACTTAACGGAGGCAATGAAAAAGTGATTTGTGAAAAATAGTAATAGAATTCAGGAATTAATCGCCCTTCTGTTACCAATTGCTGTGTATTATTTTCTAAAATTGCAATCGTTCTAAAATGACGCTTTCCTTGGCGTTCCATATCTAACAAGTAAGAACTCAACCAGCGTTGTGCTTCTGAGGATAAATCATAAGGAGAACGCAAAATCAGCGTTCCTACTTCATCGGCTTCAATTTGAGCAATAACCTGTTTAATATCAGATAAATTCTGACAATCCACAGTTTGGATCGATTTATCGCTATGCGGGCTTAATTCATGTAATAGTTGAGCAAGAAGATGACGCCCTGTTCCCATCTCGCCTTCTATCATTAAATCTTTATCGATATCGGCAATTTGTTGCACTTGCTCTCTGATCGCGGTGATTTGTGCGCTGTCTCCGACTAATCGCTCTTGTGTCGTGCTTATCACAGCATTTCTAAGAGAAAGAATAGATTGACGCTCTTTATGCGCTTTTGCCACTAACTCTAAGAAAACAGGCGGATTAATCGGTTTTTCAATAAAATCATAAGCGCCTTTTTTTACTGCTTCTACTGCTAACGGTATATCTCCATGTCCTGTGATCATGATAACTGGAATGCGAGCGTCAATTTGTTTAATGCGCTCTAAAACCTCCATGCCATTCATTGCTGGCATATAGATATCAAGAACAACGGCACCCTGCCATGCTGGTGTTAAAAGACTTAATGCTTTTTCTGGCGAGTTGGTTACTCTGGCAACCATCCCCGCAAGATTGAGTAAATGACGATAAGATTCAAGAATATCTTCATCGTCATCAATTAATAAAACGTCGATATCAGGCATGTGTGATTGTGTCATCTGTAAACTCCAAAACAACCATGGCGCCACCATTTAATGTAGAGGCCAAGTAAATTTCATAACCAAACCGTTGCATAATTGAACGGCAAATGGATAACCCTAACCCAAGCCCCACATCTTTTGTGGTTGTAAATGGGGTAAATAGTTTTGGTAAAACGGCTGAATTAAACCCTTTTCCACTGTCGGCGATCCCCACTAATTTTCGTTTAGGATCAACAGATAAAAGATCAATCGTGATCTGACTTTCACCAACACCGGCAATCGCATCCATCGCATTAACAAACAAATTAACCAAGACTTGCTCAATTTGTGTCGGGTCTGCACAAATGGTTAACTCATCAGGAATATTATTCGTAATGATACATTGCTCTCGTTTAGAACGAGACTCCACCAGCACCATCGCACTATCTACTAACTCTTTTAATGGCGCCGAAACAAAGCTAATTTCAGACGAAGATTTACGTGAGAAATTACGTAATGCCGTAATAATTCGATTCATTCGTGCGCACAGTTTTTCAATACGTTCGATAGAATCAGGTAATTGATCATACTTTTGCATCTGTATAGTCAGCTTTGCACTATACAAATAGGTGTTAATCGCAGAAAGTGGCTGATTAAGTTCATGCGCAAGACTGGTCATCGCCTGCCCAACAACCGCCATTTTAGCCGCTTGTACTAACTCTTCTTGTGTTTGAATTAAGTGTTTTTGTGCCTGTTCACGGCGCAACATCTCTTCATTTAATTGCTGATTTTTGTCCTGCAAATCTTGTGTTTTTAATGCTACAAGCCGTTGAAGTTCTAAGCGACTTAACTCTTGGCGCGTAATATCTGTGATAGTTACAATATATTTATGCTCATCTTTATGAGGATATTCACGAATATTAAATTGCAAGAAATGAGGCTCACCTGCTTTTACCATACGAATAGTACATTCACTTTGCCCTAAGCGATAAAGCTGACTGCTTGAGCTAAATTGTGCTTTAAGCATTGTGCTCGCCTCACCACTAAACAATAACCAAAGTGGTTTATTACTTTGCTCTTTTCCTGTTCCTAATAACGTTGCTGCACTTGGATTGACAGTTTCCATTCTGCCATCGTGGTGACAGGTAATTAAACTCGCATCAGTATTATTGATAAGATTTAACGCATTACTGGTTTCAACTTCTTTCATTTGACGCCAAAATCGGCGAAGCCGTCGACTTAATAAACCAATTTCATCTTGCCCTTCAATCAGTACAGGCTCCGTTAAATTACCTTTGGCAACATGCGCTAAGTCATCACTGAGTTTATTCAATCTTGCGATAAGTCTTCTATCAATCAATATTTTCATCACAATAATACTCAGCAATAGTGATGCAATAATAATCACCACAATCACAATTTTTCCCGTCGCCATTAGCTTGCGAGTATTATCATTAAGCTTGTTTAGTGCTTCACTCGTGGCCAAAACATTCCCACTGACTGCATTATCAAACTGAGATAATTTTTGATTTAAGTCGGGGGTTAACGCTTTTAGTTTTTTCTCATTTTCAACATCATCAATTAATGTTTGATAAATATCACCGTCATAGCGAGTAATGGCAATAATTTCTTGTAATACTTGGCGATGAGCAATAGTTGATGGATAACTTTTTAATTTCTGATTTAACGCGATAATTTCGTCAATTTTAACGCTGATATAGTGGAAAGCGACATCAATATCACGGCTATAACGCTGATGTGCAATTTCTTCTACCAAACTAATCAGCTCATTTTCTGTGGTGAATAATTCTTGTAATAATGTAGATTCAAGTAAAAGTTGTAAGCTGTTTTCCTGTACATTTTTCTCATTAATCATTTGGCTGACATGCCACTCAATTTCATTAAGCAGTGGCTTAATATCTTCGCCAACAGCGTCATGCATCCACGCCAATTGCCCCAATAATTGTGCAAGACGATTTTCTAATTCGCGTCGTTTATCTAATAACACATCTTGCTGATTAATAAGCTCTGATAACTCATCAACAAGTTGAGTATAAAAATCACGTTGTGGTTTTTGCTCTATAGGAAACTCGCGCAGATTATCTAATAACCGATAAATTTCCTGCTGTTGTTGCTCTGAAACTGATTTTCTCTGTGTCTGCTCTCGCTCTTTTAATAGCATTTGTAAATTGGTGCTATAACGCTCCATATTATAGCTGGTGGTTAACATCGGTAGAGATTCGCCCACTGACGCATTAATTTGTGTCGCCAGTTTTCCCCACATAAAAAAGATAACCACACCAATCAATAAGGTGAGTAAAGAACTAAAGATAAACGCCATATACAGGCGTCTACCTAGTTTGCCAAATTGTTTAGGCACTAATAATTTCATCCGTAATACCTTTCATAAAAACAGCGCTTCCTGCTGTATATTTGAACCACAAGGCGGTTAGGGTGATTTAGTCTCTTTCAATAGAACCAATGCTTGTTCAAGCTTTTCAGCTTCTAATGTACGCCATTGATACAACACAGCCAACGCTTGATCAGAATACTCTCGCTGATCAGCTTCTTTCATAAATAATGCTTGTAATGTTGGTGAATTAGCCTCTTTTTCGCTAATAAGCACCGAACTTGCTATTTTTCGAGCTTTACTGATCGCAGAAATCCGTTCTGGGGTTTTATTTTCTTGTTTTTCTGCTTCGTGGATATCATTCCAAACTTGGCGCATTAATGGGAAGTTATGGGTGATCATTTGATCAAATAACACACTAACCACTTCACTACGACGATAAGCCTCATTGCTGTTTAAAATAAATTCCGTGTTATTAGCAAGTTCATCGTTATTACGTAAGATCTCTTTACTTAATGGGATCTTTGCCATATCACTTTTATAGATGATCTCTTGTCCTTCATCCGATAAAAGAAAGGCGATAAATTTGGCGGCTGTGTCTCTTTTACTGCTTTCTGCCACAATCGCGACATAAGCCGGTAAAATAATCGACTTATCAAAATAGCTAAACTCGACAAAATCAAAACGTTTTTGATGGTTAAAAGCGTAGTTATCAATAATTGGCCCAGCACCGACAATGCCTCTGGCAATAGCATCACTAACACGTGAACTACGTGCCGAAATGGAAGAAAGATTGCCACTGGTTTCAAGTAAGATCTGCCATCCACGCTCCCAGCCATACTCTTGTAGCACATTTTCCACCATCAATTGCATCGTGCCGGAGTTTGCCGGCGTCGTCATGGTTAAATGTCCTTGATAAATAGGATCACTTAAATCAACCCAACTTTTAGGTGCCGGAATACCGAGTTTTTGTAGATATTGCGTATTACTCATAATGCCAATACCGGAATAGCCAACCGTGGTTATCTTATCGTTTAAGATATCACTATGGCGCATTAACCATTTTGGCGTTTCATACTTGACAGGTAATCGTGTTAGTAGCCCTTCTCTATCTAGATGATGGAAAAAATTAGCCGATGACGACATCACAATATCAACAGGCTGTGTGGGATATTGTTTCATCATCCGTGTCGCAATCGCGACACGGCGATAAACCACTTGCACCTTAGTATCTGGATAACGCGCACTAAAGGCCTCAGTGAGTGGTCGCATTGGTGTATCTGAAAGTGTCGTCAGTATAACAAGTGGCTGCTCATCACTACGTACTGGTGTGATAAACAGCCAACTAAACAATAAACAGACGAGGCTTAGTGTTATTTTTATTCTCATGACATACCCCTGATTTTGTTTTGAATAAACATAAAAATGTGTCGAACTTCAAACTTCTGATATTTAGCAATATTTATTATTTTGAGCTAATGAGTCCTTAATGACCCATTTACAATAATGATACGACGATATCTTCACTCATTTTCAAACCAACACCTAATAGCGATGTTACAAATTTGACTCACCGATTCAGCAGAATGTGTCATCGATGACTCAAATTCCTTCTTTTGCACCAAGATGACCCAAATGAATAGCATCAGCTCTGAAAACCAAAATCAGCTTCAGACATGAATAATATTCGGAGTCATCTCTATGCTAAGTTTCTTTAAAACCAGAAAGGATCTGCCGCTAATAGAAGCGTCAAGTGAAAAGATCCGCGCAATATATAAAAAGCACCAATGGCAGGTCTTCTTTGGTCTTGTTCTTGGTTATGCCATGTTCTATGTGGTTCGTATGGCACTCGGTGTGGTGAAAAAACCTATGCTGGATGCAGGTATCGTAACCACCGCTGAACTTGGTTTAATGGGTTCTGCGTTCTTCTTTACCTATGCATTTGGTAAGTTCTCTAACGGCTTCTTGTCAGATTATGCCAATATTGGACGCTTTATGTCCATCTCGTTAATTGCCTCATCCTTTGTTTGTATCTTCATGGGAATGTCAACGGCGAGCCTATTCTTTATCCTGTTATGGGGTATTAACGGTTGGTTCCAATCTGTTGGTTCAGCACCTTCTTGTGTCTCTATCTTCCAGTGGTTCTCACCAAAACAGCGCGGTACGGTTTATTCCATCTGGGGTGGCTCGCGTAATATTGGTGAAGCAATTACATGGGTCTTGACTGCAACCATAGTGAGCTTCTTCGGCTGGCGTGCAGGTTTTATCGGTGCAGGTATCGCAGGTATTGCTGCGGGTATCATCTTACTGATGATCTTAAAAGACCGTCCTCGTACTTATGGCTTGCCTGATCCAGCAACTGCGTATGGCGAAGAGTCAGAAGCGGTTAAATCAAGTGATCCTAAAGAAACTCGTCGCGCTCAGTTATTCGTATTAAAACAACCAACAGTGTGGATCATCGCAGCAGCATGTGCGGCTATGTATATCTCTCGCTACGCAATCAGTTCATGGGCCGTTCTTTACCTACAAGGTTCAAAAGGTTACTCACTGATTGATGCGGGTTTCGCAATGTCAACTTATCCAATCGCGGGTTTCTTCGGTGCAATCTTAGCGGGTATGGCTTCTGACAAACTGTTCAACGCTAACCGTCATATTCCAACACTGATTTACGGTATCGCCAACATCGCTGGTTTTGCACTGATGTTCTGGGGCCCACAAAGCCGTGTTATGGATGCTGTTGCATTAAGTATGGTTGGTTTTGCAATGGGTGGTCTGGTTGTGTTCTTAGCAGGCTTAACCGCTTGTGACCTGATGCCGAAAAACGCAGTAGGTGCAGTAAAAGGCTTTATCGGACTGTTCGCTTACATTGCAGCATCCGCTCAAGAACTGATTTCAGCATCATTGATTAAAGTAACTCAAGTGGGTGATATCACTAATTACGACTTCACCACAGTACAGTATTTCTGGATAGGTTCTGCCATCGTTTCCATGATTTTAGCGACGCTAGTCTGGAATGCGAAAAAAGTTACCATGGATTAATGAATTAATTAAGTTGTCATCAAGGGATACCGTTGGGTATCCCTCTTTAAAAAGAGAATGTCATTATGCGTAAGACAAAAATTGTTGCGACTCTTGGCCCAGCTAGCTGTTCAGAACAGATGATTGAAAAGCTGATTATGGCAGGTGCTAACGTATTTCGTTTAAACTTTTCACATGGCACTCGCGAACAGCATCAGGCCACTGCCGCAACTATCCGTCAGGTCGCAGAAAAACATCGTGTATTTATCGGGATCTTAGCAGACCTGCAAGGCCCAAAAATTCGTATCGCTAACTTTAAAAATGATTCAATTCAATTAAAACAAGGCGATAGCTTTATTCTAAATGCAGATTTAGACAGCACATTAGGCGACGAGCAACAAGTTGGTTTGGACTACCCACAACTTGTTCAAGAAGTCACACCAGGGAATATTCTGTTACTTGATGATGGCAATATTCAATTACAAGTCAGCGCCGTCAATAATAATAAAATAGAGACTGTCGTTACTGTTGGTGGAAAATTATCTAACCGTAAAGGTATTAACTTACTCGGTGGTGGTTTATCTGCACCTGCATTAACAGACAAAGATAAGCAAGACATACACACAGCAGCCGCTATTCAAGCAGACTATATCGCTGTTTCATTCCCGCGTAATGGTGCAGATATTGAATATGCCCGTGGTTTAGTGATTGCAGCAGGAAGTCACGCCAAAATCGTTGCTAAAGTTGAACGTGCAGAAGTGGTTTCTTGTGAAGAAAATATGGATGACATCATTAAAGCATCTGATGTCATTATGGTGGCACGAGGCGATTTAGCTGTAGAAATTGGTGATGCCAGCTTACCGGGCGCACAAAAACAATTGATTGCACGCTGTCGCGCATTAGGCTGCCCTGTGATCACGGCAACCCAAATGATGGAATCAATGATTGAAAGCCCAATGCCAACCCGTGCAGAAGTTATGGATATTGCGAATGCGGTTGGTGATGGAACAGATGCCGTCATGTTGTCAGCTGAAACGGCGGCAGGGAAATATCCAGTGGAAGCTGTTAGTGCAATGGCACGCGTAGCTGAAGGCGCAGAGCGCTCTTTTGCGGCTAATGCTGAAAATCCTTGGCAATCACCGTCTTACTATTCACAAACTGGTCGTTGGATTGCACTAGCTGCTGCCACAACGGCTTTTCATGACGACAAGTATTTAAGCGTTGCCGCATTAACAGAAAACGGCAAATCAGTGACCTTATTGTCACGCTTTATGCCAAACAACAACGTATACGCATTAACGGATAATCCCGCGCTTGCTGGTCAATTGACTGTATTACGTGGTGTAACGCCTGTTGCTTATCAACGTCAAAACAACAATGACTGTGATGAAAGCATCATGCAAAAACTGCAAGCAGAGGGATTATTAACAGACATGAATTCACTCTTAATCACCCGTCTATCAACCTTTGAAAAAACTGGTGAAAGCGATTGTTGTCATCTTGTTCCTGTAAAACAAGTTGAAGCAGCAACGGCTTGAGTGTCTTCCATCAAGGAGCTTATGAGAGAGGCAACCTGAAGTAAATAACAAGAAAAAGAGCACACCAAAATCATTTTAGCCACAGGGACTGTGGCTATTTTTCGTTTAGACACTTCCATCAGCATGGCAAGGATAGGCATCTTGTAATGCCAAAATATAAATTAACTCCAACGGCGTTTCTTTTTGTTTTTTCTTCACTTCAGGATTTTTATCTAAATAAGCATCGATATGCTTAACCATAAAATCGCCATTTTGTTCTACTTTCGAAGGCGGACAATAAAGAGGTCGAAAATCATCGTTATTTTGATTCTCAATTTTTACGGCAACAGCATAAAAATTAAATCCATTCGCAATACCGTTTAAATACGCTTGTGTCACTGATTCTAGTTGTTTATTAGAAGGATGATCTAAAGCTAATAATCGTTTTACCTCAAGATAACCGCTTAATGTTACTGCCTGTGAATACAGTGGGAATAGCAATAACATTCCTATTAACCCTTTTAATAACATTCCTTTTTTCATGCTAATTTTCTCTTTAGTTCAATAGATATTGATTTCATTCTAGTCGTTTTATTGCCCTAAGAATATGTGCAACAAATATATACATTGAAGATCTTTTGGACGATCTCATTGTGCAAATCAGGCTCATCAAATTGTGATCACAAACGCATTTAGGATGGTTTCTAAACTAATTAGTCGCTTTATACTTTACAAAGTAAATAAAACGGTGCATAACTATCAAGCACAGACGATTTTATATAAAAAAAACATCTTTTAGTTTTGTTTCTAAACAAATGGAGTAGTAACGTGACACCGAACGTACCCAATACATTACGGCAAATGAATGCCTCGCTTGTATTAAATGTCATTCGTCATCAAGGTCCTTTGTCACGGGCTCAGATAGCCAAAATTAGCGGAATTACAAAAGCGACGGTGTCTGAAATTATTAACGATCTCCTTGAAGAAAAAATCGTTTATGAGAGCGGTGTCAGTTCACCAGCAGGACAAGGCAGAAAAGGTATTTTAGTTAACTTCGATCCTCAACACAGTTTAGGTGTCAGTATTGACTTAGGTGGAACCAAAATCGCTTATGCGGTTTTTAACTTAGATGCTGAATTGTTGTATGAATATCAAGAGCCTACCTTTGACACTGTCGATCGTGATTACTTTATTACGCAATTTGCACAAAGTATTGAAAATGTGATCGAGAAAAGCGGTGTAGACCGTCAGAAGATCAATGTTATCGGTGTCGCCACACCAGGGATCATCGATATCAAAAATGGTGTTGTACTAGAAGGCTCCCCTAACTTACCTCAGTGGGATAATTTACCTCTAGCACAACAGCTTACAGAAAAACTCAATGTACCCGTTGTACTCGAAAATGATATTCGTGCAGCACTTGTCGGTGAAATGTGGAAAGGCCGTTGCCGTCATACACACAGTTGTGCGCTGATTGGGATCGGCACAGGGTTAGGCTCCGCTTTGCTAATGGATGGAAAAGTTATCCGTGGCGCAAACAATGCAGCTGGTGAAATCGGCTATATGATGTTTGCTCGTGACCATCTCTTTCGCAATTGGCGTAATAAAGGATGCTTTGAGAGTTTCTGCTCTGGCTCAGGTTTAAGTGAGCGAGTGGCAAACTTACGAGGGGAAAATCTTAGTGCAATTGAGATTATTCAAGCCTCACAACAAGGTGATCCGCTTGCTCAATCCTTAGTTGAAGAAATGGCTGATTATCTTGCTATCGGCATTATGAATTTAGTCGCCATTGCAAATTTGGAAAAAGTGGTATTAACAGGCGGGATCACCCGCTCTGCTGACACCTTTTTACCGCGTGTTCAGGCAAATCTAGATAGACATTTATTTGCTAACACCAAAGTGAATATCGAGCTTTCTGAATTATGGGAAAAAGGCCCGCTTTATGGCATTGCTATTCTCGCCTTAGCCACGGTTTATCCATCAATTCAATTTATGCCCGAGATCCAATTGAGATAACCCTAATAAAAAAGTCTTTAAACGAGATGGGAGCAACTCATGGCAGGAATACATCTTCACCCACATGATATTTTAGATGAAGGCATGCCCGCTATTCTTCAACGCCTTGACGATATGAAGCATGTTGAGCATTTATTTGTCGAAATTAATACGATTTTTGAACGTAACCCTTATCCTGTTGGCGATCTACCTCATAACCCTATTCATAGTGTAGTTATGGGAACAGGTACACTACATATCAATACTCATACTGATTTTCCTCGTCTGAGCCAACGGGTCGATCCCACTATTTTAGCGGGTGCAGATCCACTAATGACGATAAAAAAAGCCACCGATGGTGGAAAATATAAAGTCATTCCATGGGCAAATATTCTGAATGGCGATTTTATTGGTAATGTAGAAAACAATCAGGTTGTCGATTTTAAAGGCCGTCCACAAGAACATTGGCTCTGCCCTAATGCTCCTGATGTTGCTCAATTATGGCAAAAGACATTCACAGCATTAAAACAAAACTACGGTTATGACACCTTTTTAATTGACCGCATTCGTTTCCCTGATTGGGCAGGTAAAGAAGTCAATCCAGCGGGATTATTTACCTGTTTTTGCCCTCACTGTGAAAAGAAAATGGTACAGCAAGGCTTACCTGTTAATGAAATCAAACATCGCCTCACGGCTTTAGCGGATTCATTAAAACAAGGGGATTTTGAAACGCCTGTTACAGCATTAAAAGAAGAGCCTCTGTTAAAAGCATGGCAACTATTTCGCCAACAAAGTGTGACTCAGTTGGTTGAGAAATTACTGTCTGATGCCAAACAAACGGCGGATGGAATTACATTATGGCTCGATTTGTGGCCACCTGCTTACAGTTGGATCTTAGGTCAGAACTATCATGAATTAACGCGTTATTCATCAACACTTAAACATTTCCCTTATCACAAATTAGGGGGCGGGGCGGATGTTCAAGGGTTAATTAATCATTTTGCTCATGATAGTGAAAGCCAAGAGCGGGCATTCACTGCGTTTAAACGTTTATTTGAATTACCTTATGATATTTCATATGAAACCTTTAAACAGCAGGGTTTCCCTATTCACTTTGTTGCAGAACAAAATAATAAAGTTCGCCAGCTTTCACAGCCAAATACCTTTATTTATAGCGGTATTCAAATGTGGAATTTGCCTGCCTCTCAATTAATTGAAGCCGTTATTGCTGCAGAAGAGAGTGCTTGTGATGACTTACTTTATTATTGCTATGGATGGGCGACTCAAGAATTATTTGATGCGATTGGTGAACACAATACACCTAATAATAACACTTATAACAACAACACAATTAAAGAATAATACACCGCGGAAAATCAGGATCAAATTATGGCTAAACAACAAAAATGGAAAGTCTTTTTCCTTCTGTTTGTCACGATGTTTTTACTCGGTGGCATTCAAAATACAAAAGGGCTGATCCTAGAACAAGTTCAACATGATATTTCATTAAATATGAGCCAAGTAGGTTCATTAATTACCTTTTTCCAAATCGGCTTTTTAGTCGCCAGTTTATTAACGGGCTATTTTACCGATAAAAAAGGGTTAAAAGTCATGATGTTTATTGGCTCATTAATGATGGCTGTTGGTTTAACAGGAACCAGCCTTGCTTTCAATGTGATGCTATTTTTTGGCTTTTATCTGGTCATTGGTTTAGGGATTGGCTCAATGCTTGTCTCTATCGTTACTGTTATTCCAACTTTCTATAAAGAGAAAGCAGGAATGATGTTTAACGTCTCTAACGCCATGTTTGGTGTGGGGATGATTGTTACGCCTCTTATTTTACAATATTTATTCTCACACTCTATTTCATGGCGTACCTTTTATGTTGGTGTTGCCGTTATTGTTGCTGTAATTATTTTAGTATTAAGTACGTTAAAAATAGAAAGTAGCGCACAAGTCGATATGAAATTCAGTGACTTTTTAGAGTTGCTGACACAAAAATCACTGTTGCTGGTTATTTTATTTATCACTTTATATGTGGCAGCCGAAGCCGCGTTCTTAAACTTCTTCCCTATTTTCTATACCTCTATGGATATTGGGAATATGAGTAATGCACAAAAAGCAGAAACCGCCGCTTATGTTATTTCTAGTTTTGCATTCTTATTTACTATCGGTCATTTTATTGGTGGCTTTATTAACCTTGCACTGGGTGATCGTAAGACATTGATTTTATTCTCACTGTTCTCGCTTATTGCCATTATTGTTAGCCGTATCTTTGTGCAAGATGTTGTTTATCTATTTATGGTATTTGGTTTTGCATTATCTGTGCTATTTCCAACAGCCGCAGCGGTTGCCACAAAATTAACTAGCAAAAGTGGCTCGGTGATGGGACTTATTTATGTAGCTTCAGGATTGGGCGGTGCGTTAGCAGGTTCATTAATCGGTCAGGTTTCAGAAAGCTATAATGTTTCTGTTGGCTTTAACCTAATTATCATATTCGTCGCCCTCTTCTTTATCATTTCTCTGTTTATTAGAGAACAAAAACAATAACAACGACGTATTATGCCTCTGAAATTCCCCCCTCTTTATGAGGGGGTTTTTATTTCTATTCCCCTATCTTCGTAATCTATTTTCTCTTTTATTCTGTTGATTTTTTCACCATTACCCTAATAATAGTATTTATATTCACTGTTAAAATAGGAGAATATAATGGCAAGTGGATGGGCTAATGATAGTGCAGTTCAAGAGCAAATAGATGCCACCATTGATGATGCAATTGCAAGAGCTCGCAATCAAATGGCACAAGGTAAAAGTGCAGAGTTTTGTGATGAATGTGGTAAGCCAATCTCTCCAGCTCGGCAAAAAGCCGTTCCTGGTGTACGTTATTGTTTAAATTGCCAAGAAGCGTTCGATAAAAAGAATAATGCGTTTAGTGGGTATAATCGTCGTGGTAGTAAAGATAGCCAACTCAGATAATCTGCAACTATTATCCTGTAAAACAAAAACTGTACCTTAATATGAGTTTTCTCTATTAAAGTACAGTTTGTTTTATTTAATCAGACAATAATTTGATTAAATTTTTGCCACTTTCTTCGAACTCAGATCTTGACTCATCTCAGTTAAAATCTTCATAAAATTATCAATATGCGTACGTTCAGTATTTGGGTTCATAAATACTGCTTTTTCACCCGGAAGATAAACATAACGGTTATTTTTCGCATATTTAGAGCAGGCAATAGAATCCACCCAGTTAGTAAACAACCCTTCTCTACCACGCTGTAAGAAAAGTTTTCTATGCCACTGTGTGTTATGAACCATAAAGTCATACGCTTCTTTATCAGTAGAACATGTCAGTTCTAAATCAAAAGCAACATTAGGATCTTTTACTAAATTAGGATCATACAGTTTAAAACCAACACTTGGCCCTTGGTTTTGAGGAACGATAACTTTTGCGTTACCCATCTCTAATAGTTGGTGGCGCATGTAGTTCGCGTTTTGTAGGCAGTGAGCAATAATGGTTTGATACCCCTCAATTCCCATATAATGCATTGCAGAATAAGCGCCAAAAATACCCACACCACTACGTGTACATTCAATAGTAGATTGTAAGTGAGTCTGCCCTTCTAACTCATGCTCAAAATAGGTGAAGTTTTCAGGATCGTTTTCCAGTGCCACGAAGTCGTTACCGTTTTTCACCAGCACTAAACTTGAGGTGTAAGGAACATAGCCCCATTTATGGAAGTCGATAGTGATAGAGTCGGCATATTTCAGATGTTTAAATTTCTCAACATTTTGGCGTAAACCTTCTAAAGTGACATCGTTAATTGCCAGTGGATTACTGCTGAAGTCATATTCTAAGAAGAAGATAATCGGCCAACCCACTGCGGCATCTACGTGTACATGTGGCTTAACAGGGATCTCGAATTCTTCACATAAACGGTCACGTAACTCACAAACACCTTTCACATCATCGACACCAAAGGTATCTGTTGTTCCGGTAGTTAACATGATCGTTGGCACTTTGCACTTAACAGTAAAGCACGCTCTTAGTTCACGTTCTAAGTGTTCTAAATTAATGGTGTTATCTTCAGAGACTTTAATGCGGATGGTTTTGTTATCAACATCAACACCTAACAGAGCAAGGTTAGTCATATTTGAGTAGTGACCACCTTGAGAGTTAATGATGCGATAATCTTGATCTGCTGCCATACCTAAATGTTTAGAATTAGGCATAGATTTGCGTAAACCAAATAGATAACCATATAAGTTACACATAGTGCCACCTTGAGTGAACACACCAGATGCAACTTCAGGATCGTAACCAACCAATTTAGCGACTTTTTTGATTGTCACTTTTTCTAACGCATCAGCGACACCTGAATATTCACAATACACCATGTTAGGGTTGCCCATTAACCCTAACATTGAACCATAAACACCGGGATCACTTGGCATTGCAATAACGTTTTCAACCGCTAATGGGTTTTCCCAGTTTTTACACAGTGTTGAAACTAACATAAGTAGCTCATTAGGATCATTTTCTGGGTAATTAATGTTTTGCTGGATTTGTGTATCCGCCATTAAACGATCGAATAGCTGTTGCCCATTTGAGTAACGCCGTAATTGGTCATTATCATTAGTTGTTGTTTTTCTAAACTGTGTAATCGATTGGATTGTTTTATCCTGAAATATCGGCCAATACTTCGGATCTCGGCTGAAAAAGTGAGCAATAACGTCGTGGTATTTCTTCTCAAATTCCGCATTCAGAATGTTAGCAGAAGATAGACCTAATAAATCTTGATTTTTCACTATATTCTCCAAATAGAAACCGACAAAAATTTAAATTGATTGCATAGCAATACTATACATTTTCTAATTAAATTAGTTAGTGCTTCATGCGATCACATAAGTTCTGTTGGCAACCACATAAAACAAAATATATTATTTAATATCAATACAATAGAAATCTTCGGAAAGTTAAATTTACAGATGTTATTATTTCATTTATATGCTTATGTGACTGACATCACAGTGAAAATAATGCTATAAACAAAAATAATCACCTGCAATACTATTAACTATTTGAAATATAATCAAAATATAATAATAACATGCTAACCAACTGATATTGCTTAATTCTTAATTTAATTAATTGAATTAATCTGTTATTTCCACAATTGGTACAGCAAAAATTACATTTAATTTAATTACAACGAATAAAATCGAACGAAAACACTACTATATTTTTCATAATCAGCAAATTAATTCTAATTTTAACCATAATTAGGTACAAAATATGGGTTAAGACTAAGTTCATAGATAGCGCTCAGTGAAAATATAAACAAAGAAATTATCACAGTTGATTATTCTAGTAATAATGTAAATATTGGTTAAAATGAAAATTAGTAACCTAACTAAATAATCAGAATATTTACTCTACATATTTTGTGTTCTTTGCCGATACTTAAGGTAATAGAGTAGGTAATTAAAGGAGAATACAATATGAAAACGCATATCACTATTGCTGCTGTATTCGTATTATTATCCGCAAATATCCATGCTGAAGAATTTACCTGCCAACTTGAAAATGGTAAGTATGTCAGCGTGTTCGTTGAACATGGAAAGCCACCTGTTTATCGTTATGGCACACTTGCTAAAACAGAGATAACACTACCAGTGCCTCAACAGCCCAATAATAATGTCTTTTATGGGCATCAGATGTTTGTTGCAGGGGCATCGACCTATGTTCGTTTTAAGAATGGAAACTATAGCTACGTCGTTTATGACGGCGAAGGGAGAGGTTGGAATTTTAACGGCATTATTGTTTATAAAGACAATAACATTATCAGTAAGAAAGAGTGTAAAGAGCCATTATCACCAAGTTTGGATAATATCAAAAATTATGCCATCAAAATGGATCCTTACTTAGAAACGTATATTTATGCTCCCTAGTTTCTAGCTTTATTAATTAGACATAAAAAACCCAATTTAAAAATTGGGTTTTTTATTATTTTTAAGCAACGAAATGTATTGATTAGTCTTCTAGTAACAGAACAGATTCTAATGCAATTTCAATCATTTCATTAAAGGTAGTTTGACGCTCTTCTGCTGTGGTCTGTGTACCTTTTTTGATGTGGTCAGATACAGTACAGATAGTCAGTGCTTTTGCGCCGTATTCAGCTGCAACACCGTAGATACCTGCTGCTTCCATTTCAACACCTAGGATGCCGTATTTTTCCATTACATCAAACATTTCTGGATCTGGAGAGTAGAACAGATCAGCAGAGAAGATATTACCAACGCGAACTTTAATATCTTTCGCTTTTGCTGCATCAACAGCATTTTGAACTAATTGGTAATCCGCGATAGCAGCGAAGTCTTGGTCTTTGAAACGCAGACGGTTAACTTTAGAGTCAGTACATGCGCCCATACCGATAACAACATCACGCAGTTCAACATCAGGTAATACTGCACCACATGAACCAACACGGATGATAACTTTCACGCCGAAATCTGTAATTAATTCTTTTGCGTAAATTGAGCAGGAAGGAATACCCATGCCGTGGCCCATTACAGAAACTTTACGGCCTTTATACGTACCTGTAAAACCTAACATACCACGAACATTATTTACCTGACGCACGTCTTGTAAAAAAGTTTCAGCGATGTATTTAGCACGAAGCGGGTCGCCCGGCATTAAAACGACATCAGCAAAATCGCCCATTTCTGCGTTAATATGAGGGGTAGCCATAATTCTTCCTTTTAATTTATCTTTTTACTATTTAAATATAATTCGGTAGGCATATTGCTATACCTACCGAAGTAAAATTAAAACATTGCCTTACCATAATCGACTGGAGATAAACCGAAGTATTTAACAACAGTTTGGCCGATATCAGCGAAGGTTTCACGATGACCTAATGAACCTGGTTTAACTTTTGGACCATAAACAAGAACTGGGATGTGCTCACGAGTATGATCAGAACCTGGCCAAGTTGGGTCACAACCGTGGTCTGCTGTTAAGATAAGAATGTCATCTTCTTTTACCAGTTCCATTAATTCTGGTAAACGACGGTCGAATAACTCAAGTGCTTCACCGTAACCTACAGCATCACGACGGTGGCCGTAAGAGGAGTCAAAGTCAACAAAGTTGGTGAATACAATTGTGTTGTCGCCCGCGAGTTTCATTTCTTCAAGTGTCGCATCAAACAGAGCATTAATACCCGTCGCTTTCACTTTTTTCGTGATACCTACGTTTGCATAGATGTCAGCAATTTTACCGATAGAAACAACGTGGCCTTGTTTTTCATCAACCAGTTTTTTCAACATAGTTGGTGCAGGTGGCTCAACCGCTAGATCATGACGGTTACCTGTACGAGCGAAGTTACCCGGTTTATCGCCGATAAATGGACGCGCAATAACACGACCAATGTTGTAATCGCCTTTGTTTAGTTCATCACGAGCAATTTCACACAGCTCATATAATTCATCTAAACCGTAAGTTTCTTCATGACATGCAATTTGGAATACAGAGTCAGCAGAGGTATAGAAAATCGGCTTACCGGTTTTCATATGCTCTTCACCCAGTTCATCCAAAATGACTGTACCAGATGCGTGGCAGTTACCTAAATAACCTGGTAATTTTGCACGTTTAACGATGTTTTCTAACAGTTCTTGTGGGAATGAATTTTTCAGTTCTTTGAAGTATCCCCAATCAAACAGAACAGGAACACCTGCGATTTCCCAGTGGCCTGACGGAGTATCTTTACCAGAAGAGATTTCACTCGCGTAGCCATAAGCTCCGATAATATCTGCGTCTTTATCTAAACCAATAGGGAATTTACCTGTTGATTCTTCCGCAGCTTTACCTAAACCTAAACGGCAAAGATTAGGTAAATGAAGAGGACCTTTACGACCTTCTCTATCTGCTTTACCGTCAGCAAACGCTTGTGCGATGTGCCCTAAAGTGTCTGAACCTTGGTCACCGAATTTCTCCGCATCACCGGCAGCACCGATACCGAAGGAATCTAATACCATGATATGTACACGTTTCATAATTCTCTCTCCTGTGTCATTCTCCGTAGACCACGGATATGTCACTTATAAATCGTAATTGAGTTCTTATTCGCTGATTTGGCGGTACACCATTGGTGAAGCTTCGCGTTTGCTGTCACCAATTACCATCGCGTTACGGACTTCAGCCGCAGCTTCTTGCCATGATTTTTCACTGTTAGCATGGATCATCGCTAAAGGTGTATCTGTATTGATTTCAGCACCAAGCGCTACGATGTCGCTTAAGCCAACACTATAATCAATAGCATCAGTTGCTTTACGACGACCACCACCTAATGTCACAACTGACATACCTAATGCACGCGTATCCATTTCAGTGATAAATCCTGCTTTCTCAGCGAATACAGGTTTACTTAATACCGCAGTTGGCAGGTATTTATTGTAGTTTTCAACAAAATCAGATGGGCCTTTCTGTGCTGCAACCATACGACCAAAGACTTCTGCCGCTTTACCGTTATCCAACACATCTTGTAGTTTTTGACGAGCTTGTTGACGATCATCCGCTAAACGGCCTGATACTAACATTTCAACACACAGCGCCATAGTGACTTCAAATAGACGTGGATTACGATATTCGCCTGTTAAGAATTGAACTGCTTCACGAACTTCAACCGCATTACCTGCACTAGAAGCTAATACTTCATTCATATCAGTTAACAGTGCCGTAGTTTGACAGCCTGCGCCATTTGCTACTTGAACAATTGATTCAGCCAGCTCTTCAGATTTCTGATAAGTCGGCATAAAGGCACCTGAGCCCACTTTAACGTCCATCACTAATGCATCTAAGCCTTCAGCTAATTTTTTACCTAAAATAGATGCAGTGATAAGCGGGATTGAATCAACTGTAGCAGTAATATCACGGGTAGCATAAAAGCGTTTGTCAGCAGGTGCTAATGAATTAGTCTGTCCGATAATGGCAACACCGACATTGCGAATAATGTCGCGGAATTTCTCATCATCAGGGAAAATATCAAAGCCGGGAATTGCTTCAAGCTTATCTAATGTTCCACCTGTGTGGCCTAATCCACGACCAGAGATCATAGGAACATAACCACCACAAGCCGCAACCATTGGCCCTAACATCAGTGAAGTTACATCGCCCACACCACCAGTTGAGTGTTTATCAACGATTGGGCCGTTTAAATTTAGGCTTTTCCAGTTCAGTACTGTACCGGAATCACGCATAGCTAATGTCAAAGCAACACGCTCTGGCATTGTCATATCGTGGAAATAAATAGTCATTGCTAATGCAGCAATTTGACCTTCAGAAACAGTATTATCTCTGACGCCATTAATGAAAAAACGAATTTCTTCCTCAGTTAAAGGATGACCATCACGCTTTTTACGAATAATCTCTTGGGCAAGAAACACTGCAACCTCCTGGTTTTATAGCATTGGTAACGCCCACAATAATGAAGAGTGAGCGTATTTCACGAATGGATTAGTAACCACTAGACGATTTTTGTTCGCCATGACCTAAAGTGGCTAATAAATTACCTAACAGGCTTGACGCGCCAAAACGGAAGTGACGGGCATCAACCCAGTTGTCACCCATAATGCGGTTAGCTAATGCAAGGTATTGAGCAGCTTCTTCAGCGGTACGTACACCACCCGCAGGTTTGAAACCAACTTCTTTGCCAACACCCATATCGTGGATCACTTGGATCATTAACTCAGCGCTTTCCAGTGTTGCATTTACAGGTACTTTACCTGTGGAAGTTTTAATAAAGTCAGCACCTGCTTTGATTGAAATTTCAGATGCTTTACGGATAAGTGCAGGATCTTTCAGCTCACCCGTTTCAATAATGACTTTCAGTAAAGAACCTGCTTCTGCACAAGCTTCTTTACATGCTTTAACGATATCAAAACCGATTTGCTCGTTACCTGCCATAAATGCACGGTAAGGGAAAACTACATCAACCTCATCTGCGCCATAAGCTAATGCCGCGTTGGTTTCTGCTAATGCGATATCTAAATCATCATTACCATGAGGGAAGTTAGTTACGGTTGCGATACGGACGTCTGGAGTACCCTGTTCACGTAACACTTTACGTGCTAACGGAATAAAACGTGGGTAGATACAAATAGCGGCTGTATTGCCTTCTGGGCTTTTAGCCTGATGACATAATGCAGTCACTTTTGCATCAGTGTCGTCATCATTTAATGTAGTTAAATCCATCAAAGACAGCGCAAGGCGCGCTGCAGCGGTTAAATCTGTCATAAAACTCTCCAACGATGTTTCTCAAGCCCTTTTGGGCGTACGCTTAAGGTTAGCGATTAAATTTGTTGGCGAGCGGACTTGGTTCCTTGAAGATGTTGTTGTAACTTGCGCTACAACGACAGCTGAGCTCCCTCTCACCGCGCTATGCTCACTTCGGCGACCCGTCATTGAGCCTTCGCCATTCCATGAAGTTTCAGCACATCTTATTTGAACACGCTAAGGAACAATTAGATGTGCTTTACGTCACACTAATTAAATGCAACTTGCAAACAATGACATAAAATTGTGACCAATATCACAATTAGGTCATTTTCTGGTTTAATGTTACTCGAATAGCGCTTTTAAGTCGTCTTTATAACGCAAAAAAAGCGTGATCAATATGAAATGATATTGCTATTGACCCTACTCAATACAAATTGCGAAATATCTCACACAATAAAAGTAGTTAACATTACAACAGAAAACAAACATAAAAGAGCAGATAGGCAAAACCCATCTGCTCTTCACACTAAAAATCAATTAAGCAGCAACAACAGCCATTGCCGTTAATGCAAAGAAGAATCCTGCAATCGTTGCACTCATTAAGTTAGAAAGTGTACCAGCTAGCACAGCTTTCATTCCTAAACGAGCCACATCTTTACGACGGTTTGGCGCCATTCCACCTAAACCACCTAGCAGTACAGCAACAGAAGAGAGGTTAGCAAAACCACATAATGCAAAGGAGATGATTATCTTCGTTTGCTCTGATAGCACCATAAGTCCAGAACCTGCAACTAATGCATCTTCTTGTAGATATTTACTAAACTCAGAGTAAGCATAGAACTCATTAATAACAATTTTTTGTCCAATAAATGAGCCTGCAATAGTTGCTTCACTCCAAGGTACCCCGATAAGGAAAGCAATTGGTGCGAAGATCCAACCTAACACTAATTCTAATGAGAAATTCTCATAACCAAACCAGCCACCAATACCGCCAAGAATACCATTAACTAATGCAATCAATGCAACGAAAGCAAGTAACATGGCACCGACGTTCAGAGCAAGCTGTAAGCCTGAAGAGGCACCCGCAGCGGCAGCATCAATAATATTGGCAGGTTTCTCATCATCTGCCATTTTATCAAGTGCATCTTTTTGATCATCAGGTGTTTCTGTTTCAGGGATCAATAATTTAGCAAAGAGTAAACCACCAGGAGCGGCCATAAAGGATGCCGTGATCAAATACTCTAACGGTACGCCCATGCTGGCGTATCCAGCAAGCACAGAACCTGCAACAGAGGCTAAACCACCACACATAACAGCAAAGAGCTCTGAGGTTGTCATTCTTGCAATATAAGGGCGAACAACCAGCGGGGCTTCTGTTTGCCCAACAAAGATATTAGCTGTTGCAGACATCGATTCTGTTCGTGATGTGCCTAATACTTTCTGTAAGCCACCACCAAGAATTTTAATCACAATTTGCATGATACCGAGGTAATACAGCACAGCAA
The DNA here is from genome assembly GCF_009915995.1 of Proteus sp. G2618. Taxonomy (NCBI): domain Bacteria; kingdom Pseudomonadati; phylum Pseudomonadota; class Gammaproteobacteria; order Enterobacterales; family Morganellaceae; genus Proteus; species Proteus sp. G2618. The sequence goes on along the minus strand of NZ_JAABNI010000016.1, from coordinate 97,444 downwards.
TTAGTGAAGAGAAGAATACGATAACAGGCAGCACGCGTAGGGCAAAAACGAAACCACCACCACCAAATAACTCAAACATTTTGTCTGATACTAGGCCGGCAAACAGAAAACTCATTCCATTTTCACCGTAATCAATGACATTTTTAACACCATCAGAAATAGCCATTAATACTTTACGACCACCATCTGAATAAAGTACAAATGCGCCTAAGCCAATCTGAATAAGGAATGCGCCACCAACTGTACGTAATCTAATTGCACGTCGATTGCTGGAAAACAGAATGGCTATCAATATTAATGTTGCCATTCCGACCAAGCTCATAATGAGTTGCATTGAAGGATCCCTGTTCACATAAAAATTTAATGGATTATCAATAACGCTCTAACCAGAGCTTATTGACTCTTTTTGCCGGATAATTATACCTAGTCTAAGAAAAGAACCCTCAATACCCATCACAAATAGAGTCTGAAAAAAGTAACACAAAAGTCATAAATGAGAAGTAGATCACACAAAAAAGAAAATGCATTTGTTGAACAGGCTAGGGAGTTTTTAACCTTTAGATAAACCGCATTTTCATTCAAGCGCTAGGTAATATTGTTGAGCCCAAATAATTGTAGGCTATTGAGATAGAGTTGCTCTGCGATCGCCTCTGGTGATCCTTGACGCAGCTCACAGAGTTGGGAAAAAACGTTCTGAATACGTTCTGGGCGATTAGGTTTACCTTGAAAACCACTTACAGGCATATCAGGAGCATCTGTTTCTAATAACAGATATTCTAGTGGTAACGAGGCAATTGCACGGCGAGTTTTTTGTGCTCGCTCATAAGTAATGGTTCCACCAACACCAATAAAATAGCCTTGCTGAATAAACTTTTCTGCCTGTTGCAGACTTCCTGCAAAACCATGAATAACCCCTTTGCGAGGCACATCATAACGGCGTAAAAGTGCACTTAGCTTATCGTGGGTTTTACGTGAATGTAGGATCACAGGCAAATCAAATTTAATCGCTAATTTAAGCTGTGCAATTAAAAATGCCTCTTGCTTCTCTGACTGGGGATTTTCCATATAATCATCAAGCCCAATTTCGCCGATAGCAACACAACGAGAAGCCGTTTTTAATTTTTGTTCCAATTCCAAAAGATGCTGTTCAGTATGCTCATTGATATATAAAGGGTGTAATCCCAATGCACAATATAATTGATGGTGATGGTTAGCGAGCTCTGCAACAACATCTAAATTCCAACGTGCAACGGCGGGAATAATGATTTTTTCAACATGAGCCTGACGCGCTAGTGACAAACTGTTAGCAATATCATCATAAAAAACCGGAAAATCAAAATGGCAGTGTGTATCAATAAATTTATTCATTCTGAATCTGCCTCACATCAGGGTGTACGCTGCGAGTTCCTTGTTGAATTATAGAGGCATTCTCTGCTTTATCAGCCTTCGCTTCTTGTTCAAACAAACTAAAGACTTTTTTATCGTGTTGTTTGAATTTTTTCTTAGAAAAGTGCTGACCAATTGTTGCCAGAAAATAGCGCCCACAACGTCTGCCCACATGATAATCATGATTTAGTGCACTTAAACGACTTCCTAACGCGCTAGATTGCAATGTCGTTGGTGGATATATTTCAATAACCACAACATCTTCTGGGGGAGATTGGATAAATTTAATTGTCTCGGTATAGGTTTCGATATGCACTTGAGCCATCTCCATAAAGCGCTGTAAACGGCTATTTTCAAACCATTTTCCCATACGCTCAACCCATTCTGTTGTGTATTGATATTCAGAAGGAACAGTACGAACAACGACGATAGTACGGCAGCCACGTCGATAAGCTTCTCTCACAGGAATAGCATCACTAATGCCACCATCATGATAAACAACATCATGAAATAAGACACCATTACGATAAAAAGCAGGAATAGCACTGGATGCTTTGATTATCTCAAGCCAAGTCGGTTCATCGGGTTGAAAATAATTTGCCTGAAAATTATCGGAACGACTTGCCACCATATAAAATTCGCGCCCCGTATCAAAACGACGTAGCGCTGTTGGCATGTCAAGAGGCATTTCTTTGGCTGTTGTGTCTATATACCAATCAAGATCCAGTAAATTACCGCCTCGGACAAAGCGAAGAGGATTAAAAAATTGATTATTAGTTGTATAGCGATTAATAATTTTACGTGCATATCCACGCTGACCACAGGCAAAAGCAGATAAATTTTGCGCCCCTGCAGACACCCCAAGTAAAATATCAAAGGGATCAAATTGTGATCGCATAAATTCATCAAGGACACCCGCAGTAAAGATCCCGCGTTGACCTCCGCCTTCACAAACTAAAGCGACTTTGCCTTGTGGTAATGAGGATTGAAATTCGAGTGCCGTAATATTATTTAATGTGACAGGTATATACTTCCCCATAATGTCTCCTTTATACAACTTATCAAAGGATACCCGCACATTTTTTTGACGTCACTATTTTTACGTATTCGTACAAATAAATTAGACAATATCTTACGATACAAAAGAAAATCATCTTTATGATTTGATATTTACATCTGAGTCTACGCTTTTAACACCTTCAATTTTTTCAATAATTTGTAAGATTTTTTCTTCTTGCGCTTTACTATCAACAAAACCTGAAAGAAAAACATGTCCAAACTCAGTACGAATAGAAATATTTTCACTATCAATATCTTGCATTGGTAATAACGTATCTTTAATTTTATTCGAGATAGAAGTATCACTTAAATAATACCCCGTGTTATTCCCACTGTTATTGATTTCGCTATACCACGATGTTTCAGCTGATGCACCCATACTGACAAAAGCCAAGCCCATTGACATTACTAACGCTAGTTTCAGCGTTTTATATTGTTTCATTGCTCTCCCCCTAATCACAATAACGGCGATAGGAAATATGTGTATTTTAATATCTGTATTTTTATGAAGTACTACAAAATTTTAACAATCCAAGCTATTACACTAATAAGCTATTTGAGTTAAATAAAGTAAAAAATAACAAACAAAGACTAATCCTAATAATTTTATTCTAATAATAACCAATAAAACTATAATAAATTTTACATATATTTATAAATAAGTATAAAAACGAGCATAATATTAACAGAAAAAAAAGAGAGTAATTCCAAATGAAGAAGGGCTTTTTGGCAGGATATTAGTGATATACAAAGTAAATTTAACAAAGAAAAACGAAGAAACAAAAAAGGCTATATTAAAAATATATAGCCTTTTCATTAAGTTAAATACTCTAAGTAATTCAAGCTACAACTGTAAGTATGCCAACACTCTTACTCTAAAAGCTACACCTTGAAGCAGAAGAGTAGATACTCTAAATAATTCAAGATGTAGCTAGGCGACAAGCAAATGAGTCGCTAGGAGCATACATAAGTATGTGACTAGTACGAATGAACGCCGTCAACAACGCTACACCTTGAAGCAGAAGAGTAGATGCTCTAAATAATTCAAGATGTAGCTAGGCGACAAGCAAATGAGTCGCTAGGAGCATACATAAGTATGTGACTAGTGCGAATGAACGCCGTCAACAACGCTACACCTTGAAGCAGAAGAGTAGATACTCTAAATAATTCAAGATGTAGCTAGGCGACAAGTGAATAAGTCGCTAGGAGCATACATAAGTATGTGACTAGTGCGAATGAACGCCGTCAACAACGCTACACCTTGAAGTATGACGAGTATCAGTGTTCACGCGTCTGATGAAACTCAACATCAGGATAACGCTCACGCGTTAAATTCAAGTTGACCATTGTTGGTGCGATATAAGTTAAGTTATCGCCGCCATCAAGTGCCAAGTTTTGTTCATTTTTACGTTTAAACTCTTCGAGTTTTTTCTCGTTATTACACTCAACCCAGCGAGCTGTTGAAACGTTAACGGATTCATAAATCGCTTCAACGTTATATTCACTCTTAAGTCTTGCAACAACCACATCAAACTGAAGTACACCCACTGCCCCTACGATTAAATCGTTATTTGCCAGTGGTCTAAAGACCTGTACAGCACCTTCTTCTGATAACTGTACTAATCCTTTAAGTAACTGTTTCTGTTTCAACGGATCACGTAAACGAATACGACGGAATAGCTCAGGCGCAAAGTTTGGAATACCAGTAAATTTCAGAATTTCACCTTGAGTAAAGGTATCACCAATTTGGATTGTTCCGTGATTATGAAGACCGATAATATCCCCTGGATAAGCATGTTCAACGTGAGAACGGTCGCCAGCCATAAAGGTTAATGCATCAGAAATTACCACATCTTTTTTGATTCGAACTTGGTGTAACTTCATGCCTTTATCATACATACCAGATACAACACGTAAGAATGCAACACGGTCGCGGTGTTTAGGATCCATATTGGCTTGGATCTTAAAGACGAAACCTGTGAACGTTTCTTCAGAAGCGGTAACTTCACGCATATCTGTTTGACGAGGCATTGGTGCAGGTGCCCATTTTACAAGGCCATCAAGCATATGGTTAACACCAAAGTTACCTAATGCCGTACCAAAGAACACTGGAGTTAATTCGCCAGCTAAGAATGCTTCATGATCAAATTCATGAGATGCACCTAATACTAACTCTAATTCATCACGTAATTGGCTTGCTAAATCATCACCAATCGCTTCATCAAGCTCTGGGTTATCTAACCCTTTAATGACGCGAGAATCCTGAATAGTATGACCTTGGCCTGTTTGATAAAGATAAGTTTCATCTTTAAGAATGTGATAAACCCCTTTAAAGAGTTTTCCGCAACCAATAGGCCAAGTCACAGGGCTACACGCAATTTTTAATTCTGTTTCAACTTCGTCCATGAGTTCCATTGGATCACGAATATCACGGTCGAGTTTATTCATAAAAGTCAGAATTGGTGTATCACGTAGACGCGTTACTTCCATTAACTTACGAGTACGATCTTCAACCCCTTTAGAGGAGTCAATTACCATTAAACAGCAGTCAACTGCGGTTAAAGTACGATAAGTATCTTCAGAGAAGTCTTCGTGCCCTGGGGTATCTAATAAGTTAACTAAGCAATCTGCATAAGGGAACTGCATGACTGAGGTTGTAATAGAAATACCACGTTGTTTTTCCATTTCCATCCAGTCAGATTTTGCATGCTGATTTGAACCACGGCCTTTTACGGTTCCTGCACGTTGAATTGCTTGTCCGAATAACAACACTTTTTCAGTGATGGTTGTTTTACCCGCATCGGGGTGGGAAATAATGGCAAAAGTTCTACGACGAGCAACTTCTTGCTGAAAAATAGGATTAGACATCAATGGTGATCTTCTGGTTGATAGACGAGAGAATGTAAGGCACTGATATATTGCTATAAGTAATAATTAAAGTGACTATAAAGACATTCAACCCGTAAGTTAATCTTAATTGGCGCTTATTTTCGCCTATCTTGTCTGTATAAACAATCAATGGTTACTATTTTATCTGCTTGAGGGAGTGATGCCTAGTGTTTGAAAAAATTAATCGTGCCCATTGCTTTATAAAAGTAATAAGAGTAACGCTGTTTTCATTGATACTCTCAAAATACTCATTTTACTAAAAATTTTACAAACTGACTTTATGAGTTACTAATAAAGCCCCGAATTAGCCTATTTATTTTCGGTTAAATTCGAGATTGAATATAAGTTCCTAAATAAACACACCGTCATTTAGATTTAATTTTGTCTATATTTAGAGACTAATCACTTTATTTAAAACAAAAATAAATACTCAATTTACTTATTTTAAATAACATTCACCTTTTTAACACTGTTATAATCACCTAACGTTTTAAAATTAAACAATGACAAAAGTGAAATTAACTTGATAAATTTACATTAAGTACAAATAAAGATAAATTTTAAATACAATTAATAAAAAATAAAATCTTCATACTTCAAATAAAATAAAAAAAACGCCTAATAGAAGGCGTTTTAAATTTAACTTAAATAAAGATTTAATTAGAAAGAAATAGGATAAGCCATGATAATCGCATCTTCATTCCCTGTCTTTGTTGGGTAATAGTTTTTGCGTTTTGAAACGAAATTAAATCCTATAGATTCATAGAGATTGAACGCTTTTTCATTAGATTCCCTCACCTCTAACCACAGGGTGGTGATATTTTTTTTCTCAAGCGTTTCAATCAGTTCTAATAAAAGTGCTTTGCCGTAACCTTTCCCCTGATAATCAGGATGGATTGCAATATTAAAAAGTGTTGCCTCATCTAATATTAATTGCGTAATTGCAAAACCTACAATAATATTATCAATGCAAATTTTCAGATTAAAATAATGACTTCCTTGGTTACTATAAAATGTTTCTTCACTCCAAGGGAATGAATGACTTAATTTTTCAATTTGCCATGCTAAAGGTAAATCAGCAGGGTTTAAGAGTGAAATGGTCTTCATATTGATAGATTTGTTTCCAAAGATCGCGTTTTGCATCAGCATCAAAATATAACTGATGTAATGAAGGGCTTCTCAGAGAAGTATATTCAGAGGGAAGTATGAGATCAGTGCCTAATAACCAGCAGGGAAGATCAAATGATTCTGTGAGCATGCTCACATCATCTGTTGTAATACAATAGATTTCGTCTTTGTCTATCCCCATGGCGCTAAAAATATCAGAGAAAAGCCCGTTATTTAGATCAACGGTATCATCAGTAATGATAAGTAAACGTGTTGTATCCGGAAATTGAACAGAATGCTCGCCTTTTAACACAGCAGGCTTATGAAGTACCCACTGACGAATTCCAAGTTGGGATAACATTCTGTCTTTACGGCTCATTATGCTTACCTATCAAGTGTAGAACAACGGTACATAGTATCAGAGGGCATAAACTACGCCAATAAATAGCGTCGGTTTCTTTATATCTGATATCATGCGTCTCAAGTTTTTTAAGGAGTAATAATCATAATGTCCTCACTGTCCCCTGCTAGCGAAGTTATTCTTCGTCACCTAGATCATTTCGCAGACAGGCATGTACTTATTGCAGGTGATCTTCAAGATACTTTCGCAGCACAGATTCAGGCGAAAAGTGTCAGAGCATATACCAACCAATATCACCAGTGGCTACCATTACTAAAATCAATGGGTGATAACGCACTCTTTGGTTTAGTTGCAGATCAGTCCTTTGTGAAATATTGCAATACCTTGATCTACTTTTGGCCTAAAAATAAAAACGAAGCCACTTTCCAACTGCGTAGCCTTTGCTCTAACTTACAAGTGGGTACTGAAATCTTTATCGTCGGTGAGAACCGTAGCGGTGTTAAAAGTGCCACTGAATTAATGAACGGTATCGCTAAACTTAAAAAAATAGATTCAGCACGCCGTTGTAGCTTATTTTTTGGTACTCAAACATATCAAACACTGTTTGACCGTAATAACTGGTGGCAAACTTATCGCCATGATGATCTTACTGTAATGGCATTACCGGGTGTCTTTAGCCAAAACGCATTAGATGAAGGTAGTCGTTTATTACTTTCAACTTTTGATGATGCAATGGTTGGCGATTTACTGGATATGGCATGTGGTTGTGGTGTACTTGCCACTGTACTCGGTAAGAAAAACCCAATGTTGAAACTGACACTGTGTGATGTGAATGCTGCGGCAATTTCTTCTAGTATCGCCACCTTAAACGTGAATGAATTAGAAGGTCGAGTGATTGCAAGTAATGTCTATTCAGCGGTTGAAGAAACTTATGATTGGATAATCTCAAACCCGCCTTTCCATGATGGTTTAGGCACAAGCTATACCGCAGCTGAAGATATTATTCGTCTTGCTCCAAATTATCTGAAAAGAGGCGGTAAATTACGTATTGTGGCGAATTCGTTTATCCCTTATCCAGATATTTTGGATCATGTATTTGGCTCTCACGAAGTACTTGCATCAACAGGTAAATTCAAAGTTTACCAAGCAACCAAGAAAGACTAATAACAAGCCCTGTTATCTAAAACAGGGCTTTATTTTTGGGGCTAATTTTAAGTGATAATTCAAGGTATTTTATTTTCATCACAAAGATAATTTATTGATAAAAAATAATTGACGCCAAAAATAAAAGGCATAAAATTCGCTTCCGGTCTGAATGCGAGAGTGGCGGAATTGGTAGACGCGCTAGCTTCAGGTGTTAGTGTCCTTACGGACGTGGGGGTTCAAGTCCCCCCTTTCGCACCAAACAGACAATGTCCAGAGTAAAATTCATTGAGTAAGACTGCGAGGATGGCGGAATTGGTAGACGCGCTAGCTTCAGGTGTTAGTGTTCTTACGGACGTGGGGGTTCAAGTCCCCCTCTTCGCACCACTCAATAACCCTTTTTTCTCCTTGTGATCCCCCCCTCCAATCACACACCGAATATTCTCTATCCATAATATGCGACTAAAAGTGTCATCAAACTGTAGGTTAATACAACACCTGCGGGGATCATCACCCACATCTGTAATTTTTTATGGAACAGCATCAAGGTGGATAACAGCATTGAAACCACTAAAATCAGCGTAAAGGCAGATGTTCCTGCAATAGAATGTGTGACCACTGTTAGCAAGGAAGAAACAGCCAACATTTCCCATAAACTAATGCGAGATGTCCAAGATGTCACTGGAGATATACGTGTTGGTTTAGCCATAATAACCCACCATTAATGATAATGATTTTCATTATTATATATAACACTTATACTAAATCAACTTATATAAAGAAAAAAACTTATTTTATATCCTTATTTTTTAAAGGGTTATGTGTATTTTTAGTATAATAAATAAAAAACGCCTTACCATTTTCACGATAAGACGTTCAATTTTATTATGTTGTAGTGGTCAATAAACGAAACTAAGCGTTATTTAGATTGATAAAATGAAAGACTAAATGAATATCTTCAGGCTCTCTTTCATAAAGTTCAGGATCAGGAGTATCGACTAATCGACATCCTAAATGCTGATAAAAATTCACGCTATTTTCAGAAGGTGTTGATGAGATATATAATCCACCAGCCCCTCTTTTCTTCGCATATTCCACACAATAATCAAATAATATTCGAGCTAAACCTTGCCCACGTAGCTGGTGGCTAACATGTAAAAAAGAGAGTTGAAGTAAAGTACCATTTTGACCACGTTTTTGCGGATCAACACTCGCAGCTGCAACCAATTGACCTCGTTTAAAAACGCCCCAGAAAGGCGCTCCTCGGTCAAAACTTTCGAGTAAAACAGGGGTGTAATGCTCTGCCTCACCTTCTGGCCAACCTTTCATATCAAAGCGTTGTTCTGATAAATGCAACGTTCCTTCTTTTAATACATATAGCTTTTCAATAAGCTCAGTTCTATCAATTTCCCACACTTGTGGAATTTCATTTCTAGTTAATTGACGAATATTGTTTTTCATTATAAAAGATTAACCTGTTCTGATGATGATTCACTTCGTTCTAATGCGTGGTAAGCCACTGCACAGAATAAGGAATTCAACCGTTTCATATCACCGAGCAAACTGGTATGCAGAGAACTGGTTTCAATACTTTGCATATTATGCAAATGAAGACGTTCTACATGAGCAAACGAGTAGCGCTGGTTGAGTAAACGGAAACGATGTTTTGCTCGACGTAATTTACGAGCATGTTCCATGTTGCCGGAAACAAATACCGACATCGCCAGATTCAGATTACTTTGCAGACGCTCAAGGAGTGTCTGTAATTCACGACGTCCTTCCTCCGATAAAAATAAGTGATGATTTAAACCTTTACTCACCACTTCAGCCGACATACGCGCAATGATAGCGGATGATTGTTGTAAATTCATCGCTGTATCAATAATTTCAGCCCAACGTCGAGAATCTTCAGTTCCTAGATCATGCTGTTGAATTTGTGCCATATACAATTTAATGCTGCTGTGGAGTAATTCAACCTCTTCCTCTAACTGGATAATTTCCCTTTTCTGCTGACGATCACCTTCCATTAATGCAGTAAAACGTTGCAACATTTGTTCGACAACATCACCTAATCGTAGTGATTCTCTAACCGCATTAGCGATAGCTAAAGAAGGCGTATCAATAGCAGATTGATCCAAATAACGAGGTGCAACCTCAGATCCTGTAGCAGGCAATTCGGGGATCAGTCTCTGACATAATTTTGCCATTATGCCGACAAAAGGGATCATCATTACACAGCGTGCAAGATTATAAATAACATGAAAATAGATAACGATTTCAGCCGGTGAAAATCCATATTGCTGAATTTTATTTGCAATGATTGTTATCCAAGGTAAAACCAATAGCGCACCAATCAATTTAAAAAATAGACTTCCTAGTACTACTTGGCGTGAAACAACACTTTGCCCTCGGCTACTCATTAACGCCAACAAACCACTACCAATATTAGAACCAATCACAATACATAAACTGATGTATAAAGGCATTAGCCCAGTTGCACTTAATGTTGCTGTTAATAACACAGCAGCCAGGCTTGAATAACTCACCATAGCAAATAAAGCACCCACTAAGAGAGCTAAAACAGTGTCTCCACTTAATGATGTGAAGATAGCTTGTACCGCACTGGCATGGGTAATTGGCTCTGCGGAAGTGACTATCAGTTGTAAGGCCAAAATAATTAAACCAAGACCAATTCCTACACGCCCTAATTGCCCGACACGCTCTTTTTTACGACTTAGAAAAGTGATCACCCCGACAAGAATAAGTAGTGGAGATAACCAAGAGAGATCAAAGGTTAGCACTCGCGCCATAAGTGCAGTACCCACATCTGCACCTAACATAATAACCAGTGCCGGTGTAATCGAAATCAGCCCTTGCGTCACAAAAGAGATAACCAAAAGTGCCGTCGCATTACTACTTTGGACTAATGCCGTTACCCCCACACCCGCAAGGAAGGCGTTGGATTTTTTATTAATACTTTTACCTAAAACTCGGCGTAAATCAGAACCAAAGACACGCATAATGCCTGTACGAACAATATGTGTTCCCCAGACAAGAAGCGCGACTGATGAGAGTAAATGAAGCAGTGTCAGCATAGAAAGAATAACCTTATTTTTATCGTTGTTTGTTTGACTCTGTTCTCCTTCAATCTCATAAAAAAGAGAAAGACCACGAGCAGATAATCTATCTGAGAAAAGATTTTTACGGGTAATGCCTTAATAACGTGAAGCGTTATTAGACAAAAAGATATTGCAACTTAAGTACAATAATCAATGGAGAAGTTGAGAATATTACATAGATTAATTTGTAAATTCTGTTAATTATAGCAGAGAATGTGTAACTTTCAAAATCAGCCTGTAAATAACCTATTGATTTATTATCATTTTATTTTAAATGGACTAAATTATTAATAAAAAAACGCGACCAGAGGGTATCTCTCTAAGTCGCGCGAAAATACAACAATTTAGTAAGGCAATTCGACTACAAGTTCAGACAGACTATAAATTCAGCTTAAATTTATTTCAGACCCATTGCATCACGCATCGTGAAGAACAAGTCTGTTTGGTCAGTTAACCCAACCACATTGGCAGCGTGTGGACCATAAGCAGCAACACGTAACTGAGCTCCAGTATGTTCTTGGGATCCTTCTTCTGAGTTACCGTAATTCACCACCATTACAGCACCATCTTTAGTGATAAGCGCTTGTGTTAATCCACTTGATTTCACATCCGCTTCAATAATTTGGCTTGAATGGGCATGGTCTGCAGTCACGATAATCAGCGTATCACCGTTTTGCTTAGCGAAATCTAAACCGATTTGTACGGCTTCATCTAGCGCAACAGTTTCACCGATTTGTCCGCAAGGATTAGCATTATGATCTTGCTTATCAATAGAGGCACTTTCGACCTGTAAGAAGAAACCATTTTCATTGGTCTTCAGTAAGTCGATCGCTTTTTTGGTCATTTGTGCCAGTGTTGGCGCATTTGGATCAAGTTTAGAGTTAGGTTTGCACTCTAATGGTGGATTGTTCAAATTACCATGATATGTCGCTTTAGGACCTTCCCACGCAACAGCCATATTGCCCTCGTGGAACAAACCTAATACAGGTTTATCTTGGTTTGCCAGCGTAATCGCATCCAGTGATTTTGCATCCTTCACGATTTGATAACCACGCTCAATAGCTTGTTGCTCTAACGTTTTACCTTTGTATTCTCCCGCAGCCGCAGTTTGAGCAAAACTTTTCGCTCCGCCCCCTAATGTAACGTCTGCACGAGTCACTAATAATTGCTCAGAGATAGAACCTTTACCGCCATTTTCTAATGCATTAGTTGAGCACTTTTCTAAGGTTTCAACTGGACCATAGCATTTACGTCCAGTGACATGAGAAAATAGTGCGGCAGGTGTCGCATCTTGAATTTCAGATGTAGTCACGTTCCCCGTTGCCTTTCCGTTGGCTTTTGCTAATTCCAAAATGGTTTGGTGATCCTTACCAAATACATCAATCCCTAATGCACCATTATAGGTTTTCACACCAGAAGCCCATGCCGTTGCTGAGGCTGCCGAATCGGTTACATAGTTAGGTTTTTGTGTTTTTCTATCTAATGAATAGTGTGTGTATTGACCCGTTATCGGTAACGCATCAATACCTTTAAAAAAGCCACCCGCACCTTCAGCGTAGTTACGTGCAACAGTGATTTCAGAATCCCCCATACCATCACCAATAAAGAGGATCACATTTTTTGCTTGGTTATTATTTAAAGCTGCTTTTAATGCTTCAGTTTGATCTTGAGTCATACGGCGAGCGCCGCCAAATTCCGTGATATTACCTTTTGCTGCGCGATCTTGTGCCAAAATTGCATCAGCAGCAATGGGAGCAGCAAAAGAAGAGAAACTCGCACCAGCTAATAGCGTTGTTACAATAACGGATAAAATAGAACGTTGGTAACGATGAGACATAGCTTTTTCCTTGCACTCTAAAATAAAAAAAACAGGATTAATGTTTTAAGTCAGGAAAAGCTTACGGCAGTTAAATGACAGAGAAATGAAGAGTAAAAGCGATTTCGATGACAGCTTTATGACAAGTTGATGACAAACAAAAAGCTTATACCGCGAATGCGTATATAAGCTTCTGTTGTATTAAAGCATATTGTTAAGGCGAGATCTTAAACTAGTCATTCTCTTGGGTTAATGCTTTTGCGCCCAAATACAGGGTTTCACACCAAGAAATATAATCATGCCCACTGGCCATTTCGAGTGATTTAACAGGATAGCCTTTTTGCTCTAAAACCTGCTTAAGATGGCGATTATTATTTAAAATCCCCCCTTTATCACCACGACTTTCAAATAGCCCTGCTTCTAAGAAAAACTGCAATGGCTTTTTATCTGCTTGCTCAAATTGTCTAATAAGCCATTCAGGCTCTTCATTTTCAGGTGCCCACCAATAAGAACCGGACATACTCAGCACTTTACCAAAACGATTAGGGCGATTAAATGCGACCCATGAAGACGCTAATCCGCCATAACTTGACCCTGATACCATCGTTTCCTCTCCAGATACGTGAATACCCTTCTCTTTTTCTAGCCAAACAAATAGTTCATCTGCTAAGAAACGGTAAAAATCAGGGTTTGGCGGTAATTCAACACTACGGCGATCGCTATCAATGCTATCAACAAATAAGATCATCATAGGTGCCAATTTACCTTCCTCGATCTGTTTATCAAAAAACCGATCAATACCATATTGGCGACGATAAATTTGTCCATCAAATAAGACCAAGATCCGTGGTATTTCCATTTTTTGGGCAGGTAGATAAAGTGCGATTTCACGATCATTATTTAAGATCTCACTGTGAAAACGAACAATCTCTGTCTTGCCTTTCATTGTTCTATCAAGAATATCGGGCAATTGGCATTCACGTTTACTGTCTAACGACAATAACGAAAAGTGATTATAGATATCCTCAGATTGACTTGGAGAATTTTGGGAATTAAACGGATCGGCTTGTGCTGTGGTTAAGATCGCGCGACGTTGCTCAAAGGGTTCTGCATTCTCAATAACAGGCACATCAGGGGCTAACTTATATTGCATTAATGTGTCGTTAGGCACGATATAACTACGATACCAAATATCGCTATTGGCTAAATGGGTTAACGGATCATGATTACCATCGGGTGATCCTAATAAATAAACATTCTTTTTTGCACCTTGCCATAAAAAAGTCACTCGCTTTTTATCATTATCATAAGGCTCAATCAGAGGAGTACCTTCTTGGCGTATTTGTTGCCAAAATGCCTGAATATTTTGTTGATCAAGTTGTTTGGCGAGTGTTTGTAAACGGGGACTTGTTGGTGCAATACCTGCATCTTTATCTACCGGTTGATAAGGCTGTGTTGTTAGCGTGAATTGCCACTGCTTTTTAGCTTCGCCTTGTGCAACCAATTGATAATTTGTCGTTTCAGGTAATAGAAAGCGTACTTTCTGTTGCCCATCAGCAGGAATATCCTTTAACAAGCTACGAATATGAGTGCCATCTTGTTTCTCTAACCGTAGGTTTTGTATCCCTTTTACGTTTAATTCAACATAACGTTGGCTTTCTAAATGAGCGGTAAAACACAACGTATTGTTGTTATCAAACTGACCTGTCATTTCTTTATTTTCAGTTACTGCTAAGCAACCAGCAAAACTGGGAAAAGAGGCCATCAATGCGCATATCATCAGAAGAATTCTCACTTTATTTCTCATTATTAACTATTGTGAGAATCAATAGTAATGATAATTGTTATCAATTCAATAAAAATTAAGCGTGTACAAATTTATAATAAATTTGACTCCTCAGGGAAAAATAATAAAAACCTCCTCAATCATTTTTGTTATTGGGGAGGTTTCCTTTTTTATATCTCCGCCCGTATTGGGCGAAGGTTTATGGCAGATTTTGCTAAGTTAATTAACGTTAAAATGCCCCCATTAACGCTCTTCTAATGGATAGCTACGGAAGCTCCATAATCCTAGCGCTTTTAAGCCATCACGATAGATACCTTGTATATCTGATTTACTTGCCTTTTGTAATTCAGCTAATGGCTTATCCGGTGCAACAACAGTTAGATAAGAAATATCACTTGGGCCACTTTGCCAGCTTGCAAGCGTGAAAATCGCATCAGCTCGACGAACATGACTACCAGAGCTAATAATAACGGCTGTTTTAATACGATGTTTGGTTAAGGCATAGCGGCTAAATAATGCATTTTCGACGGTTGTACGCGCATAGTTCTCTTGATGAATACGCTCTGGTGCAATACCATTTTTCACCAACCAATCCGCCATTAACTTTCCTTCTGTTTGATGTGCTTTAGGCACACCACCCGTCACGATAATCATGGCTTCAGGTAATTGTTTAGCGACTTCTAAGGTTTTATTTAGACGTTCAATTAAGATTTTATTCATTGTACCATCAGGATTCAATGCATAACCCAATGTCACAATCGCATTGTTATCTTTGGTTTTATTTAGTTTTGCCAAATCTGTTTGCGTTAATTTATCACTTAACGGCATTTTGCTGACACGATCTATCTCAGCAAAGAAACGTTTGAGCTCATCCGCTTTCGCCGGATTTAATGATTTTAATTTAGTGAAATAGGCTTCACTTTCTTTATCTTTACCTTCGAAACGTGTCCACGAAGTCACATAAATTAACGCATCAATATCATCAGGAGCGGCTTCTAAAATCTGTTTATAAATCGTAACTGCACGAGAAACATCATTGTTATAAATATAAGCACTCGCCGTACTAAACAGTAAATCTAAACGATAAGGTTCTAACTTATAAGCTTGTTGCAGTTTTTGCGCCACAATTTCCATATTTGATGGCAGCTTTCCCGTAAATCCAGCATCAGAAACACGTGCAGGTGACTTAAATGCCTCTAATGCATCTTGTATCAAACTATCAACCACCTGACGCTGAGAAACATATTGCTGATAGCTATTATCCGGTTGATGAACTTTTTGATAAGCCAATGCATTTGATGAGACAGTAAAACCTAAAGCAGCAATCGCTAACGAAATGACTGTTTTCTTGATATGAAGTGAAACACGGGAAGGTTGCGCCATTATCTTGTCCTTTTACGAAAAATAGTCTGCTTCTTCATCTGAGCGAATGAAGATAGAGAGTGTGACTCCTCACACCTAATGGCAAAAGAAATACACACCGATAAATCTATACCTGTTATCTATCATAGAGATCCCCGCATTAATTTTCAGTAACCTTCTTCACCTTATTGAAAAAAATAGCATTATTACGCAGATAGCTTATTTAACGGATTTTTTTATATATTTTTATCTTTTGGTAAGTGATTTTGTTCTGATAAGTCATCAGTGATAAAGAATAAAAGGCGTTTACTCAGGAAGAAAAAACATTGCGTTTTGAGGGCAGTGATTATTTTTATTCTTAAATATAAAACGCCCTTGAAGGCGTTTTATATTTATGTTTTTACTCAATATGCTTTGATTGCATCATCAATAATTCTCTGACCAATTCAACGCAACTTAAGAAGCGTTCATCATAATCAGGGGAGTTAACTTTGATATACTCAATATTGTTTTTATCGAGCATTTCCATTAACAAGGTTTGGAAACGCCGACGATCTTTATCACTCCCTAAACTACGCAAACCATCGGCTACCCATGGCGTGTTATTTTCTAGCAAAATAACTAAATCAAAACGGTATTCATCAATCAGAGCTTGAACAAAAGGATGCTCTTTACCTTCATAACGCAAACAGAATGCCTGCGTTGTGACAAAATCCGTATCAACAAAAGCGACTTTATTTGCATATTTAACAGCAAAATCAATATATTGAGCATGCCCTAATGCAATTTTATCGTAGTCGGAATATTGTAATGCCATTTCATCACCACCAAGGTGAGAAAACACATAATCACGACCATATTCCCATGCACTTGTCGTATTGAAAATATTAGCAAGCTTATTCACTAACGTTGATTTACCGCTGGATTCACCACCTAAAATCGCTACTGTGCGCACAAAGAAGGGTTTTACTTCTGTTGGAATATATTCCCAATATTTAAAAGGCGCTTGGCGGATTTGACTGCCACTGATATTCATAAATGAGCGTTCAGGATCAATCAGAACCGTTTCAATACCCAAGAAAGCATTATATTGATCCGCATCTTCCCGTTCACTGGTATAGATAAAATCAGGGGTTATCTGCTTTTCACGCAAAAATGTTTTGATCCCTTCACTCCACATTTCCCAACCATGAGGCTGTGGCTCTATACCGTATTCATCAAACTCATGAATACGGATATTCTTTTGATATTTAAAGGTTTGTAATAACCAGCGTAATCTATCACTGACCGTAGGTTGCTGTGACATCGCACTGTTGATAAAGAGGTTTTTATCACGAGGCTCGTCATGACATAAAATGACATGTAATTCATCGACTTGACTACAAGCACGTTGAATTAAGTAAATATGTCCGGTGTGAAGAGGATAAAATTTGCCAAAAATCACACCGATAGTTTTCTTTTTCACTGGGTATTCTAACCCTAGGAATTGGTGTAATGCCGACATCTTTTGAGCACTGGGACTCTTGATTTTATTATTAATCAATTGGCTAAGATAGCCTTTCGTCATATCACTTTTATCAGCAACTTGTTGTAAAGTATATCCATTTTTTCTGATAGCCTGTTTGATATAATCAAAAGAACCCATACTTTTCTCCTTTAGAAATCTTCCAAATCATCAAGGACAGATAACGCATCTGACAGCTTCTTCACACCATATACTTTCATATCAGGGGGATTTTTTTTCGGCATATTTGCACTAGGTACAATTGCCCGTTTAAATCCATGTTTTGCAGCTTCTGCAATGCGCTCTTGTCCACTAGGTACAGGTCGAATTTCTCCCGCAAGCCCCACTTCACCAAATATCACTAAATCACGCGGTAAAGGGCGATTACGAAAACTTGATACTAATGATAATAACAAGGCTAAATCTGCACTAGTTTCTGTGACTTTTACCCCACCAACTACATTCACAAAAACGTCTTGATCAGACATTTGTAACCCGCCATGGCGATGTAAAACGGCAAGTAAAATAGCAAGGCGATTTTGCTCTAATCCCACCGCAACACGCCGTGGATTAGATAACATTGAGTGGTCAACTAACGCTTGGATTTCCACCAACAAAGGCCTTGTACCTTCCCACACCACCATCACAGAACTACCTGAAGTAATTTCATCACCTCGACTTAAAAAGATAGCAGAGGGATTGCTCACCTCTCGTAATCCTTGCTCTGTCATGGCAAAAACGCCTAATTCATTAACGGCGCCAAAACGGTTTTTATGGCTGCGTAAAGTACGAAAACGAGAGTCTGTTTCACCATCCAACATAACTGAGCAGTCGATACAGTGTTCCAACACTTTAGGCCCAGCCAAGGTGCCATCTTTTGTCACATGGCCTACCATAATAATGGCAACATCATTAGTTTTAGCAAAACGAGTCAGATATGCGGCTGTTTCACGGACTTGAGCAACACTGCCCGGCGAAGATTGAATATCCGCCATATGCATCACTTGAATAGAGTCAATCACCATTAATTTAGGTTGTTCTTGTGAGGCAATTAAACAAATCTGTTCAATACTGGTTTCTGACAACATATTCAGTTCTGCTGTTGGTAAACCTAATCGATGAGCGCGCATAGCGACTTGTTGTAGCGACTCTTCACCCGTGACATACAGTGTTTTCATTTCAGTCGCTAAACGACACATGGTTTGTAGCAATAAAGTACTTTTACCTGCGCCGGGGCTTCCCCCGATTAAAATGGCACTTCCGGGAACAACACCACCACCTAGTACGCGGTCAAACTCTTTAAACCCTGTGGAAAATCGAGGTAATGCTTCAAGGCTAATTTCCGATAATTTTTGAACACGACTAACACCTTTTGCATCACCCGCAAATCCACTAAAACGCTCGTTGCGTGAAGAAGGGGCTGCGGCAAGGCGCACTTCTGTAATTGTATTCCACGCATGACAAGCAGAACATTGCCCCTGCCAGCGAGGGTAATCTGCACCACATTCGTTACATACAAAGGCTCTTTTTGCTGCTTTTGCCACACTTCTCTCCCAACAATAACTATTTTAGAAAAACACCATTAGCGCTCTTCGTGTTTTAAACCACCACTTAAAATACACAATACACCCATTAGATCGGCGTGGCGGATCGCCACTTTTGCCTGAGCATACACTTTAGGTTTTGCATGATAAGCAATGCCAAGCCCTGCTTTTCTCAACATTTTAAGATCGTTTGCACCATCCCCAATGGCAATGGTTTGCTCTATTGGGATCTCTAAATCCTTGGCTAAACGTGCAAGGACTTGTGCTTTATATTTCGCATCAACAATCGGGCCTTTAACTTTACCCGTTAGTTTGCCATCTTTAATTTCAAGATGATTAGCAACAGCAGCCACTAAACGTAATTTTTGTTTTAAGTTATCAGCAAAATAAGTAAAACCGCCAGATGCGATAGCAATATGCCAATCCATCGCCTGAAGCTTTCGAACTAGACTCGTTAACCCTGGCATAAGAGGCAGATCATCCATCACTTTTTGTAAAATAGAAGCATCAGCACCTTTAAGTTCAGCAACACGCAGTTTTAAGCTTTCACTAAAATCCATTTCACCTTGCATTGCTCGCTCTGTTATCGCAGCAACTTTATCTCCCACTCCTGCTAGTTTGGCGATTTCATCAATACATTCAATTTGAATTGCCGTTGAATCCATATCCATCACTAAAAGCCCAGGAGAACGTAAACGAGGAATTTCACCTAGCGGAACGACATCTAGGCCACACTCATCGGATAAACGGCGGATCCGGCGAGTTAGGCTGCCTGCAATACGCACAACTTGGTAATCATCAATGCGCCATGAAGAAACCACGACGATTGCCACACCCAATTTATGTTGGAACTCACTTATTCTTTTCTTATCAAGTTCCCGTCCATAAAGTAACCACCCACTATCTCCAGCACGGTAATCTAGTGGCATTACCTCTTCACCACTGAGTGACAACGGCAGACCTGGCCATTTACGGATTTCATCCGGTAAATAGCAATAGGTCAGACTATTTGACATACTTATTCTCCTGTTTTCCCCTGTCTGAACAAAATAATCGTTATTCAGCCTATTCTATCTCTGGCTCATCTGGCAACATGCACATACTTGCTCACGCAAAAGGATGAACATGCTTAAAGACAAACTAAAATTCAAACTACAAAAAACGGCGATTATACTGATTTGTATCGCACTATTGGCATTTCTTATGCAAGGCGCGTCTTATTTTAGCCGTGCAAATCAGCACGCCCGCATTACTCAGTTTGAAGAACTTGCAAAAACGCTGGCAGAACAAGTTGCGTTCTCTTTATCCACTTATATAGATGACAGTAGCAAAGATAACGTAAATCCCCTCATTATGGCTAATTTAAATCATCTGACTCACGATAGTCGGGTGCTTGATGCCAGTCTTTATTTAGAAGATGGTACACAAATAGCGCATAGTGGTGAAAATGTCACTGTTAAAGAGCGATTAGCACTAGAAGGGCAAAAAAGTGGAGGTTCTTTTAATCACCAACTCGTTGTGCCTGTGCCGGGTAAAGATAAACCCAAAGGCTTTTTAAGGCTTACGCTGGATACTCATCAACTTGTCACTGAATCAAGCCAAGTCGATAACACAACAAATTTATTACGTGTAATGTTATTAGTTGCGCTTGCGATTGGCTTTTTGCTTTCTCATAACCTTCTTCAACTAACCCCCGTTCATTGGCAACAATCTCCTTATTTATTAACCGCCAATTTACCGCCTCGTACTGAAAAAGAAGAGACTGAAGAAAACGAGAGTAATGAAGAAAAAGGATCTACTGAGGAAGATAACGACGCGGAAAATAAAATAGAAAAGTCATAATTTTTATTCTATTGAGAAGTCACTAAGTGGGTTGAGTCATTCATTAGCTGAACTCACTTTTTTTATTTCTGGCTAACCAGAATTTAAATTAGATATATCTAATTTATACGTATTTTCGTGCTATTTCCTTAATCTTTAAAGGGGTTTTGTTTAAAGTCACGGTAAATTCTCACCAAGTCATTAACCTAAAAAGATAAGTTTTAAATCTTTTTCTGGCTCTTTGAGTACTGAGGTGGTTATGACTGAACAATCTGTTATCCAACGTTGTCAACAAATCGTAGAAAACCCAACCCTTTCCCCTGAACAAAAACGTCATTTTCTCGCTTTAGAAGCTGAAAATATGTTGCCTTATCCCTCACTTCCTGAGGATGCAGCTAAAGCGCTTAATGAACGGGTTATCTGTGATATGTATGAAGGTCACGCCCCTTATAAACCACGTTATGTCTTGCCTGATTATGCGAAGTTTTTAGCACAAGGCTCTCGCTATTTAGAACTAGAACCTGCGCAAGATTTTGACGATGCCTTAAACATGCTGACTATTCTTTATCATCATGTTCCTTCTGTAACCTCTATGCCTGTTTACTTAGGCCGCATTGATAAAATCTTACTGCCTTATGTTGGCAACCTTACCGAAGAACAGCTTTACCCTAAATTAAAACGCTTCTGGCGCTATCTTGATAGAACGCTACCAGATGCCTTTATGCACGCCAATATTGGCCCAGAAGACTCTGTCCTTACACGTCTCATTCTTAAAGTGGATGTTGAGCTTCAGCAAGTCGCACCTAATCTCACGTTTATTTATGATGCGAAATCAACGCCTGCTGATTTACTTCACCAAGCTATCACCAATATTTGCCACAGTAGTAAACCTCACATTGCTAATGGTACGTTGCAAGATGCAGTATTTGGCAAAGATGAATACGGAATTGTGAGTTGTTATAATTCTTTGCCTCAAAGTGGTGGAGGTAGCACCTTAGTGCGCATAAATCTCAAAGAGGTTGCACAGCGTAGCCAAAATAGCCCCGATTTTCTTGATAATGTATTGCCTTTTTATATGCAAAAACAAATTGAGATCATTGATGCTCGTTGTGAGTTTCTCTATGAAAAATCTAACTTCTTTAAACAGAGTTTCTTAGTTGAAGAAGGATTAATCTCACCTGATCGTTTTGCCCCTATGTTTGGGATCTATGGCATGGCAGAAGCAGTAGCACTTTTACTTGAAAAAGAAGGTAAAAATGTCGCTTATGGTGATAATGAATCTGCCAACAAACTTAGCTATATGATCAGTGAAAAATTGGCCCAATTTGTTACCAAAACACCCGTGAAATATGGTTGGAAACACAGAGCTATGCTACATGCTCAATCGGGTATTAGTTCAGATATTGGCACAACACCTGCGACTCGTATTCCTTATGGTAAAGAGCCCGATCCTGTTACCCATTTAATGACGGTTGCACCTCATCATCAATTTTATACCTCAGGGATCAGCGATATTTTAACGGTTGATGAAACGATCAAACAAAACCCTGATGCCCTAATGCAACTCTGCTTAGGCGCGTTCTCTTCTGGATTAAGAGAATTTACTGCCAATGTGGGCGGAAATGATCTTGTCCGTGTGACAGGTTATATGGTTCGCTTATCTGATTTGAAAAAGTATAAAGAAGAAGGCTCTCGCCTAAATACCACTTGGTTAGGTGATGAAGCCACAGCAAACTGTCATATTACTGAACGTAAACCACGAGTTATCAGTCATGAACAGCAGATGCGCTTCGATAAGTAAGATCCTCCCCTTCTCTTGTGTTGATGGCCCAGGCAATCGTCTGGCCATCTTCCTACAAGGGTGTAATCTACGCTGTAAAAATTGTCACAATCCCTACACCATGGGGATCTGTGACAATTGTGGTGACTGCATTCCAGCTTGCCCACAGCAAGCACTTTCATTACAAAATGGTGTGATAAATTGGAACAGCGCCAGTTGTGAACAATGTGATACTTGTATTCAGCAATGCCCACGTCAATCAAGCCCGATGACGTTAACTTATACTGTCAATGAATTAATGGCGCTCACCCGTAAATATGCAGCATTTATTAATGGCGTAACAGTAAGTGGTGGTGAATCTACATTACAACTTCCTTTTTTAATTGATTACTTTAAGGCAATCAAGGAAGCACCGGATCTTAAGCATCTTACTTGTTTAATCGACAGTAACGGCACACTTTCACTTAATGGCTGGCAAAAAATCGCCCCTTATATGGACGGTGCTATGATTGATTTAAAAAGTTGGAATGAAGATACTCATATTTATTTAACAGGTCGAGGTAATCAGCGAATTAAAGAATCAATAAAATGGTTAGCTAATAATCATTTACTTACAGAATTACGCCTTTTATATATACCCGAGAAAACTGACTATTTAGAAAATATTGAATTACTTTCTCAATTTATTAATTCACTTGGTGAATCCATATTAATTAGAATTAATGCTTTTCATCAGCATGGAGTATATGGTGAGGCTGGTAATTGGCGTGCAACTTCTCAAAAAGAAGTTATTAATTTAATGAATGAATTCAAAGCTAGAAACATTAATTCAATTAAAATACCAAATGTTTATTAATATATAATAACTTACTCCTATTGGATGCAATAATTATATAATTTTATCTATTTGACTTTAATTAACTCAGAAGATAATCTCATTTAGAAAATCTCTTTATGGGCTCCTGCTATGAAAATAAAATACAAGTCAATATTATTGATAACATACTCAATATATATATTTCCAATTAATTCTCATGCTAATTATAATATAAAAGATATGGGTAATTCAATTTATAAACCTTTCAGTATTTCAAATAATGCAAACCAATACTATCAACTTCGCGAGAAGAAATATGAAGATATTAAATATAGACATGGTAAAATATTAGATAAGGGTACTTATAACCAGAGACTAGTTACCTCCTTTGGAAGTGTCTATATTTATACTGCCATAGATGATGATACGCTTTTCAAGTATAATACTCTTGCAGATAATATAAATAATGAAATTCAAAAAGAGCACCCTTCTTACAACATAAGAAATTCATCATTTTTTGATGAAAGCATTCTGCCCAGTGAATTATTTATCAGCACAGATGGCGGTATAACTCGGAAGAAAATAAATAAAGGGAGCGATGAACGATTAGATACCCTTTATCTAGATAGAAGCTCTTATAATGGTGAAGTTATTGTTGGTTATGCTACAGCGTCTAAATCAAGGTTAACTGAGATAAATTATGACATGGATAATTGCTCAGGTTATCCTTTATGTCATACTTTTATCTACAATAGTAAAAATAATATATTTACAATCCTAGATAATAAGATAAATATTCATCATCTTACTAAAGATGGTAACTTTATTTTGTATTCCTCAAAAAAAGAAAAAAATTTACATATATACGATATAGCTAAAAAAGAAAGTTTTATCCTTAGCATTGAAAATATTAACCATTATTTACCAGAGCACCCTGAAAAAGACCGCTTACTTTTAGAAATAACCTCTCCTCCATTTTTAGATAAAATAAAGAAAAGAAATGTTGATATCCAAAAAGTAAGTGATAATGCTCAGGTAATTATTGGTCAACTCAATAGAAAACTATCTAAAAAACAACTCATTGATGCTGGATATCCTAAAGTAGCTTTTATTGCAAAAAAAGAAGGCCCAATAAAAGAAGTGAGCTACTCTGATTTTGGTTCATCCAAACTAACTGCTTTTTCAGAAAATGGCAATTATAGTGTTGGTTGGGGCGAAATTTGGCATGCTGATTATGAAATAAAACTGCCTCATAGCATAAAAAAATCCTCTTCACTTTTTAGCCATGCACTGCTCTATGATTTTTCGAACGATAAGCTGAAGAATATAGGTAACCTTTCTGAAAAGGCAGGTGAAACACAATTTAGAAATGCAAGAGCCATGGATATCTCAGCTGATGGGAAATATATCGTGGGATGGTCTGAAACGGATCATTATAATTACGATACTATCCCAAAGGATTCATCAAAAAGAGGCCCAGAAGCGTTTATTATGTTTCATCGTCATGGCTTTCTTTACTTAAATGAAAAAATGTACGATTTAGGAACTCTTGACGAAGGTAATGATTCTGAAGCACATTCAATTACTGACGATGGAAGAATTATTTATGGTTTATCTACTGATAAACATAATAATTGGCGCCAAGTCATTTGGAAAAATAATGAAATCAGTAATGAATATTTTAACAATGAAAAACAAAAATTTGTTGATGAAGCCAAAGAACAACAACGCCTTGCCGAAGAAGCCAAAGAAAAGCAACGTTTGGCTGATGAAGCAAAAGAACAACAACGTTTGGCTGACGAAGCCAAAGAAAAGCAACGTTTGGCTGATGAAGCCAAAGAAAAGCAACGTTTGGCTGATGAAGCCAAAGAAAAGCAACGTTTGGCTGATGAAGCCAAAGAACAACAACGTTTGGCTGATGAAGCCAAAGAAAAGCAACGTTTGGCTGATGAAGCCAAAGAAAAGCAACGTTTGGCTGATGAAGCCAGAGAAAAACAACGTTTGGCTGACGAAGCCAGAGAAAAACAACGTTTGGCTGACGAAGCCAGAGAAAAACAACGTTTGGCTGACGAAGCCAGAGAAAAACAACGTTTGGCTGACGAAGCCAAAGAAAAGCAACGTTTGGCTGATGAAGCCAAAGAAAAGCAACGTTTGGCTGACGAAGCCAGAGAACAACAACGTTTGGCTGACGAAGCCAGAGAACAACAACGTTTGGCTGATGAAGCCAGAGAAAAACAACGTTTGGCCAAAGAAGCGAAAACTCAAGAAGAGTCTAAGGACATTGCCGAAGAAAAAGCCAAAGAACTAATCCCAGTAGAAGATGAATTAGAACTACGAGCAAAAGAGAAAGAAATAACAAAACCATCGATCATTATCAGCAAACCTATCGACATTGAAAGCACTTATAAATCAATGCAATTAATGGCTGAAAACGGCTATAAGCTTATAGATATGCAACAAGGTCAATTGCGTTACCTAGCTTCTGCAACTTGCTCTGTAGGTACTGAAAAAGCGTGTATTAGTGGTTTTACACACTATCAAAATGTAAATAAAGCCAATGCAACACAAACTGGGTTAAGTGGTGCTTATCGTTTTGATATTAATCATATTCCATTAGTTGTAGGGCTTGCCATTGATACTGATGTCTATTCTTCATTACCTAAAGGTTATCAATATCAAGGCTATGCATTACCTTTAATTGGTTTTAGTTTAGATTTAATGCCGTCATTGAATGCAGAGCTAAATAATAATGCACTGCATTTCTCTTTAAAAGGTGCTTATTTAAATCGTAAAGTTTCTATTGAAAGAGCAGCATTAGCAAATACTGAATCAGGTAAAGGCAATGCTAAGATTTCAGGTTATCATATTGATTTGAAAGCTTATTATCCATATTCATTAACAAATAACTTACTGTTAACGCCATTTGTAGGACTTACTTTTAATCAAATCTCACGTTCAGCTTATAGTGAAACTCAAAATGCCCAATTTGCAGCACACTATGATGCCCTTAAAACGCATTCATTGTTCGCCAAAATAGGATTGGGTGTGGAGCATTTATTAGGTTCTTCTTTCATACTTAATACAAAAGCAGGCTTACTGTGGAACTTATCGCATTATCAAGGGGATTTTCGTAGTCATATTGACTATTTAGGTCAACAACAAATTGATTATTCAGAAAATAAAAAACAGGTAAAACAACGCCCATTTGCCAATGTTGGAGTCACTTACCAGTTTGATAAACAATCTTCCGTCAATACATCAGCAAATTGGGAAATGACAACCTATCGCAATCACGATATGCAAATTGGTGTAAGTTACACTTATCGCTTCTAGTTCCTTATTGTTACATTTGGAATTTATTTTAGCTGTATTATTTGGCTTCCTATAAAAATATATAGGAAGCTCTTTTTTATTAACTGATTGAATAATTCAAATTTGAAATAATAGAATTGTTTTTTTCTTCATTAACCCACCACACTTTGGTAGAAACCTTCTCAAGTAGTGCTTTATTGTGACTAAAAATAACCAAACTTAAAGGGCGCTTCTGACTTTCATCGATCAATACTTGCCAAATATCAGCTTGAATTTGTGCATCTAACTGTGCCGTGACTTCATCTGCAATCAATATTTGAGTACGAGGATCTAACGCGCGCAATAACGCAATACGAGCAAGCTCTCCACCGGATAATTCATTAGGTCTACGCGTTAACCATTCTTTCTTTATCCGTAATTTTTCAAACCAACTTTCATCAGGCGTCCAAGCATCTCGGAGGCTATCTCCTGTTGTTCGAAAGGGATTAAAACATTTATCAGGGTGCTGAGGAACTAATTGAATAGGGCAATAACCCTTGTTAGATAATGGTTTGCCATTAATAAGAATTGAACCTTGAGTTGGTGCTTGCCACTGCGCTAAAACGCGACCTAATGTCGTTTTCCCTGTGCCACTTGGCGCTGAAATACCGAGTCGCTCTCCCGCATCTAACGAAAAGGAGAGATCTTGCCATAACATCTTACCTGCTTGCTCCACAGATAATTGTTTTAACTCTAAAAGTGGCATAAAGATAACTCCAAAAATAACAAATGAAATGTATAAAAATAAAACTTGAGAACTCAATATTATAATGGATTAAGTGATGCTTCTTTTGTATTGATAAATTGTTGTTCAGGTAATGCGTTCCAGAGTGTCTTTAACCACTCACTACCTTCATGACGATTAAGCACATTAGCAGGAATGACTTCGTTAACTTCCCCCTGATTAAGCACCGCTATAGTATCCGCAAACCTTGCGGCTAAGGCTAAATCATGTGTAACCCAAAGCACTGATTTACCTTGATTGCATAACTCTCTTAAATGACCTAATAACAAGCATGCATGTTCATCATCAAGCCATGAGGTGATCTCATCCGCCAAAATATACTGTGCATTAGAGAGTGTTGCATTACAGGCTAATACGCGTTTTGCCATTCCACCAGACAATTTTGCTGGATACGTTTTTACCAAAGAGCCTGAAAGATGATAAAGCCCTAACTGTTGTACAATATCATCAGACGAAACATCTGCACCACTTAAACGCGCAGAGCGACTTAATTGATCACCAATACAGATCAACGGATTGAGAGCACTGACACCTTGAGGAATGTAACAAAAGGTATTCCCACGATAAGCAATCAGTTCCCGTTCACTTAGTGTGTGCCCATTCAATTTAATCGCACCACGAACTCGCATGTTGGCAGGTAAAAGTCCTAACGCACTTTGTAATAACAGGCTTTTTCCTTCACCACTGCCCCCCACTAATGCCAGCATTTTTCCGGGTTTAATATCCAGTGAGATTGATTTTAGCAACGGCTGCCAATTTCGTTTTCCTAACCAACGAAATTGCGCGATATCAATGGAAAGTTGTTCAAAACTTAACATCCTGCCCCTCTTAACCATAATTGTTGCATTGCTTTAGCAAATTGATCAAAAATCAATACTAAGCACATCAAAATCAGCCCTGGAAACACCACCATCCACCAAGAGCCTGTACTTAAATAACGTAGTGCATCGGCCAGTAATAAGCCGAGTGAAGGTTCATGAGCTGCCTGACCAAAACCAAGAAAACTCAACGCTGCACTATGCAATACTGCATGAGGAAACATTAATAAGGTTCCTACGATCCACTGAGGTAACAGCATAGGAATATAGTGTTTTTTCACACACTCAAAAGGCGTATTACCAATACGACGCGATAACATCACATAATCAGCTTCTCTAATACGCTGAATTTCACCTCGTAAAATTAAAGCTAATTTAGGCCAATGGGTTAATGCCACAGCCCAAATCACCCCTTGTTGCCCACCACCTAAGGTAAAACAAATTAAAATCAACAGTAATAAATGAGGTAATGCTAAAAGCGCATCAACAACGCCTCTTACAAAAAAATCACAATAACGATTAATTGAGGAGATACCTGCAAAAATTAAGGCAATTGCACCACTCACAACCGCACTCGTCACACCGATATTTAAACTACTTAACATGCCTTGGAAACAACGTAGCCACAAAGAGCGGCCTAAGTTATCAGTACCGAACCAATATTGATCTGACGGAGCCTGATTTCTAGCCAAAAAGTCCATTACGATATCAGTGTGAGAAACAGAAAAACCATATGCAACTAACCCAATTAACGCGAGGGTGACTAACAAAAGTCGTAGCAAAGGCTTGTTCGGATCGTAAATCATGAGTCTCGTAAAATTCCTTTATTAATACGTCTTAATAATATGTTAGAAATACTATTACCAAAGAAAATCAAAATAGTACTGAAAACAACAATCCCCATTAACAGAGGAATATCACCTCGTAATCCAGCATCAACCGTTGCTTGCCCTAAGCCTGGATAAGCAAATACTTTTTCAGCTAAAAGAGAGCCACCAAGTAATTCACCAATTGATGCAAACTGTAAGCAAAGTGCTGGCGTAATGGCATGACGTAGAACATGAAATAGCATCATAGCCCAACCTTTATCACCTTGAGCTTTAGCAAAATGGATAAATTCACTGCCCATCACTTCAGCGACTTTCGCACGAGTATGCAAAGCGATATTCCCGGTACCTAATAATCCAAGCGCAATCATAGGTAAGATAAGATGAGAAAAACGCTGGCTTAATGTTGCTGTTTCAGCACTACTTCCCATCGGCCATGCACAACAAATTGGTGCCCAATGTAAGGTGACAGAAAACAGAGATAGCAGCAGTAATCCCACCCAAAACGTCGGTAATGCGGCTAATAGATAAGATAAAGTAGAGATAATTCTATCTGGCCAACGATTAAGATATCGACCTGCGACTAATCCCATCACAACGCCAATAACACCTGAAAATACCCATGCTGAAAAAAGCAAGATAAACGAAGGTCCTGCACGTTCACGAATAACATCAATAACAGGCATGTTATACAACATGGAATAGCCAAAATCCCCTTGAATGATTTGGCTAAACCAAAGCCAAAATCGCATCCATAAAGGCTGATCAATTCCCCAACGCGCCGCAATTAAAGGATATTGCTCTGGAGGAACATTCAGTAGATCACTACCGATATAGGCCTTAATGGGATCAATCGGTGAAAAACTTAATAAAATAAAAACACCTGCTGTTGTCACCAACAGCAGGCAGAGTAATCGCAGGAAAAAACCCGCACTTTGACGTATTACTGACAAGTCCACTTCCAAGTATCTACGCTATTTAATAATGACCATGAACCATGGATTTCAGGTGTTCCTGTACCCAGATCAACACAAGGGTTAGTTAGGTAAGTATGTTGTACATTCATCAGCCAAGCCCAAGCAGCATCACCTTTTACACCAACGCCATTTTTACCATCCCACTCAACGGCTTTCCAATGAGGAACCGCTTCTTGCCATGTATGAGCATCAAGCGCAGCTTGTAGATGTTTTTCGACTTCAGGATTTTTATAATAACCCGGATTATAATAACCAACGCCGGCAGCATTAGCACTGTAATGATGATAGAGCTCCATTGGATCAAGGCTGCCCCAGCCAAATAAAGTCGGATTCGAGTGCATATAACGTTCTACTGTATCCCAACTTCCTGATTTAAGATCCATTTGAATGCCAATAGGTTGCACTAACGCACGAATTGACTCAGCTAAATCACGACGAGTTGCATCACCACTGGTATACCATAAGGTCAGTTTGGCTTCTAAACCGTCTTTTTCACGAATGCCGTTTTTATTGAGTTTCCAATCTGCATCTTCAAGAATTTGCTTCGCTTTTTCAACATCACCATCTTTAAATGCGGCTTCAGTTTGATCCCAAGGCAGTCCTTTTACGCCGGTATACGCAGGAACGGCATAACCATCAAGTACTTGTTCTGACAGTAATTTACGATCAAGAGCATAGTTAATCGCTTTACGAATAGCGATATCTGCTGTGATATCGTTACCAATATCATAACCTAAGGTGTTTTTCTCACCTGATTTTACCATTGGGAAAACAATACCGCGGTTTTCAACACTTGCTCTTTCCCACAATTTGGTATTGGGCAAATTCTTAGCGATTGCAGCCGTTGCTGGTGGAATGCGCACAATGCCTAATTGCCCACTTTGAGCAGCAGCAAAGGCGGCATCTTCATCAAGGAAAACAAAAATCAGTTTTTCAAAATCGTTTTTCTGTCCCGCATAATAGGGGTTAGCTTCAACAATTAATTGCTGACCTGGTTGGAAGCTGACCATGCGATAAGGGCCTGCACCAATTGGCTTTTGTGCATAGGTTTTTTCATCATACTTATCAGCAGAAACAATACCTAAAGAGCCTAGTACGTTCACAAAAGTACTTTGCGGTGCTTTTAATGTAATAGTGACATGTAAGTCATCATCGGCTTTTGCAGAAAGGAAGTTACCCATATCCACTTTACCGCCACTTGCAGCTGCATTGTTATAGGTAAAGGCGATATCTTTTGCTGTAAGTGGCAGACCATCAGAGAATTTTAAATCTGGCTTTAACGTTAATTTCCATGTTTTACCATCTTCACTTGGCTGATAGTCACTTAACATATTGCTATACCAAGAGAGATCCGCATTTTGCTTTAACAATGGGCTATGAAGAAGTAAATAACTGCCATGACTCCAGCCCAGCATTGGGTCGAAACCCTCCGTTGGCTCTTCACCAATCGCTAATTTCAACGTTTGAGCAGATGTTGCAAAAGGGACGCTTAACGCGGCTAAACAAGTTAACGTTACTAATGATTGACGCCAACCAAACCGAATAGACATAAAACATTCTCCGATTTTTTAGATACGACTTATCATCAGTCTCTATCTAAATAAGATGAAGAGGCTGAAACAAGATAAATAACAATGATAATTATGATGTTCTGCAACTTGGTACAGATAATACAAATAAAGGCTAAACCAGTGGCATCATAATAATTTTTTTTATTCAACTCGAATAATATTCGACAGTTTATTGATTTTACATAAACTTTTATTAAGCAGTAATACTCATTATGGCAAACTTCTAGCAAGTGCACAGTATTTTTCTAATAAATAAGTTATATATTTATCATTGAATCTATT
The DNA here is from genome assembly GCF_009915995.1 of Proteus sp. G2618. Classification (NCBI taxonomy): domain Bacteria; kingdom Pseudomonadati; phylum Pseudomonadota; class Gammaproteobacteria; order Enterobacterales; family Morganellaceae; genus Proteus; species Proteus sp. G2618. Next base: position 65,379 of record NZ_JAABNI010000016.1, on the reverse strand, counting down.
AGTGAGCGTAAAACGAAATAAAGTGACTTTTTAACGAAATTAAATTATTTCTTTTTATTTAATCTATACTGAAAATAAAAAAGGCACATTATTGTGCCCTCTTGTGATCATGTATTTAATATTCTTTTTAATTTGAAATAGCGTCGTCCTAAACGCCAACGCAATCTAAAATCTTTCGCATTCTGCCAGATAAGTGTCCAAATCCCTCTATCAAAAAACTCTTTAACTATTTGTTTTTTAATTTCAATAGATTGAATAGAACCGATTGCGTGAATAATTCCTAAACCTTCTTTTGCAATTTGCCAATAACATGCATTGATATTTTTAGTGGCTTCCTTATGCTTTTGATTAATAGCATCAAGCATCTCTAATATCTTCATGTAATTATGAATTGTTCTAACATGAATAGTATCATTAGGTGTTTTATGAGAAACAGATTCAGAGTGAATAAAGTAGTCGTAGTAACGCTCATCAATATATTTAACACGTTTAGCGGTTAATAATGCTTCTGTTGTCCATGGAATATCTTGATGATGTAAACCTGGCTCAAAATAATAACCATGAGCAAGTAGAAAATCGCGACGATAAATATTTAACCAAGTTACATGTAAAAACTTTTTCGATTCAAGAGCACGCTCAAGCCATTGAGGCCCCGTTAAAACATCTGTTGTCTGTAAGCGGTTAGATGGAAATATAGGTCGTGAAGGGCGCCCATCTGCATAGACATAATTACCATTACAAGTTGCAATATCTAAATCATCAGCAAGCGCGATTTCAAGTAGACGTGGATACATTCTGGCATCAATGACATCATCAATATCAGGAAACGCCACATATTGGCCACGAGCTATTTTAAACCCTGTATTTCGAGCAACGGAAACACCTTGGTTTTCTTGTGTCAAAATAGTGACATCAGGAAATTTATCCTTCCATTCATAAAGTAATTTTAATGAATTATCGTTAGAACCATCATCAACAAGAATAAGCTCCCAACTTGGTAGTTTCTGCGCTTGTAAATAATTAAAAAATTCTGATAAAAACTTCTCGCCATTATAAACGGCGACCACAATACTTAATTGAGGTACAAAAGAAGACATAACCAACCTTTTATTCTTTCTAATAAGCAACTTTCGTTCTGAACATATTGGGCAAGGATAGCAAAGATACCAGCCTCAATATGGAGCTATTCTTGCTATTCACTCGTTATGCCTAAGTAAAAAGTTACTTTTTTGCTAATTTGAAGTAAAAATCATTATTAATAAAGAATAAGTATAATTAACTTTTAAGATACCCTATGAAGAACAGGTTAAGCAGGATTGTTTTTTAAAAGAAATTACTAAAGGAAAAATTAAGGTTAGCGCATAAAAAGCATGTTATTAGCCACAACCTTACTTCTTAATGAGTAATATAGGTGTCATTAACGAAAAACATCCGCAAAGCGGATGTTTTAGTTTTTATCTATAATCTTTGGATACTTGTTCTATTTTTATTCTTCGATATCTTCTTCATCACAAACTTCAAGCTCCGGAAAGTAATCAACTCGCCAAAACTTGATACCTTGATAAACTTCGTCAACGGCATTTTTTACGGCTTCCGTCATTGGGTAGTAAAAACCGACTAAATCAGGTTGGATCCCTAGAAAAGTAATATCAGGGATATCATCTTTTAATTGATCAATAAGAAAATTCAGCGGCATATTATGGGTGCTCATAATAAACATTTCCGCTATATAATCAGGATCTATCACCCTGATCTCACCTGGGTTTAAACCAATGTCAGCAGCATCAACAATGACAACACATTGTGGTTGTAACTCTCTTACTTGGTAAGAAACATTCTCAGGTGCACTTCCCCCGTTGATAACAATCCATCCATCAATTGGGTTTGCTTCCATTAACTCAGCAAGTAGAGGACCAGCTCCATCATCGCCCATCATGCTGTTGCCAACCGTTAATACCACTTTAGGTGCTGTCATTGCTTTACTCATGGTTTTCTCTTCACAATCAAATAAATAGCAGGTTCTGCGTGGATCTCACCCAGTAATTTAATCAGCGTTTGACTCCATTCACTAAAAATAGGATCGTCATTTTTAATAATAGGATCAAATGCTAACGCTAATAAGTGAGTATGCTCCGAGTTAATATTGATTTCACCAAATGTCAGCAATCCCTGCATTTTGCGTTTTGCTTCGCCTTCAGGTAATAAATCAATCCATGCTTTATATTTTTCTAAAGGACAGACTAGTTCTGTTTTTAGACAATCAATCATACCCACGTGGTGACCAATCGCGAGCGAATAGTACATCACCTGTTGCGCTTGCTCAGGAATATCATCATCGCTATCAACAAACTTTTGTCTTAGTGACCAAAAGTAAACTTTAGCGTCATCAGGCATAAATTCCTCCTTGGCTTAATGAATAGACCAGACGTTTTACAATCTCTGATAAACGAGGATCGTTAGCTTGTCGTAGCCATTCATCAACACGTCCATTCACTTCTTGAATAGTGGCACCTTCTAATAAGGTAAGAAAATGATCACTGATTTGTCTTCCTTGATAATAACCAGCAAGACGACGTGCTTCACGCTCAATCATTACTCGAGCATCTAGAGGAATAGAAGGTAGAATTAGAGATGCTTTCTCATTTTCTACTTCAATGTGTGATTCGCCTTTTAATTTTTGATCTAACAAACCCAATGCAACAGCAAAACCATAAATCGTTGCTGCTGGCGTTGGAGGACAACCAGGGATCCACACATCAATAGGCACGATAGATTCGCTACCACCCCATACGCAATACAGATCGTGGAAAATACCGCCACCACAGCCACAAGCACCATAAGAGATACAAATTTTTGGATCTGGCGCTGATTCATAAGCACGTAATGCAGGAACTCGCATCTGGCGCGTTACTGCGCCAGTGAATAATAAAATATCAGCATGACGAGGTGAGGCTACCACTTTGATACCAAAACGTTCAGCATCAAAAACTGGTGTAATTGCGGAGAAAATTTCAATCTCACAACCATTACAACCACCACAGTCAACACGATAAACATAAGCTGAACGCTGAATATCTTTCAACAATGTCTGTTTTAGCTTTTGTACCTGATCATCAAGGGTGATCGGTTGGCTAACATGATGATTAATGGGAATTTCTGGTAGACTCATTTTATTGTACTCCCAATTTCGCCCACACTAATATTTTCACGACCATCAGATAACAAGTTATGTTTACGCTTACATTCAGGGCAAGTTTCAAATTGTGGGCGCATCGCTTCTACAGTTTGCTCATCCCAACCTGATTGCACTAATAGCTCCATCGCATATTCAACTGATTTTCTAGGCGTAAATGGTTGATGGCATTCACGGCAATTCAATAATTTAAAAGTCCCTTTAATATAAAGATCTGACTTTTTAGTCACTGCCGTTTCAAACATATCGGATAAAACAATCGCTCTTGTTGGGCAAACTTCTTCACAACGACCGCAGTAAATACAGCGACCAATAAATAATTGCCAATGACGCTCGCCTGTTTCCAAATTCGTTTCCATCGTTAACGCATTAGCAGGACAAGCTGCGGTGCAAGCACCACAGACAATACATTGCTGTGCATCATATTCAGGCTTTCCTCTGAAACCATCAGGTAAATCCAGAGGCTTAAATGGATATTTGGTCGTTGCTTCGCCTGTTTTGATTATGGTTTTAAACAATTTTAACATCGTTCATTCCCTCACTTGAGCGGCGAATTTTTACGTTCGATGCTGTAACGTTCAATTTCTTTATAAGAAACTGTTTTAGATTTACGTTTTTTCACATCGACGAGCGTTACCCTGTCAGTACAGGAATAACAAGGGTCAAGACTACCGATAATTAACGGTGCATCAGAGACTGTATTTCCTTGCAACATATAGCGTAATACAGGCCAGTTAGCATAAGTTGCAGCACGGCAACGCCAGCGGAATAATTTTTGGTTATCACCCAACATACTCCAGTGAACGTCTTCGCCTCGTGGCGCTTCAGTAAAGCCTAGTGCAAATTTATAGGGTTGATAAGTAAAGCCTTCGGTTAATAATGGGCCTTCAGGCAAATTATCTAAGGCATATTCAATCATTGCCATTGAATCCAAGACTTCTTTAATACGCACCATCACACGAGAGAATACGTCGCCGCCTTCATAACTAAAGAGAGTTAGTGGAAGATTGCCATAATCTGCAAATGGGTGGTCAAAACGCACGTCTCGTTTAAAGCCACTCGCTCTGATCATTGGACCTACTGGGCTAAAATCACGAGCAACTTTCTTATCTAAGATACCTACGCCGACAGTACGTTGTTCCATATTTGGCGCTGACAGAAGTATATCCACTAATTCAGTGACTTCTTTACGCATTTCTCTAACTAATTGAATTGTTTTCAGGCGCTGATCTTTTAAGATATCGCGACGAATACCACCAATTAGGTTTAAGCCATACGTTTTACGCGCACCAGTCAGCATTTCTGCAATCTGCATTGATTTTTCACGAATGCGGAAAAATTGCATAAAGCCAGTATCAAAACCAGTGAAGTGGCTAGCTAAGCCAATGTTTAATAAATGGCTATGAAGGCGTTCAACTTCTAATAAGATAGAACGAATAGTATGCGCACGACGAGGCACTTCAATGCCTAACGCATTTTCAACAGAAGTCACATACGCCACGCTGTGAGTAAAACCACAGATACCACACACACGGTCTGATAAGAATGTGACTTCGTTATAACCCATGCGGGTTTCAGCGAGTTTTTCCATACCACGGTGAACATAAAACATGCGGTAATCAGCATCGACAATATTTTCACCGTCTACGAATAAGCGGAAGTGTCCCGGTTCATCTGAGGTAATGTGCATAGGGCCAATTGGTACAACACGCGCATCTTGCTTACCTTCATTCAAGAAAGGATAAGTTTCGACTTCGGTCGCTGGTGCTGGACGTTGGCGATAATCCATCGCATCTTTACGCAGTGGATACATCTCTTCAGGCCAGTCATCAGGAAGCACTAAACGGCGTTCATCAGGTAAACCAACTGGGATAAGACCATACATATCACGGATTTCACGTTCCCCCCACACTGCAGCGGGTACACGCGGTGTCACTGACGGGAATTCTAAAGTGATTGGGCTAACGTGGGCTTTTACAACAACCCAGCATTTTTCACCCTCTTCCATTGATAATGCGTAGTAAACAGCATAGTCCCCGTTTAAACTACGTTCGTCGTTACCAAATAAAACAGGTAACCAACCGCCTAAGCCGTAATACAGGTATTCCACCACTTCAGGAAGTGATTCCGTTTTTACTGTTATCGTCAATTGATCAGCGGTTTGTCGCTCTTCATCAAGAACAGCTGATGGGAACTTTTCACGAACTTTGGCAACATAATCTCCACCTAGTTCTTTTCCCTCTTTTCTACTGACATAATTTTGGTAGCTCACGTTACATCTCCTGAACCGATGTGGATGGATTGCTGATTAAAGCCGTTGGCCATGCATAAGTAGGTGACTCACTTTTATCAATATTCATCACGATATTAGCGGCATTTTCTAACAGCTCGCTGACAGGCTTAGGAATGTGAGTTCCCATTAACAGCATAAGAGCAATCAGAATGACCATTGGTAATGTGGTTAAAATTCCCAGTTCACCTTTAGCAACAACATCAGGTTTTGGACCAAAGACTGTTTTAGCCACCATACGAACTAACCCACCCAATACTACAGTCAATAACAATAATAATAGGATAGTTAAGCCAATGTGCTGAGAAGCTAAACCTGCTACAACAATCATAAATTCACTGATAAAGACGTTGAAAGGAGGCATACCGCCTAACGCTAAAGCACCACCAGCAAAAAGAGCTGCACTTAATGGCATCACTTTAAACATGCCTTTCACGACATTTAAATCACGAGTACCGTATTTCAATAACACGTTACCGGAGCCACAGAACAACAGTGCTTTCGCCAGACTGTGGTTTAAGGTGTGGAATAAAGCAGCCAAAATGCCAATTGGTCCGCCAATTCCTAACGCGACGGCAATTAATCCCATATTTTCCACACTGGAATACGCTAAAAGACGTTTCATATCGCGCTGAATAAGAATAAAGAATGCCGCGATAGCAACAGAGAGGAAGCCAAAGATTAACAGTAAGTTACGAGTAAATTCAGTACCGATTGCCGCATCAATAATAATGTAGTAACGAATGATGATTAACAGCGCGCAATTCAGTAGTACAGCTGATAACAGCGCACTGACTGGGCTTGGCGCTTCACTGTGCGCATCGGGTAACCATGCGTGCATTGGGAATAAACCCGTTTTGGTACCGAAACCGATTAAAATAAAGACAAAAGCTAAATGCATTAGTGTTGGGTCTAACTGGTCTGTATATTTCAACACTTCAGTCCAGAAGATGGCCTGATCTGGATCAGGCATAAAGCTTGCGGCATTGGCATAAACCAAAATAGTACCGAAAAGACCAAACGCCACACCCACACTACAAATGATGATGTACTTCCACGCAGCTTCCAGAGAAGAACGTTGACCATAAATTCCGACTAAGAATGCAGAGCTTAAGGTTGTTGCTTCAATGGCCGCCCACATTAAGATCAAGTTATTACTCGTGATTGCTAATAACATGGTGAATAAAAAGAGGTGGAAGAATCCATAGTAGTTACACAAAGTGCGTACTGAGATTTCACCCTCATCCACTTCGTGATTCATATAGCCAATAGAATAAAGCCCCGTTAAAAAGCCGATAATACCTAAGATGGTAAGGAATAATGCGCCTAGGCTATCTAAATGAACCCAATTAGCAGCAGCCAATATTTCGCCATGAGACATGACATCTGCCACAGTCCCTAATGCAGCGATTAACAATACGGTGATACCAATAGCATGAATACCCGTCACAACAGGACGCGCACCCGCTTTTAATAACGGACTTAGAAACGCCAGTATTGAAAATACCAACGGTGCAAACATTAAAATTGTTAACATGGTTGTTTGGTTCATCTCCTCACCCCTTCAGCGCGGTCAGTTGATCCACGTTCAGTGTGTTGAGCGTGCGGTAAATCTTACGAGCCAACACTGCCATAACAATCACAGCAAAGATGGCGTCAGTGGCGATACCGATTTCGACCAGTTCTGGTGCTCTCCACGCTAATAGTGCCAGTGTTAAGTGAGAGCCGTTTTCCATTAAGCAGTAACCAAAAGCTTGTTTTAGGATATTTCGTTGAGTCACGATACAAAGCAGACCCAACATAAAGTGTCCTAAAGAAACTGCAAGTGCAGGTTTCAAATCAACAACCATTGGTATTTGAATTGGCTCAACCACAAACCAACTTAAAATAACGATAACAGCAGCCAACAACATTAAAAGTGCAGGGCTAATAACACTGATATTCGCACTAGGATCGGATAACTTACGGAATGCAAATCCTAAAATAAGTGGCACAAGCAGAACTTTAGTAAAGAAGGCGGTAATCGCCCAAAGTGTGAGTTGGTGAGCATCTAATGTATTGGCTAAAGTGACGAAGATCATCACTAAAACGAAAGATTGCAATGCATAGAACCAACATGAAGCAATCGGCTTTTTAGCGCCAATTACCAGTAGCGAGGTGATCATCATTAACCCCGCCAAATTGTTTACGATAAGTGCTCCAGTCATGATTTATCTCCCTTATCCTAGCCAAGTGACTGCGATAACACTGGATGCAAAGGACATCACAATTAGTATTCCAATCACAATTTGCATTGCCATAGGAACAGGTTGCCCTTGTGCAACTTCTGTACTTGGTTTGCCAGGAACAACACGACCAAACCAGTAGATAAACCAAGTGAAGCTAGCAACAGATTCAATCAGTACTAGCACCATAATTGGTGTCATCACCCAGAAAACACTCGACAGTTCAAAACCTGCGGCAAAAATTGGGAATTTACTAAAAAAGCCATTCATTGGTGGAACACCTGCGATTGCCAATGCGGCAACACAGAAACCCACACCCAATAATGGATATTTGTTAATTAACCCTTTTAAGCGAGGCAACATACGAGTACCACAGCTATAACTCAACGCACCCGCAACTAAGAAGAACAAGCTTTTAGCGAAGGCATGGTTAAAGATATAAGCGATACCGCCTTCAAACGCTTCACGCGGTCCAAAGATAGAAATAGATAATGCAAGAAAGATATAAGAGAGCTGAGTAATGGTTGACCATGCTAACAGGCGTTTCATATCTTTTTGTGGCAGATACATCATAAAGCCATAAATCAACGTGATAACCGCCATGGTAATACCCACCCAACCAATAAGATGAGGGACATTACCATCTGCTGACATAATCGCACGAGCAAAGATGTAAACACCGACTTTTACCATTGATGCTGCGTGTAAGTAAGCACTCACAGGAGTTGGTGCTTCCATCGCATCAGGTAACCAAGCTTGCAGTGGTAATTGAGCTGATTTACCCCAAGCAGCAAAGAGAATTCCGCCAAACACAATCAATTTGGTTGGTTCATCTAAGGTTGCAATTGCGGTTAACTCAAAGGTACCTGTACTCACAAACAAGGTTGCTGCCGCAAGATAAAGACCGATTGAAGCAACGTGAGTGATCAACAACGCTTTCATTGCTGAGCGAAGTGATTTTTCAGATTGGTAGTAGCCGATTAATCCCCAAGAACATCCCCCTGTGATTTCGAAAAACAGGAGTTGACCTAAAATAGTCGATGAAAGGACTAAACCCGCCATTGCACCAATAAAAATCAGCAAGAAGGCATAATAGCGACGAGTACCATCATGTGGATGCTCACGGTTGCCATTGGTCAGATAGCCAGTAGAGTAAAAACTCACTAACAATCCTAAGAACACAACAGCGAAAGCAATCAATGTACTGACACGGTCAATGGTAAAACCAAAGAGCGCAACATCACCATATTGTACTAGCGTAATTGTGGTATCGACTTTACCTTCAGCGAGGAACTGCCAACCTAAAACAACCGTTCCTAATGTGGCTAATAAAGCGAATAGTGTACATAACCACTTCGCCATCCGATTTGGCATTAAGGACGTAATCAACGCCCCCGCAAATGGGATGAGTAAGGTCGCAAGAGCTATATTTTCCATTGTAATCATCGCTCCTTATAGACCGGTTAAATAGAAAACAAGAGCCAGTGCCGCAACACCGAATCCTAACCATGTCACATGGTGAGTCAGTAAGAAGCGACCACGCGCTAAACTGTTTTCAACCAATGACGCTAATACAAACACCACTAACAATTTCACTGCCATTAAAACTAACGCAATGATCAATGCAATAAAGGTGAATTCTGTTGCTTTACCGAAAGGAATAAATATGGCTAAGAACAGTTCAGCCACTACCACTTGTTTTAAACCAAGACCCAGTTTCACCATCGCAAAACCAGAGCCTGAATACTCAGTTAATGGCCCTTCTTGTAACTCTTGTTCGGCTTCCGCAACGTCGAATGGCATTTTGCCCATTTCGATAAATGCGGCAAAAGCACAAGCTAATAAAGCTAACAGTGTTGCAGTTGGAGATATCCAACCTTGAGCCAGTGTTGCACTGATAGTACCAACGTTGGTTGAACCCACAATTAAAGCCACCACAATTAGTGATAACACTAAGATAGGCTCAACTAACACACCCAGTGTTAATTCACGGCTAGCACCAATACCAGCAAATGGGCTTCCTGAATCCAAACCAGATAAAGAGAAGAAGAAACGATAAAGAGCAAACAGATAAATCAGTGCTATAAGATCCGCCGCACCTGCAAACAGTGATGTTGCTGTAAAGACAGGCAGTGCCATAGCAACCACCAGCATGCTTCCGAGTAACACATATGGCATCACTTGGAAGATCACACCAGATTGCTCAGGTGCTACTGATTGACGTTTAAATAATTTAAAGATATCTCGATAATCTTGCAGAATTCCGGGGCCTCGACGCGAATGCATCTTGGCGCGAATTGTGCGCGAAATACCTGTACATAATGGGGTTATCGCTAACAAAAAGAGTGCTTGTATTAGCGCGAATATTCCCATCATTAACGTAGGTGCTTCTTGGAAAGTCATAAGTCCCTCTCCTTACGCTGCGATGACTAAAAGCAAGATGACCAGCGCCGCGACAACGTATAGACAATAGAGTCTGAAATCCCCGCCTTGTAGGCATTGGATACGTTTTGCAAAGCGTTGGATACCACGAACCAGAGGATAAATAATGCGTTCATCCCAGAATGGTTCGACCTTTTCAGCACCGAGCTGTGTTTTATTAAAACCACGAGACAGCAATGGAGATGGATCAAGTTGTTTACGCATACGATAAAGTGGTGCAAACATGCTACGTAATGCTTGAGTAAAGCCACCTGCTGACACTGCCATATCTTTTTCCCACACATAACCACACGCCCAAGGATTACCTTTACGACGAAATGCTGGTTGATTGCCTTTCAGGCCGAGATAAATCAGGAATGGGATAAGCGGTAAAGCAATTAATAAAACAAATGTTAATGCTGGAGAGAACATTGCTTGCGATGCAGCATCAGGAACAAGCATTGAGCCTTGAGCTACAGTTAATGCGCTAGTTTCACTAAGAGACATTGCAATATTTGCAATAATCGGTGCGACAAAAGCAGCACCCACACCCAACACAACACAGAAAAGCGCTAATAAACCCATCGCAATCGTCATTGGTAGTGGTACTTCTTTTGCTTTTGTTGCTTGTTCACTACGAGGGCCGCCACAGAAGCTAACCCCATAAACTTTCACGAAACACATTGCCGCTAATGCCCCTGTAATTGCCAACATGATAATGGCAATAGGACCACTTAAGCGCATCACAAAGTTACCTTCGTGACTCATCGTGAATAGAGACTGATAGGTATACCATTCACTAACAAAACCATTTAATGGCGGTAACGCGGAAATCGCCATACAACCAATTAAGAATGCCGTTGCAGTGTAAGGCATCAGTTTGGCTAACCCCCCCATCTTATCCATATCACGAGTGTGAATTTGGTTAATAATGGCGCCAGCACCGAGGAATAATAATCCTTTGAATACCGCATGGTTTAACAAGTGATATAAAGCACCTAGCAGACCAAGTGCAGCAATAACAGGATGGTCTGTTGCCATTCCTACCATGCCAACACCAACCCCCATTAAGATGATGCCGATATTTTCAACGGTATGCCATGCAAGTAAACGTTTTAAATCATGCTCTGCTAAGGCGTACATAACACCTAATACAGAAGAAACAGCTCCAAACCCAAGAACAACAATTCCCCACCACATTTCTGTGGCACCTAATAAATCGATACCGACTTTGATTATCCCAAAGATACCAATTTTAACCATGACACCTGACATTAATGCCGATGCATGTGAAGGTGCTGCGGGGTGAGCTTTTGGTAACCAACTGTGTAAAGGCAACATACCGGCTTTGGCACCAAAACCAAAGAAACCCAGTAAGAACACCACAGAGGCCATTGCTGGAGAAAGAGAGAGTTGACGGAATGAATCAAAATCAAGGCTACCACTTTCACGCCACATCAAGAAGAAGGCAATCATGATTAATACAGAGCCTGCGTGAGCGATAAAGAAGTAAAGTAAACCTGCGTGAATAGATTCGTCATCTTGGTCAGCAATAACTAAGAACCAAGAAGCCAGTGACATCATTTCGAATAGGATAATAAAATAGAACGCATTATCCATCACAACTAAGCCAACCATAGAAGCAATAAACAGATTCATAAAGAATCCCATGCTCCAAGCGCCACGTCCTTTATATTCTTGTACATAAGCAAGAGAATAAAGTGCACACACGCTGACCAATAATGAAATGACGAACACCATAAAGGCGCCTAACATATCCATACGCACCACGAAGGCTGCAAAATCGAAAGGGCCTGCAGCGGTAAAAGTCGCGATTTCACCACCCAAAATAACCGGTAATGCACTTAAAATACCTAAGACACCACCAATGATTGCGCTGATCCCTGAAATAAGGATTGCCAACCCTTCCTGTTTTTTTAAAAACAGTGCAATAACGCCACCAACAACATACAGGATGACTGACCACAGCAGTAACTGAAGAGGTTCCATATTACTTCCGCTCCTGTGTCAAAGTAGATAAATCGTCAAGACTGGTAATTGGTTCCATCACTGAGCCTAAGCGACGCGTTTTCATCTGCTCTTCAAGTTTGTCTTCTTCAACTAAATGCAATGCATCGGTTGGACATACGTTGACACAAGCAGGGCCTTCATCTGAGAAAGCACATAAATCGCATTTCACTGCGATTGCGCGGACACCCACATTCCATGCAAGGAATGGGTTGGTTGTTGGAAGGCTTGCTGGTACATCAGCCAACATTTCTTCAGGCACAAAGTGTTCAAAAACAGCCGGTAAGTTAACGGGTTTACTGCCTGATGGTGTAATTGCACCAAAAGGACAAACCAGACCACACAACTTACAGCCAATACACAGGCTCTCATTAAGAAAGATCATATTATCTTCATGAGTGATGGCATTGACTGGGCACACGCGAGCACAAGGAGCATCCTCACAGTGCCGACAAAGCATCGGTGCTGTCTGATCCTCCACTTTTACCACTGTAAGACGCGGATGCGCCTGTAAACCCACAGCTTGGTGAACTTCTGAACAAGCTGCCATACAGGTATTACACCCTATGCATCGTTGTGGCTCTGCAATTACAAAGCGATTCATTCGCCACATCCTCCGAGAAAAACGTTTAACAGCATTACTGTCGTCAATTTTTCTTTAGATAAAGCATATTTCATGCCAAGAGAGGATCTAATTTATTTACGATAAAAATCATTGAGATAGAAATATAAAAAGCGATTAAGAATGACGTATCGACAATAATGACGTTGACAGTAAGTGGTGAGTTCTAAACAACAATTTTGTCGTCACTATGATTAGATATCAAAAATGGCGGAGCATAGAAAAAAAATAGCTGAATTATCTTTAGATAACTCAGCTAAGTTCAAATACGTAATATTAATATTTTCTTTTATAACATAAAATTAAGGCATTAAAGGCGATACCAGTGGTGTTCTTTCATCATTAACCACTTTACCAAAACGCCCACTGCCTGCATTCCAATCAGTGATTGCTTGTTGAATTTCTTCTTTGCTACGACCAATAAAATTCCACCACATCAAAATTTTTTCATTTAAAGGTTCACCACCTAAGAAAAGAATTTGAGCATTATCACTTAGTTCAATCGTTAATGATTCAGAGCTTTGTATTCCAATATAAGCAAGTTCATTCGCAGCAAAACTTTCCCCTTCTATTGTCATTTCTCCAGTTAAGACAAAAAGCCCATATTCATATTTAAGATTTAATGATAAAGGAATGCGAGTGGCATGTTTTGCCATAATATCTATGCCAACTATGGGTAATAAACATAATACGGGGGAATTGTAGTTTTGGTAATCACCGATTAGTAACGTGAAGTCAGCGCCATCAGCTTGCCATTTAGGGAGAGCAGGATAGTGATCAAAGCGCGGTGGCATATTTCTTTTATCCTTTGGTAGCACTATCCATAATTGTGCCAGATGGACTTCTTTTTTATCGCCGTGACTATCTTCTGAATGGCTAATACCGTGACCTGCTGTCATTAAATTTACTTGTTGAGGTCGAATAACTTGCTGAAAACCGAGGCTATCGCGATGCAAAATCTCCCCTTCTAACATCCAAGTAAAAGTTTGCAAGCCAATATGGGGATGTGGAGAAATAGCTAATCTATCGACAGTATCATTAAAAACAGTGGGGCCTAAATGATCGAGAAAACACCAAGGTCCAACTAATCGTTGTTTTTTATCAGGTAAAGCACGATAAGTCTCAATCCCTCCAACATCACGGGTTTTAGAGGTAATACGTAATGGGGCATTTACTGCATCAGAGTGTTGATGTTCCATTGTTCACCTACTTTTCATTCATTGTTAAGCCATAAAATGCTTTATTTATTATCTAGTATAGATACTAAACCTTTATCTATTTAATAAGCAAAATATATCACTTAAGTAAAAAAATAAGCCTGATAATTCAGGCTTATAAAAGTGAATAATAATAATGACTTAAATTTTATAAATTTTCTTTTCTACTTGTCTCATTGAATTTAAGCCAGATTGTAAATCTTCTGGTGTTGCTTCAGAAAAACCTTCTGTAAAGGTTGCTGATAAATAAGCATCAACCATCATTTTAGCTTTAAACGGTGTTATTAATAAGCCGCCCATTGCCATCATATTACAGTTATTAATGACCTTACAAAAACGGGCTGTCGTGACACTTTCACATACACCACAATAAACATTTTTATGTTTATTCGCACTAATACTCACCCCCATTCCTGTACCACAGAAAACAAAGCCAATATATTCAGGATGTTCAGAAATAATTGAACCAACTTTATCACCTACATCACAATAGCCAATAGGGCCTGATTCTGTGAGATCTTTTATTGTGTAATTTTTTTCTAACAAATACGATTTAATCGTATTTTTAAGTTCAAATCCTGAAGGATCAGCGCCCATAATAATCGTTCTATTTTCCATATAGCCTCCTAAAATAACTCAAGCACCACTGTTAAATATAACTAATTGATAACATTCAAATTTAAAATAAATTCAAAGAATATTATTTATATTTAACCTAAATAAAGTATAGATTAAAATTCTATTATTTGTGTTTAAGTATGGAGGATTTACAAAAAAAGAAGAAATAAAGAAATGGAAATTCATTCCATAAAAAGGTATTTAGCCTATAAAATAAGCTAAACTTATTATGTAATAAATTGAATTAATAAAAAAACAAAAGAGATATATCAAAGTAAATGTCTATATTGAAAGGGTTTCCCTAGTACAACTAAAATATAAAATAAAGATCAATAATATTACAGGATTAATGTTTTTATCTATACTCTTCAATATCTCTTAAAGGAAAGTCAAAATAACTTAAATAAATATTGCTGTGGATTATCTTTACCTAAATAACCTACACCCCCATTTTAAGAAAACGGTTATTTTTTAGCAATTCCAATATTGAATACGGTATTCTATTTGGGCATCAGAAATAATGAAGGGATAAATAAATCAGAAACAAAATAATAACACAAAAAATTAAATAATATAGTAATACAAATCACTCAAATTTTTAGAAATAAAATACTACCTATTAATCAATATTTATAAATTAAAATAAAAAAATACCGCAGATATTTAACATTATCTGCGGTAATTATTTATTGTGCTTAACGTTGCACTCAGTAAAATAATTTACTCGATTATTTTACGCGCGATACGTATTCACCTGAACGAGTATCAACTTTGATAACTTCGCCGATTTGTACAAACAGTGGAACTTTAACAACAGCACCAGTGCTTAATGTTGCTGGTTTACCACCTGTACCTGCGGTGTCACCTTTCAGGCCTGGATCAGTATCAACGATTTCTAATTCAACAAAGTTTGGTGGAATAACAGCAATAGGACGATTATCCCACAGTGTTACGATACACTCAGCTTGGTCGATCAACCATTTAGCATTATCGCCAACAGCTTTTTCGTCTGCTGCTAATTGTTCGAAAGTTTCGTTGTTCATGAAATGCCAGAACTCACCGTCGTTGTACAGGTAAGTTAAGTTGATATCCATGACATCAGCACCTTCTGCTGAATCAGTAGATTTAAATGTTTTTTCCAGTAATTTGTTAGAGATCAGTTTACGCAGACGTACACGAGCAAATGCCTGACCTTTACCTGGTTTAACAAATTCACATTCAGTAATGACGGCTGGCTCGCCATCTAACATGATTTTAAGACCTGAACGAAAATCGTTGGTATTATAAGAAGCCATGAATATCCTCTAACTTTTTTAATTTAAAATGGCATAGCCAAAAAATGGCACACATTGTAACTCATAATCACCCCACCAGAGAAGTCTGGTTAACACAACTCGCGCAGGCAATCAGTGATCCTGTTGAATTACTCCAACTTTTAGCATTGGAACATCACGCTGATCTCCAAAAAGGGGCTCAGGCGCGACGGCTTTTTCCGCTACGGGTTCCCCGTGAATTCGTTGCACGCATGAAAAAAGGCGATCCTAACGATCCATTACTTTTGCAAGTATTAACTGCAAATGCTGAATTTACCATAACACCAGGATTTTCTACGGATCCGTTAGATGAGCAACAAAATGCGGTGCCAGGTTTATTACATAAATATCAGAATCGTGCATTGCTTCTGGTCAAAGGTGGTTGCGCTGTCAATTGTCGCTACTGTTTTCGTCGTCATTTTCCTTATGAAGATAACAAAGGAAACAAAGCTAATTGGCAAAAGGCAATAGAGTATATCAAAAATAACCCAAAACTCGATGAAATCATCTTTTCTGGGGGAGACCCCCTTATGGCGAAAGATGATGAGCTTGATTGGTTAATAACACACCTAGAAGCGATCCCTCATCTTAAACGTTTACGTATCCACTCTCGCTTACCTGTGGTTATTCCTGCTCGCGTCACTGATGCACTATGTCAGCGCTTACAACAATCACGTTTGCAAAATATCATGGTACTGCATATCAATCACGCTAATGAAATTGATGACGCATTGAGAGAAGCCTGTGCAAAGCTAAAAAATGCCAATGTCACTTTATTGAATCAAGGTGTGTTATTACGCGGTGTCAATGACAGTGCTGAAGTCCTTGCGGATTTAAGTCGTGCACTATTTGATGCAGGTGTTATGCCGTATTACTTACACGTTCTAGATAAAGTACAAGGTGCTGCTCACTTTATGGTGCCAGATAGTGAAGCGAGAGAAATTATGAAAGTACTGATGAGTTTAGTTTCCGGTTATATGGTGCCCAAACTCACGCGTGAAATTGGCGGTGAACCGAGTAAGACGTTACTTGATTTAGGGTTACGTCAAGAGTGATCCCTGATGTTAACCGATACTATTTATGTTTAGATTATATAATTAACCCAACAGAATCACACAAAAGTGACTACACTATAAAGATAGGTTTGGTGGTGATTTTCATAAAAATCATTTATCTAATTAAGTTATGTTCACTTTCTTTCATTATGAAAAAGCACCTTATTGGGTGCTTTTTTGTCTTTTAAATCAGTGAACACTTAAATAGTATTGAGGAGAAAATATGAACATAATGGTAATCGGTGCAAAAGGACGAGTTGGGCATAAATTAGTTGGGACATTATTAGCTAATGGACACCATGTCATCGGAACTACCAGAAAAATCTCACACTCATCTAAAATCAAAGATTCACATTATCGTGAAATTGAACTAGATATCACAAAACCTTTGTCTTCCATTTCTCATAAATTCCCTGAACATTTAGATGCCATCTATTTTACAACAGGTTCTAGAGGGGAAGATCTATTACAAGTTGATCTACATGGTGCCGTAAAAACCATGCAAATTGCCATGGAGAAAGGTATAAAAAGATATATCATGCTTAGTGCAGTAAATTCTTTATTACCTGATAAATGGACCACATTAATTGATTATTTTACTGCTAAATATTTTGCAGATCTTTATCTGATCAATCAGACCAACCTCGATTACACAATAATTCAAGCTGGTTATTTAACTGAACATTCAGGAACACATAAGATCTGTACAAAAAAAGAAGAAATACCCGCTGATGGCAAAATATCTATTGATAATGTAGCGTTAACGCTTGCTGAAATTTTAGATAAGAAGAACACCTTTAAAAAATGTATTCCAATATTAGATGGTGATATCGAGATAAAAGAGGCTATTAAGCAGATCTAAATACTCAATAGAGCTGCCCTTAATAATAAAAAAAACAAACCTGACCCCAAAGAAAAAAGTATTGAGGTCAGGTCTTGGTACTTAAAAAGTAACCACGTATTCAATTACTGACACTTATAAACTTGCCCACTCATTTTGCTATCTAATGGTGCAAAGCTATCAACAAAGCTACCTGCGCCAGTACCAACGTTAAAAATAACGTTACCACCCATTGCGGCTGCTTTATTACGTAAGTCGTTAGCAGCACCTCGCAGTGATTGGCTTTCAGTACGGGAACCTGATAACCAGTTATTTTGAACACCTGTCACTGTTCCTAATAATTGGCATTCACTGCCTGGTTGCGTATCAGTGATTTGTACCTGTGAGCCAGCAGTGCTTAATGTGTTTGTTGCAGAACAGCCTGCTAGTAATAACGCTGCAGCAGCTCCCAATAACAATTTAATTCGCATGATCCCCTCATTTATTTGAGTGTCCGTTTAGTCAAGACAACAATATACCTTGTCATCCCTCTTATGCGCAAAAATAAATCATCATTACTATCTCACATTAGCCAATAGCCTTAAGATATTATTTTCGCTTCAAACTTATTTTAACGTACAAATTCGGCTTTGAGATAGACAAAGCAACAATGCCTCTATTCTACACCGCTTTTATGCTTTTAAAACGATCTGGCTTATTTTTGGTCTATACAGTGCGAGAATGAACACATAATTCGTTCATTTTTTAAAAATCTTCAGACAGAAAACCACTATCTGAAGATGATATTGGCCAAATTAACTCAAATGATGATTCAACGTTTCTTCTTTTAAATCTAATTCATGGCGTAAACAATGAAAAATATGCTCGCTAGTATGACGTAATTTACGTAACTGCTGTAATGTATCACGCTCCATTTTTAACGCACTGCGTGACAACTGGCGTTCCATGCTAAACAAGCGTTTCAGATCAAAAGCGCCTTCTTGCACACTATCTTCACTATCAAGACAACGACTATAAATTTCTAATAAATGCGAACCGGCTTCATTGCGTAGTGACATCTCATCAAGATCTTCACAAGTCTGGTTAATTAACTCATTAACATGTGCAATCGTGGCTATCAATAATGAACAGAGAATAACACCCATTGCAATAAAGATAGCGAGATCACAGGTTGGGAAAGGTGAACAGTATGATTAATAGCAATCGAGAGATAAATACACTCACAATCACAGCAAAAAGAAAGATAATCACAATGGCGACAACAGACATGGTAAACATCCCAATTTATTTAAATATTTTTTAAGCGGGCAATAAAAACGATTTGTTGTCTAGTTATAAAGAATAAGTTATTTCTAATTATAGAAAAAATAAATTATCTGATAATTCTGAAATAAAATGGCATAAAAAAACCCGAGCCTAAGCTCGGGTTTTTTATGTAAAACAGTTAGCTGATGAATTACATCATGCCGCCCATTCCACCCATGCCGCCCATACCACCAGCGCCACCTAAATCCATTTTGTCGTCTTTAGGTAAATCGGTGATCATCGCTTCTGTTGTGATCATCAGACCTGCGATAGATGCAGCAAATTGCAGTGCAGAACGAGTAACTTTAGTTGGATCTAAGATACCCATATCAATCATATCGCCGTAAGCATCAGTTGCAGCGTTATAACCGTAGTTACCTTCACCCGCTTTCACGTTGTTTACAACAACAGATGGCTCTTCACCTGCGTTAGCAACGATTTGACGCATTGGAGATTCCATTGCACGTAATGCAACGCGGATACCTACTGTTTGTTCTTCGTTATCACCAACCATCTCACGCAGAGCGTTAGCAACACGAACCAGAGCAGTACCACCACCAGCAACAACGCCTTCTTCAACTGCTGCGCGAGTTGCATGCAGAGCATCGTCAACACGAGCACGTTTTTCTTTCATTTCAACTTCAGTTGCAGCACCAACTTTAATTACTGCAACACCGCCAGCTAATTTAGCAACGCGTTCTTGTAATTTTTCACGGTCATAATCTGAAGTTGCATCTTCGATTTGTTGACGGATTTGAGATACACGACCGCTGATTGCGTCTTGATCACCTAAACCATCAATAATCGTTGTTGTGTCTTTGTTGATAACAACGCGTTTTGCTTGACCTAAGTCTTCTAATGTCGCTTTTTCTAACTCCATGCCGATTTCTTCAGAAATCACAGCACCGTTAGTTAATGTTGCAATATCTTGCAGCATTGCTTTACGACGATCACCAAAGCCAGGTGCTTTAACAGCAGCAACTTTAACAATACCACGCATGTTGTTCACAACTAATGTTGCTAGTGCTTCACCTTCAACATCTTCTGCAATGATAAGCAGAGGTTTGTTAGCTTTAGCAACGGCTTCTAATACAGGCAGTAATTCACGGATGTTAGAAACTTTTTTGTCAACTAACAGAATGAATGGGTTTTCTAATTCTGCTGTACCTGTTTCTGGTTTGTTGATGAAGTAAGGAGACAGATAACCGCGGTCAAACTGCATACCTTCAACAACGTCTAGCTCATCTTCTAAGCCAGTACCTTCTTCAACGGTGATAACACCTTCTTTACCTACTTTATCCATTGCTTGCGCGATCAGAGTACCGACAGTTTCATCAGAGTTAGCAGAAATTGTACCAACCTGAGCAATCGCCTTAGTATCTGAACATGGAACAGACAGTTTTTTCAATTCTTCGACTGCTGCAATAACAGCTTTATCGATACCGCGTTTCAGATCCATTGGGTTCATGCCAGCAGCAACTGCTTTTAAGCCTTCAGCAATGATTGATTGTGCTAATACTGTTGCAGTTGTAGTACCATCACCTGCCGCATCATTGGCTTTAGAAGCAACTTCTTTCACCATCTGTGCACCCATGTTCTCGAATTTATCTTCGAGTTCAATTTCACGTGCAACAGATACACCATCTTTAGTAATAACAGGTGCGCCGAAAGATTTATCTAAAACAACATTACGACCTTTAGGACCTAAAGTTACTTTAACTGCATCTGCAAGAACATTAACACCACGTAACATTTTATTACGAGCATCTACACCGAATTTGACGTCTTTAGCTGCCATCGTATATTTCCTTTGAATTCGTTCAGTTTAAGAAGATCTTAAAAGAGAAAAATTATTCTTCTACAATTGCTAAAATGTCGCTTTCAGACATGATAAGCACGTCTTCGTTATCAATTTTTTCTGTTTTAACGCCATAACCGTCGTTAAAAATTACGATATCGCCAACTTTAACATCCAGCGGTTTAACGTCGCCGTTTTCCATAATACGGCCTTGACCTACGGCTAAAATTTCGCCACGAGTAGATTTACCCGCCGCTGTGCCAGTCAGTACGATACCGCCTGCTGATTTAGCTTCGACTTCTTTACGTTTAACAATAACACGGTCATGTAATGGACGAATCTTCATTAATAGTGCTCCTATAAAAAAGTCCATATCAGGATTAAGGTTGATACCAGTGCCCAAGATGAACCAGTACCATGACGATACAGGTGGGGGCATCCGGTAAAACTTCAAGGGGAGAAGTGTGATTTTTTTTCAAATTTTCCCCATTTCAGTTGATTATGCTTTGGGCTAATTATTTTTTGTCAGAAAAATGGTCGTTATCCTGATCTTCAGCCTTATTATTCAGCTGGTTACTCGGTGAATCCTCTTTACGCTGAAATTCGCCTTCGAATGTTGTTCCATTCTGATTAGAAGAAAATCCACTTTGACCATGACTTGCTGAATAAACTCGAATTCGAGAGATCAGTTTCGTCACTAATAGCGCTTGCAATGGTGGTAATAACAACAGCAAGCCCAAGAAATCCGTAAAGAAGCCAGGGATCAACAATAAAATACCCGCCAGTATCAACGAAATGCTTTTCACCATTTCTGCTGCGGGGACTTCACCTACTGCGAGTTTTTGTTGCATTGAAGCAATATTTTTTACGCCCTGATTTTTTACCAGTGAGACACCAACACAAGAAGTTAGCACCACAAGGAATAGTGTTGTAAGAACGCCAATAGAAGATGCCACATTGACGAAAATAACAGCTTCTACATAGATAAGAAGGCAGATAACAATTAATGGGAGCCAACGCACTTGGTTCTCCTTTTTATAAAAAAAGATTCATATTATTAATAGAAAGGAGTGTGAACTACATCTAAGGTGATGGTTTACGAACTCGCTTTTTCTTAGTTTATCTACATAATAATGGGGAGCCTAACACTCCTTTTCAAGGGGCGTTAAAAAGAGAAGTAGAACTGTAAAATCCATGAGATAGATCACAAAAATAAAATATTTAGACGTTATTTACTTATAAAGTGATCCAGCTTAAAGGTATTTGTTCACAACCCGAATATGATCGTGTCAGTACCAAGCAAAACGGTAAGTTATATTACATTATTAACCGTTAACGATATATTTTATTAACAAGCGCATAACTAGACAGTTAAAATTTTAATAAGAAGGTTCTCATGTCAAATAAAACTCGTATCGAAGAAGACCTGTTAGGTAAAAGAGAAGTTCCTGCTGATGCTTACTATGGCGTCCACACTTTACGTGCAATTGAAAACTTCTACATCAGTGATCGTACCATCAATGATGTTCCAGAATTCATCCGCGGTATGGTAATGGTGAAAAAAGCTGCTGCATTAGCAAACAAAGAACTTCACACTATTCCTCGTGAAATCGCTGATACGATTATCAAAGCCTGTGACGTAGTATTAGAAACAGGTAAACACATGGATCAATTCCCAGTTGATGTATTCCAAGGCGGTGCTGGTACTTCATTAAATATGAATACCAATGAGGTTATCGCAAACATCGGTCTGGAATTAATGGGCCATCAAAAAGGTGAATACCAATACTTAAACCCAAATGACCACGTCAATAAGAGCCAATCAACAAACGACGCTTATCCTTGTGGTTTCCGTGTAGCGGTTTATAACTCTGTTATCAAATTAACCGAATCTATCGAACTGCTGAAAGCAGGTTTTGATAGAAAAGCGATTGAGTTCAAAGATATCCTGAAAATGGGTCGTACTCAATTACAAGATGCTGTACCAATGACTTTAGGTCAAGAATTCCACGCTTTCTCTGTACTGATGAAAGAAGAAATCAAAAACCTGAAACGCACTGCTGAGTTACTGTTAGAAATGAACTTAGGTGCAACAGCTATCGGTACTGGTCTGAATACAGCACCGGGTTACCAAAAACTGTCTGTTGAAAAACTAGCAGAAGTAACTGGTTTAGCTTGTGTTCCAGCAGAAGACTTAATTGAAGCAACTTCTGACTGTGGTGCTTATGTAATGGTTCACGGCGCATTAAAACGCTTAGCTGTGAAAATGTCTAAAATCTGTAATGACTTACGTTTACTGTCCTCTGGTCCTCGTGCAGGTCTGAAAGAAATCAATCTTCCAGAACTACAAGCAGGTTCTTCAATCATGCCAGCTAAAGTAAACCCAGTAATTCCAGAAGTTGTTAACCAAGCTTGCTTTAAAGTTATCGGTAATGACACATGTGTAACAATGGCTGCTGAAGCAGGTCAATTACAATTAAACGTAATGGAACCAGCAATCGGTCAAGCAATGTTCGAATCAATCTCTCTGTTAAGTAACGCTTGCCGTAACTTAGTAGAAAAATGTGTTGATGGTATCACTGCGAATAAAGAAATCTGTGAACACTTCGTATTCAACTCAATCGGTATCGTTACTTATCTGAACCCATTCATCGGTCACCATAACGGCGACATCGTTGGTAAGATTTGTGCTGAAACAGGTAAGAGTGTACGTGAAGTTGTTCTAGAACGCGGTTTATTAACCGAAGAACAACTGGATGATATCTTCTCTGTTGAGAACTTAAAAAACCCGGCT
This sequence comes from Proteus sp. G2618, assembly GCF_009915995.1. Taxonomy (NCBI): domain Bacteria; kingdom Pseudomonadati; phylum Pseudomonadota; class Gammaproteobacteria; order Enterobacterales; family Morganellaceae; genus Proteus; species Proteus sp. G2618. Next base: position 41,659 of record NZ_JAABNI010000016.1, on the reverse strand, counting down.
TACAAAGCAAAACGCTTCGATGATTAATAATTGTGTTTTATAACATGACACTGTTAAACATAAGAATGAGCTCTTAAAAACACAAGGCACGGACTCTTTAAGAGACGTGCCTTTTTACTTGATTGTAAAAACAAAAATTTAACTTATCTTTCTCATTTTTTTAATTATCTCAAGGAGTAAACGCTATGTTAGCCGTAGAATTGATTATCGTTCTGCTGGCCATTTTCCTCGGTGCGAGACTTGGGGGAATTGGTATCGGGTTTGCCGGTGGTTTAGGGGTTTTAGTTTTAGCTGCTATCGGTGTTAAACCTGGTTCAATCCCTTTTGATGTTATCTCCATCATTATGGCTGTTATTGCCGCAATCTCTGCGATGCAGGTTGCTGGTGGTTTGGATTACCTTGTCGGCCAAACTGAAAAACTGTTAAGACGTAATCCAAAATACATCACAATTCTTGCGCCAATTGTGACTTATTTCTTAACTCTATTTGCAGGTACAGGGAACATCTCTTTAGCAACACTGCCAGTTATTGCAGAAGTTGCAAAAGAACAAGGCATCAAACCTTGCCGTCCTTTATCAACTGGTGTTGTTGCAGCTCAAATCGGTATTACTGCATCTCCAATCTCTGCTGCTGTTGTTTACATGGCATCTGTCATGGAAAACCCAGCAATGGTCGGTGAAGGTAATACAGTAAGCTACATCACTTTGCTATCTATCTTATTACCAGCAACTTTCCTTGCAATCATTCTGATGTCCTTCATCATCTCTTGGGTATTTAACTCAAAACTATCAGATGATGCGGTTTATCGTGAACGTTTAGAACAAGGTCTGGTTGAATTACGTGGTAGCCAAGAACGTAGAGAAACATTACCTGGTGCTAAATCGTCTGTAATGCTGTTCTTATTGGGTGTTATCGGCGTTGTAACTTATGCTGTTATCAACAGCCCAAGTTTAGGTATCGTGAAAGAGCCGTTAATGAATACCACTAACGCCATTCTTATCATCATGCTGAGTGTTGCAACCCTTATCACTATCTTCTGTAAAGTGAAAACGGATACTATCCTCAACTCAAGTACTTTTAAAGCAGGTATGAGTGCATGTATCTGTATTCTGGGTGTTGCATGGTTAGGTGATACTTTCGTTTCAAGTAACATTGATTGGATCAAACTGACTGCAGGTGATTTAATCACTGGCCATCCTTGGTTATTAGCGGTTATCTTCTTCTTCTGTTCTGCACTGTTATATTCACAAGCAGCAACAGCAAAAGCATTGATGCCAATGGCTTTAGCTCTAGGTGTAACTCCATTAACTGCAATTGCTTCTTTCTCTGCGGTTTCTGGTCTGTTCATCCTACCAACTTACCCAACACTGGTTGCGGCAGTTCAAATGGATGACACAGGTACAACTCGTATCGGTAAATTAGTCTTCAACCACCCATTCTTTATTCCAGGTACAATTGGTGTGGTATTAGCTGTCGGATTTGGTTTCCTCTTCGGCGGTATGATCCTGTAGTTTGAAGTAAAAAATTAAAACATTGCAAAAAAGCGCCTAGCGCTTACAAGAAATAAAAAAACAAGAAAATACCCTGTCGTAAGATGGGGTATTTTCTTTTTCCCCTCTCGCTCCTTGCTTTCATTTTTAGTTAAAGTCTGCTAATTATGATGTTTTCGCGACAACGTGATTTAAGGAGATTTCCGTGCAACGTGAAGCGTTATTAGACCACGTACTTATCCAGCTAGAGCAATATGGCTTAGCGGCGACTTTACCTGAGCTTCTTCAAAATTCGGGTATCAATGAATCTGACCTTCACCCTTTCTGGCCTAATAGAGACGCATTGATTTTTGATTGTCTTCGCCACCACGGACAGCAAATTGATATTTGGCAACGCCAAGTCATGCTAGATGAAGAACTGACTATCGAACAAAAATTACTGGCTCGTTATGATCAACTGGCGATGCGTTTAGAGAAAAACCGTTTTCCCGGTTGTCTATTCGTAGCGGCTTGTAGCGCATATCCTGATGAGCACTCTCAAATTCACCAATTAAGCCAACGCCAAAAGCAAAGCTCATTTGATTACTCTAGAACGCTACTACGCGAGCTTGATATCGAAGATAGTGAGTTAGTTGCTAAACAGATGGAACTCATCTTAGAAGGCTGTTTAAGCCGTTTAATGGTGAATCATCACGCTGATGATATTATTACAGCAAAATTATTGGCGGAAGATATTCTTAAGATTGCTCAATGCCGTAAAAATGGTGCACTAAGTTAGTTTTGAGTGTTGGAAAACGAAAGAAATGAGTTATTTTTTCGCTTGTACTCAATTTCTATCTGTTGAGTAGTGAAAAATAAATTAAATCATCAAAAAAAGAGAAAGTTTTCTCTTTGATATGCAAAAAAGTGAATATCTTTACTGATTGTTATTTAAGCATTTTTTACTAAAAAATAGCTTGTGATGAAAATTTAAACTCGAATAGAATAAAAAGAAAGCAAACAAACTTATTTTTGAATTTTTTATTAAAAAGACGTTGACGCATCACGCTGAATACGGTTTAATGCGCCTCGTTAGCCCGAATAGCTCAGTCGGTAGAGCAGGGGATTGAAAATCCCCGTGTCCTTGGTTCGATTCCGAGTTCGGGCACCATCTTTAGAAAAACCAGCCTTAGGGCTGGTTTTTTGCTTTTATAGACTAAACTAATTGTTATTCTTACTAAATACCGCTTCCCTTTTCTACCTACCTCATTCCTATCTATTAGAAAGCAGATCAAAATAGATAAACACTATTAATAATATGCTAGTTCAAATTTATTTACCTCATATAAGGATAAGGAAGATAGATTATGAAAAATGGAATTGAAGCATTGATGCTAAAAAGTGGATTCACTCTAAAAGATATTTATAGAATAAAAAATTCTCAAAAAGATCAAGTAATAGTATTCAAACTGAAGTATTCAATCTGGGAAATGTTTTTTTAGACTAATCTTTCTATTTTTTATTACCATATTCACACTATTCTTGGCTATTTATCTTAATTCAGATAACACTCATGCTAGTTTAATAATGGCATTTCTCATTACTATAGCTATCCTTTGTTTCTCTTTCACACCAATATTAAGATATAAATCCTTTGTGTTTATAAAAAACAAAGGAAAACCACTCGCTTGTTGATGGTTATAAACATTGTCAGTATTTATATAATAAAACAATTTCCAGACATCTTTACGTAGAACTCCCATATATAATTTATAACCAGAAAGCAATTCCCCATAAACTAAACTTCTAAGTATTTTCTTATATCTTAATAATTCAAATATTCCTTCATGCTCTTTTCTTACAAAACCTTTATAATTTGAACCATTATAAAAATAGAACGACTTCATCAGTATAGTCCCAAGGATCAACAAAAATGGAATTTCCCAAAGACCGACTCTCTCATTCCTTTATTTGCGTACTTGCCTTTGTAGGTTATTTTTTCTCATCGTTTAGTCTATTACTGACTCCCTCTCCTGTTGCACTATTTCAATCACCTTATATCATCTCATTGGTAAGTTTTTTTATTTACCTCCCCTACTGCTTGATTATTTGGTTTGCTTATCAAAAAAATATTAAATTAATGCCGTTAGGCCATCTTCAATGGAGCACACTAAAAGCCCCTTTTTTAGCCTTAGTGGGATTATATTTTATTAGCCTATTTTTAGGCTCTGAAGATGATTCATGGATTACAGAGATTGAGTCTATTTCAGGCTTTGCCTTCTTCTTATTTGCCCTTTCTGTTATCTTTATCGCCCCCATTACTGAAGAAATCATTTTTAGAGGTTTTCTACTAAATGCAGGTATGTGGTATGGCAATATAGGCAAATGGATAGCGATTATTATCTCGTCACTTCTATTTGCAGCGATGCACACTCAATATGAGTCAATTACTACGTTTATCCTTATTTTTGTTGTGGGTGTTATTTTTTGCCAAATCAGAATAGGAACTCGTTCATTAATTGCGCCGATATTGCTACATGGAATACACAACACAATCAGTATTATTTTTTTAATTTTATAGCGTTTTTATTTAATAAATTTCTATTTTTATAACAAAACACTTATCCACTAAAAATAAATGACAATAATTAGATGAAAATATTTTTATTGTTTTTTAGAGAATGGTCTGATTCTATATACAACAATATCGAATATTATTTATAATGATCTCAATAGGTTATATTAAGTATATATAAAAAATATAAAAGAAGAATGTGATTATAACGACATGTACTTTCAATGAGTTAACATATGATAAGCAATATTAATATAACAACAATATTGCTATTTTCTTAATTAAGAGAACCTTTATGAATTTGTTTTTCCAAAATAGCTTAGCTTTTCCTAGCATTATTTTTAGTGCATTACTTATTATTATCTCTTTTTATTGGCTCTGTGCTGCATTTGGATTATTAGATATTGATTTATTTAATATTGATAGTGAATTAGATATCAATGTTGATGCAACAGGGCTTGCAGGTTGGTTAACTAAATTAGGATTAGCGGGTATTCCTGTCACCATTATTTTAACTTTCTTTACCCTTTTTGGCTGGTTTATCAGTTATTTTACTAATTATTGGATTATCAATGCTATTGAAACAAGCTTTATTCGTTATTTAACGGGCTTTATTGCCTTAATCATTACTTCTTTTATTGCACTTAATCTTACTGCGATATGTTTAAAACCCATTCGTAAAAAACTGATGTCACGTAATAAGCCTAAATCAGTACACCAATTGGTAGGTAAGTTAGCCATAGTGCGTTCAGCACATGTTGCAGAAAATAAAGGTGAAGCCGTTTTAGAAGACGGTGGTGCGGGTTTAATTTTGCAAATTAGAGCTCCTGAAACAGAAAATATTAAACGAGGTGATAGCGTCATTATTATTAGTTATGACGCATCCACTCACAGCTATCAAGTCGTAACGGAAGATGAATTTCATCGCTAATATCCACATTTGATGAAATACAATTTAGTTAGCAGACAAACACTATTAAAAAATGACGGTATCGTCTGAACTTATGGAGAAAAAAGTATGGATTTGGCTTTCGTTATGCCTTTCTTAACTGTCGTTGGTTTCGCAATCCTAATTATTTTAGGGCTATTTGGATTATTTAAGGCTTTCTATATTAAGGTGCCTCAAGGTACAGCCTTAATTGTCAACGATATGACCTCACAACCTAAAGTCCATTTTACGGGTGCATTGGTTTATCCTGTTATCTACAAAAAAGAGTTTATGCGCATTTCTCTTTTAACGTTAGAAGTAGACCGTCGTGGCAAAGATGGTCTGATTTGTCAGGATAACTTACGTGCAGATATCACGGTTGCTTTCTATCTACGTGTTAATGAAACCACCGAAGACGTACTAAAAGTCGCGAAAGCCATTGGTGTTGATAGAGCTTCAGATCATCAAGCAGTCAGTACTCTTTTTAGTGCCAAATTTTCTGAAGCATTAAAAACCGTAGGTAAACAATTTGAACTGTCGAAGCTTTTTGAAGATAGACAAAATTTCCGAGATCGCATTGTTGATGTCATCGGTAAAGATCTAAACGGCTATGCATTAGAAGACGTTGCTATCGACTATTTAGAACAAACCCCGAAATCAGCGCTTGATCCTAATAATATTTTTGACTCTGAAGGTATTCGTAAAATCACGGAAATTACCGCCATTCATAATATTGAAACCAACCAAAAAGAGCGCGATCAAGAACTCGCTATACAAAAGAAAAATGTCGAAACTCGCGAAGCAAGTCTGGCTTTAGAGCGCCAACAAGCCGATGCAGAAGCACGCCAGAAACGAGAAATCGACAATATTCGCGCTCGTGAATCTTCAGAAACGCTACGCGTTCAAGAAGAAGAGCGTCTTAAAGCAGAACAGGCTCGTATTCAGACTCAACAAGAAATTGAGATCCGCGAAGAAAATCGTATGCGCGAAGTGGAAGTTGCACAACAAAATCGTACTCGCGCAGTCACTATTGAACAAGAGCGTGTAAATCGTGCGCGTGAGTTAGAAATTGTGGCTCGTGAACGTGAAGTTGAATTGCAACGTATTGAGAAAGAAAAAGCGTTAGAAGAAGAGCGTAAAAATATCTCTAATGTGATCCGCGAACGTGTTGCCGTAGAAAAAACCGTAGCTCAAGAAGAAGAACGCATTAAAGAAGTACGTGAAATCTCAGAAGCTGAACGTATGCGCCAAGTCACTGTGATTAATGCGCAAGCGGAAGCGGAAGAGTCTTTAGTTCGCCAAGTAAAAAGAGCTGAAGCAGATGAATCTAGTGCGAAACATAAAGCTGAAGAAATCAGTACCATGGCGAAAGCGGAGTTAGAAGCCTCTGTCAAACAAGCCGAAGCAAAAAAACGTTTAGCTGAAGGTATTGAAGCAGAGCATGCCGCATTAGGTCTTGCTGAAGCTCGTGTACGTCAAGCAACTGCGGAAGCTGAAGAGAAAGAAGGTTTAGTGCTTGCTACTGTCACCGCTGAAAAACTATTAGCAGAAGCACGAGGTATGAAAGAAAAAGGCTTAACTGAAGCACAAGTGATGGAAGCTAAAGCACAAGCCCAGCAACAACAAGGCCTTGCAGAAGCGAAAATCTTGGAAGAAAAATTAACCGCTCAAGCGCGTGGTGAAGAGCAACAAGCTAATGCGAAAGAAAAACTCGGTTTAGCGGATGCTAAGATCCTTGAAGAAAAACTCGCAGCTCAAGCACGCGGTGAAGGCCAATTAGGTTCAGCACAAGCCGAAGTTATTCGCCAACGCTTGAAAGCAGAAGCCGATGGTTTAACTGATAAATTTAAATCGATGGATCACCTTAGCGATACGGCTCGTTCGCATGAAGAGTTCCGCATGCGCCTTGAAAAACAATTTGAACAAGCAATGGCCTCTATTGAAGCCAACAAAGAAATTGCACGCGAACAAGCTGATGTATTGGCAGCCGCTCTAAGCAAAACCAATATTGAAATTGTGGGTGGTGATGGCAACTTCTTTAATACCTTCTCTAAAGCATTAAGTTTAGGTAAAGCTGTTGATGGTTTTATGGATAAAAGCAGTTTTGCCAAAGAGAACGTTGAAAAGCTGATTAACCGTACTCAACAAGATAAAAAACTCGATATCGCTTCTTTATTAAAAAATCCTGAAGTTCAAGATTTAATTAATGGATTTATGGCAACAAAAGGCGCCAGTCAGCTAATTAAAGATGTGACAACTAAATCAGACTCCTCTAAAGAAGAATAATTTCATTTAAAGGAGGTGAAAAGGCATAGCGCTTATCTCTGTGTCTTTTCTTTTGTTTTTATCGTTTAAGCCAAGGAAATCCGTTATACCATGTCTGACATTCTGGATACGAATCGCGAGCAGGAAATACTCGATAGCGCCGTTGCACAAGGTGGTGCGTATGAAATTTTACGCAAACGCCTCACTGAACAAGGCCAACAACTTCATCAAAAAGCCACTGAGCTCAATCAGCATCGCTTAGATGAATTTGGTCAAAGCCAAATGGATATTATTGGCCGTATTCGTATTCGCACTGAAAATAACTGCCAAGCCAGAGATATTGTTCGTGTAGGTGAGTGGTTACTATTTGGTTATAACGTTTTCCTTGGATTAAAACGTGAAACACATCTTGAAGATGTTTTTTCACTTTATCGTTTAATTGAAAATGAGGGCGAGTTTGATGTTGAAGCCGTACCTTATGAAAATACGTTCTTAAACGACAATCGCTTTATTCAAGATTTTACTGAGCTCTATACTTACTATAAAAATACGCAACTATTACAGCTAGTTGAGCGTGACGGAAAGTTACTCGCCAGTTTCCAGATTGGTGCTCGTATTACTGATGTGCGTGTTTTTCGTTGGTCAATTTCAAGTGATAAGCAACATATTGAATATATTGATAATCGTGGTGAGCGAGATATCGCTCTTCCCCCTGCTTATGATTTTGAATGGACGAAAACCCAACGTGAAGATACGGTCAATGGTCGTTTTCCTCATATCAATATTCTTGATACCGTTTTTGTCGAAACAACCGGTGGCGATCTAACGGTCAAATGTGAAAATAATACGGAAGATGGTTTAGGTATTTATCGTGAAGCCGTATTAGATAAAAACCAATCTCTCGATGATGCACAAATTGAATATGCTCAAACAGGCAGTTTAATTCTGTTAAAAATCTTACCGTATCGAGAAGAAAATTGGCGTTATTTGGTCTACAACATTTTGGCACAAACCGTCCAACGCATTGATGCAATTGGACAAGCTTGTGTTCAACTACCTGAAGATCATGGCATTATTTTCCCTGGCGGTTATTACCTGCAAAATGGTGAATACAAAACCTTTGATCAACCGATGGAAGGTATGTATTTTCGCCGCCTACGCCGTTCGCCTAATGGTGAAGACGTGTTATATGTTTTCTACTCACCTTCACAAGGTCGCCTTGCGCTTTTCAATTACAATATGATTGAGCGCAAACTTGCTGTGCCTTTAGTTGGCCATGGCTATGCGATGCTCGAAGACGGGAAAATGGTGCTGTTTGAAGGTGAAGGCGAAGAAGCAACACGCGTTCATCCAATGCAAGTTTGGCAAACTCCCTTCTATTCTGAAGAATTTGCCGATAAACAGCCTCCTCGTAATGGTTTTTACGGCCGTATTGGTAATGCCGATTTAGTACGAGGGATCTCTGAAATATTACATGTCGCAAAAGAAATTGAAGGTAATCAAGTTTCTATTGCTCGTTATGAACAGCTTAGTTCACAACCTAAAAATTTATTAGATCTCTATTATTGGTTTAACGATGAGCACTGTTTAGGTATTGGAAAACTCCTCAAAGATATCGCTCAAACCAGCGAATTAGTGCTTGATGAATATGAAAAAGTAGAAAGTATTCGTCAGCAATCTGCGAAATCCATGCTTGAAGCCGTTAATCGCCAAAAATCACTACTCGCCCTAACACTGCCTGATAGCTGGACTGATATACAACAATTTGTTGATAGCTTAAATTCACTGAATACTCATCGTGGGCATCTGATTTCATTGCGTGAATTCCGTTATATGGATTTAACCAAGCTCAACGCGATGGAAACGGAAATTACGGAAACTCAGCAACGCGTTTCTCAAGCTACAGCGCTGTTTCTTGCCAGTGATAAAGCATTACAACCGTTTAAAACTCAGCTTGTTACCTTTGAAAATCTCATTGAAAAAGCGCAAAACAGCGCACAGCTAGATATCCCGATGAATGACATGGAAAAAATGTCCACTGATTTGGATATGCTTTCTAACTTAATGGCTTCTTTAACATTCCAAGATGTCACTCAACAAACCCATATTATTGATGCGATTTCACAAATCTATGCTCAACTAAACCAATCTCGCGCTCGACTACAACAAAAACGAAAATCACAAAGTAGTGTCGAAAGCGTGGCACAATTTGGCGCACAATTTCGTTTATTTAGCCAAGGGATCACCAATGCATTATCCCTTGCAACCGATCCTGAACGTTGTGACGATCAACTTTCTCGCTTATTGCTTCAATTAGAAGAACTTGAAAGCCAATTTAGTCATCATGATGAATTTCTTGATGATATTCTCGCTAAACGTGAAGAGTTAGTAGAAACTTTTGAGTCGCACAAACAAGTACTGCTTGATGATCGTCAACGTCGCTCACAAAGCCTGCTTACTGCAGCAAATCGCTTGCTGGAAAATCTGCAACGTCGTACTTCTCGTTTGCAATCACAAGATGAGTTAAATGCATTTTTTGCATCCGATCCACTCTCATTAAAAACACGGGAAATCATTGAAAAACTAAGAGAAATCAATGATAACGTCAAAGCTGATGATATTGATGCGCGTCTAAAATCCTCTCGTGATCAGGCTATTCGTATTCTGCGCGATAAAACTGATATTTTTGAAGACGGTGGCAATATCATTAAATTAGGGCCTCGCCATCGTTTTAGTGTTAATACGCAAGAGCTTGATCTCACAATCTTACCTAAAGAAGATAAACTCTGGTTATACCTGACAGGAACGGATTACCAAGAGCCGATTGAAAATGCAGAACTTACCCAATTACAACCTTATTGGAATGCTTCACTTGAGTCTGAATCGGACACCGTTTATCGCGCAGAATACCTTGCTTACTCCATTATTTATGCGGCAGCAAAACGTCAAGATGGTCTTGATTACGAAACGCTAAAAGAAGCACTCACTATTCCAGAAAAGCTGGAAAAGCTCGTGCGTGATTTCGCAACGCCACGTTATAAAGAAGGCTATGAAAAAGGGATCCACGATCACGATGCGATAGCTATATTGAAAAAGCTGATCCCAATAGGTGAAAGTGCCGATCTTCTACGTTATAACCCCACTGCACGCGCAGTAGCCGCACTATTTTGGGAAACCAAACAAAATGAGCAATACCCTGCCTTGTGGCCTGAACGTGCAAGAACAGCACTGAATATTCAGCAATTATTCCATACAGATGACGCATTAACCGACCTGCAAGCTGAAATTGAAGCGGATATACGCCTATTCCTTCATGATAATCCGATTGAGTGCGAACACTATATTCCGATACAAGCCTCTGAATATTTAAGCTTTGCGTTGGCGAGAACACCCATTGAATTGGTTTATAGCAAATACGCTAAAGAGCTAGTGATTGCACTGCAAAGTCGATTAGAAGAAGCCCATATGTGGATAGACTTTAATCGTTCACAACAAAATTTAGGTACGCGATACGCACAGCGTTGGGCACTGATCCAAAATTGGCTACAAGGGTTATGCTCTCTACCTGATTATACCGATCTTACGCCTTATATTCCGGGTGCTATCGCTATCATTATTTTAGATAAAGTCGCATCAGCCCGTTATAGCGAAGCCGATTTATACTTTACAGTAACAGGACTATTAGGCTCTCACCCAACGATTGAAAATCAAGCGTTATCACTCAGTTTAGATGATTATTTCAGTCGAATGCGTGGGCAGAGAAAGAACTTTATTCCTGCATTTCGACAGTACCTCACCTTGCGCCAGAAAATAGTCAGTGATGAACGTGAGCGCTTAAAACTACATGAATTTAAAGCCAAACCGTTAAGCTCTTTTGTCCGTAACAAGCTGATTAATGATGTTTATTTACCTATTATTGGCGACAATATGGCAAAACAAATTGGTGCTTTAGGAGAAGGTAAGCGCACCGATTTAATGGGATTATTATTAATGATCTCCCCTCCAGGTTACGGCAAAACCACATTAATGGAATATGCAGCCGCACGTTTAGGTCTTATTTTTATGAAGATCAATGGTCCTGCGTTAGGACATAACGTGCTATCGCTCGATCCGGAGCAAGCGCCCAACGCAACAGCAAGACAAGAGCTTGAGAAACTCAACTTAGCGCTAGAAATGGGTAATAACGTTATGCTGTATGTGGATGATATTCAGCATACTCACCCTGAATTCTTACAAAAATTTATCTCACTGTGTGATGGAACAAGACGTATTGAAGGGGTATGGAAAGGAAAAACCAAAACCTATGATATGCGTGGCAAAAAATTCTGTGTCGTGATGGCAGGAAACCCTTATACCGAATCAGGCGAAGTCTTCCGTATTCCTGATATGCTGGCTAACCGTGCTGATATTTATAACTTAGGTGAAGTATTAGGTGGTATGGATGAAGCCTTTGCGCTCAGTTATATCGAAAACAGCCTAACATCTAATGCGGTATTAGCACCACTGGCTCTGCGTGATCTTAACGATCTCTATGTTTTAGTGGATAAAGCAATGGGGAGATCCGTTTCTACCAACACATTAAGTTACCCATATTCAGATGCTGAAATTAACGAAATAGTGATGGTACTTAAACACTTAATTACCTTACGAAACGTTATCTTAAAAGTGAATCAGCAATATATTGCCAGCGCTGCTCAATCAGATAAATATCGCACAGAGCCAGCATTCCGCTTGCAAGGTAGTTACCGCAATATGAATAAATTAAGTGAGAAAGTATCTGCGGTAATGAATGATGAAGAAATTGAACGCTTGCTAGACGATCACTATCTTGGTGAAGCACAACTGCTAACAACAGGTGCTGAAGAGAACTTATTAAAACTTGCTGAGTTACGTGGAAAATTAACCGAAAAAGACACCATTCGTTGGGCACAAATCAAGAAAGACTTTATGCGTAATAAAGCATTGGGTGGTGATAACGCTGATATTGGCGACCGCGTAGTATCACAGTTAGCCAATTTGGTGGAAAGTGTGCAAGGTCTACGTTAAAGATAAAAAATAGTCATGTTTAGCCCACTTATTTTAGTGGGCTAAATACTACATAAATAATGTTTTATAAATCGAAAAACCTATTTCACGTTCACTATATTGATTTGTTCACAACAAATGAAAGCGTGAACATCGTTAAGATTAAATATATTTACTATTAATAAATCATGATATCAAAGGAAGAATTGTTGTAATATATATTATGAATTCTATTAATAATTAAATTTATAGAAATTTAATTATATTTTATATAATTAATAACGCTATGATTAACAATAAATAACAATATTATTTAACAAATGATTATATCCAGTACATAAAATCCATATTAACTCACACTCTGAAAAGAATGAAATAAACGAGATATTAATAAGAATCACTCTTAATTTATTTATGAGATCTCTCTCTAAAGATAGAAAATTAACTTAGGATTAATAGCATAGAAATGATAGCATCAAAAATGCTATAAATTAACTCTATAATTTACATGACTTTAGTTTAAATAGATTAAAAAATTTTAAATATATAGTCTTCAATTTATTAACAAGGAAGATAATAGATATCTTCATTAATAATTATTTAAACTTACTATTCTAATTTTTAGATTAAAGTTATCGAAAAATTATTCTATTTTTGTCTGGTTTAAGCCATTTTTATACCTGACGAGTAGCAACACAACAAAATACTTTCAATAAAAGTGGGCGTACTATGAAAAGCATGTTTACGACTCGGGAACTCCCTGACGTAGATCGGTTTTCCGTATTCAGGGATACAATAAAAGACCGCTTTTTATCGTCTTATGAATGCAATGAAGTCGAATTACCTCCTCATTCTCGATTTTATGCCAATATCGTTGAGCAGAAGGTGAAAAATATTCGCTTTATTCAGCTAGAGTCTAATGGGCATTGGGCGAGTAGCCGTCCTTTAACTCATAAACTGAGCTTAGAAGAGCATTTTCAAATTGAGATACAGCGTTCAGGAACCAGCCACCTTACTCAAGATGGAAGAACTGCATTTTTACGGCAAGGCGACTTTTGTATTTTTGATATGGCAAGACCCGTATCATGGTCTTTTGATAACGATTACTCATTATTTAAAATTTTGATCCCAAGAGAGAAATTGGCATCACGTTTAGGTAATACCCAAAATCTCACCGCAAGAGCGATACGTGGTAATAGTATTACCGGCTCTCTCGTTTATAGCTTTGTGATGCGCTATATTCCGTTCTTAGATTCAATGCCACCACAACATGCACAGCAACTTGCTGATATTTTATTGAATTTAATTACATCTGCTTTCAGTGAATACAGTATTGCAACACCACCGCAAAGCTTAGGAAGATCAACACTATTTTATTTTGCTCAGCATTATCTTGAGCAACATCTTTCTGATCCTGATCTCAGTGTAAATGAATGTGCTAATGCTTGTGGGATCTCCGTGCGCTATTTACAAATGTTATTTAAAGAACAAAATACCTCTGTACTTCGTTGGATCTACCAAAAACGTCTTGAGAATTATAAAACGGCTTTAGTGAATCCTCTCTTGGCAGAGAAAAATATTACACAGTTAGCCTATGAATGTGGATTTAGCGATATTTCTAATTTAAGTCGAAAATTTAAATCCGAATTTTTTATGACACCTTCCGAATATCGGAAAATACACTCATTAAGATAAATAAACTAATTACCTCCCCCCCTAGTTTACATTTTGGAGGTTATTCTAGAGGGAGGAGATAAAAGTTATCACATCAGCCGTAACGAAACTCAATGCCTAATGTGCCACACGGATACTCCCATTTTTTTAAAATTGTATCGCCACATAAAACACGGCAAGTACCACACTCTAAACATCCTGCATAATCAAAAAGATATTGTCCTTTTTCATCTTTTTTATATAACCCTGCGGGGCAAGCTTTCATTAAGATTTCAAATTGTGCAGGATCGATATCATCCTTTAAAACGATATGTGGATTTTCCTCATCCACATTAAATTTATTGACGCCTAATTTAACGTCTACGTTTACTTGACTCATAAAGAACGTACCCCCTTAAATCCATCTTTAATTAAGTTCATCACACCGACTTTCTTAACTTGAGACAGTATTTTCTTACGCACAGGTTTTTCTGGGCCATTAATCACGAATAAATCATGCATGACATTGGCAGCCATTTGCGGGTAATCCGTAAAGAATCTTGTATTATCAAGGAAAGAAGGTAAGTCTTTGTATAATTTCATATCTTTCATGACGAAACTGTCATTTAATAAAGATTGGTAGCAACTTAATTCTTTTTGGTTATAGCTGTTTTGCTCTTTCGCCATTAATACTGCTTTTGCAGCCGCTTCACCAGAGGCAATTGCTAGATCCATCCCTCTTACGGTATAACCAACGTTAAGGCAAAATCCAGCAGCATCTCCCGCAACTAATACACCATCTTTAACTAATTCAGATACCATATTCATGCCACCTTCGGGCACCATATGCGCTGAGTATTCTAATAATTTGCCGTCTTTGATAAGTGGTGCAACAACAGGATGTTGTTTAAAATCTTCTAATAATTGAGGAACCGTTTTTTCAAATTTATCGACATTATGCAGCCCTAAAACAAGGCCTAAAGAAACGGTATTTTTATTGGTATATAAGAATCCACCACCTAAATATCCGCCTGATGGTGCGCCAGCAAAAAGCCAAGCTAAACCTTCATCATTAGTACAACCAAATCGATCTTCCATTTGTTGTGGCGAGAATTCCAATAACTCTTTAACACCCACAGCCACGGTATGAGGATTAACTTTTTGTGTCATACCTAACTGTTTTGCTAATAATGAGTTAACACCATCAGCGAGAATAACAACGTGAGCCTCAATTTCATCATCACCCGCTTTTACGCCACACACCTTGCCATCTTTTACCAACACTTCATCGACACGAACACCTGTGATCACTTGTGCGCCAGCGTCTTCTGCTTTTTCCATTAACCATTGATCAAATGAAGAACGCAATACCGTATAAGAGCGCGCGGCTTCCTCTTCTTGTTGAGTGTGTTGATAATCTAAAGTGACTCCATCGGTTTCCGTTAGCATGGAAATTTTTTCGCGTGTCACAAGCCGTTCAACAGGGGCTTCTTGGGCAAAATTGGGAATGATTTTTTCAAGACTGTGTGCATATAAACGCCCACCTGTCATATTTTTACTGCCAGCGAAATTACCTCGCTCTACTACTAAAACATCACACCCTGCTTGTGCTAATACATAGGCAGCAGTACCACCAGCAAGTCCACCACCCACAATAATGGCGTCAAAAATATCGTCTGACATACTTTCCTATCCTTTTATTATGTGTGGTCGCTTAGCAAATTATCACTAAGCGACCTACGGTGATTAGCCGCCAAGCTTCGCGGTTAATGCAGGTAACACTTTGTAGAGGTCGCCAACAATACCGTAATCCACCATGTTGAAAATTGGGGCATTTTTATCTTTGTTGATACCAACAATGATTTTTGCTCTATCCACACCAACCATATGTTGGATTTGCCCTGAAATGCCGACAGCAACATAAACATCTGCACCTAAAGTCACGCCTGAAACACCAATGTAGCGATCGTGTTCCATCCAGCCTTCACCTTCAGCGATTGGACGAGAACAACCCACTTCACCTTGAAGGGCTTTCGCTAATGCTGACGCTAATGCAATATCATCTGCCTTAGCAAAACCACGTCCAACACCAACAACACAATGCGCTTTACCTAAATCAACGGTACTGCCTTGTTTTGGCTTACGAGCTAACACTTTTAATGTATGTGCGGGGGCGATAAAGGCACTTTGCACCACAGGTGCATTGGGTGCGTCTTTGATGGGTTCAACATCAAGTGCACTGCCCACAGTGGCAATCGCATAAGGTGAGCGAATTTCTGCTTTAGCATGTGCTAAACCACCATAAACTTGGTGTGTCGCAATCACGGTATTGTTTTCAATAGCAAGACTTAATGCATCACTGATAACACCAGCTTTTAACGTCACGCCAAGGCGAGCTGCTATCGCTTTTGCACGTTTTGATGAAGCAAGGAGAACCAGTGCATTCGCGCCCGCTTCTTTAATAATGGCGGCAAAAGAGGCTGCATAATCTTCAGCAATTACACCTTCTTGTGGTGCGAAACAATAAACACAGTCAGCGCCTAAATTGACACATTCACGCGTACTTTCATCATCACCAATAAACAGCACATTAACCTTTTCACCAAGACCACGAGCAAACGCAATCAGCTTTGCTAAATCATCCGCTTTTTCGGCATAAACAAAGGTAGTAGGTAGTAAACTAGCCATTTTTAATCTCCTTATTGATTAACCGCTTGGCGTAAATGTTCAGCAAAAGTGGCAATATTTTCATCTGAATCACCTTCTAAAATAATGCCAAGGCGATCAGTCTGTTCTGGTGCACAAACTTGTGTTTGCACAACAGTCAGAGCAGAAATATCAATACCGATATCTCCCAAACCCAGCTTTTCAACAGGCTTTTTATTTGCTGCTAAAATGGCTTTCATTGAAGGGAGCTTTGGTGTGTTAATACTTGAAGTGACACACACAACGGCAGGTAATGTCAGCTCTAGTTCTTCCGTGATATTTTCTAAGTCACGTTCAACAATGATTTTGTCACCTTCAACGGTGATTTTGTTTACTGCGTTGACACAAGGTAAACCTAAATATTCACCTACCGCTAAACCTGTTTGTTGAGCGTATAAGTCACCAGAACCTTCGCCGAAAACTAATAAGTCAAAACCAACTTTTTGTGCCGCTTGCGCAATAATATTGGCAGTATCCGTTGAATAAAGAGCGCTACATGCATCATCTGCAACCAGTGTTAATGCATCAGGGCCACGCGATAAAATATCTTTTTTGATCTTCGCGTTTTCAACCATTGCACCTGTACCCACACTTAATGCAGTTACAGTGCTATCACCAAGGGTAGAGGCAATTTCTACTGCGGTTTCAATGGCATTCAAGTCATACAAGCTAATTTTTAAACCCGCATTATCGGTTGCGAGTGTACGATCAGGCCGTGTTGTGATGTCTTGTTCGTCATGAACAACCTTACAGCAGGCAATAAGTTTCATAATTCACATTCTCCGTTTTGCACAATGCAACAAATTAATAAGCTCAAATCTCATTACGCTAAAATATGTTTAGCAATAACCATGCGTTGCACTTCACTTGTGCCTTCAAAAATTTCGGTGAGTTTTGCTTCACGCATCAGACGTTCAACAGGATAGGATTTGGTGTAACCCATACCACCATGTAATTGGACGGCTTTTTGAGTCACATAAGTGGCAGCTTCTGCTGCATAAAGTTTGGCTTGAGCAGATTCACGGGTATAAGGAAGACCTGCCATTTTGGCAGCCGCAGCGCGATAAACCAGCATACGTGCGCAATCAACACGGGTTGCCATATCCACTAATACCCATTGAATACCTTGATTAGCAGCAATTGGTTTACCAAATTGAATACGCTCTTTGGTGTAAGCAATCGTGGCATCTAATGCACTTTGCGCGATCCCTAATGCAAGCGCAGAACAACTTAAACGCCCACCATCTAAGGTTTCCATCGCGATATTAAAGCCTTTACCTTCTTCGCCTAACATGGCGCTGGCTGAAACAACGCAATCACTAAAACTCACAGAGCAGGTTTCAGAACCGTTCATCCCCATTTTGTCTTCAGGTAAACCGATGCTGATACCTGGGTTGTCACGCTCAACTAAGAATGCAGTGATCCCTTTAACGCCTTTGCTTTTATCTGTCATAGCAAATACGATAAAGAACGCACCTTGAGGTGCTGCGGTGATCCACAATTTAGAGCCATTAATTACATAGTTATCGCCTTGGCGAACAGCGGTTGTTTCTTGAGCCGCAGCATCACAACCCGCGCTTGGTTCAGACAAACAGAAGCACCCTAATTTTTCGCCAGACACTACGCCCGGTAAAATGCGTGCTTTAGTCTCTTCATTAGCATATTTTTGAATAATTGGGCCCGTTAAAGAGCATTGTGAACCCATGATCATCGCGTGAGAGGCACTGACTTTTGCCATCTCTTCTGTTGCTAATACATAGCTAATTGCATCCGCCTCTGTACCACCATAAGCTTCATCAATATTGAAACCAAAGAGTCCTAATTCAGCCATCGGGGCGATGCTTTCACTTGGAAAACGATGCTCTTTATCAATTGCACCTGCAATTGGTTTAATATCGTTTTCA
Source organism: Proteus sp. G2618 (assembly GCF_009915995.1). Lineage (NCBI taxonomy): Bacteria > Pseudomonadati > Pseudomonadota > Gammaproteobacteria > Enterobacterales > Morganellaceae > Proteus > Proteus sp. G2618. The sequence goes on along the minus strand of NZ_JAABNI010000016.1, from coordinate 23,134 downwards.
ACAAACTCTCTGACCATATCGCGGATCAGGACTTGTTCTTCTGTTAGCTGAAAATCCATGTTTATTTTCCTCTGAGAATATTTATGGTTATCTCTATGGCGTGCGACTTCACGTTTGTCGTCTTATCGCACGCATTAATGGGTTTATTTCTACATCGTCGCTATAGATGCAGGTAAAAAGGTGTACAGCAGCAACATAAACATCATGGCTAACAGTGGGATAGCGAGGGTTAATGTACCCACAGGACCGTATCCCTCTTTATGGCTGACACCACAGACGCTAAAGACAGTAATAATCAATCCGTTAAATGGAGGTGTTGTACTCATAGATGCCATTGTGGCTACACGGTGTAAGGAGCCTTGATCAACCACAGTTGCCGGGAACATTGCCGCAATCATTGGCATAGCAATACTTAACGCACCAGAGCCTGAACCACTGATAAATACCAAGGCACCGACTGAAATTGCAGTCACAACAAGTGGATTAAGACCCGATTGAGCAATTGCTTGGAATGATTCTTTGAACGCAGGTAAGGTCATAACTAACGCACCAAACCCAACAATAACCGCCGTGTTAAAGAGGGAGGTCACCCCTTCCATCGTTCCTGCGGCTAAATTAGGGACGAGTTTTTTCCAATCGAGGTAGCGTAAGTACACAATTAAAGCGGCAATAATCGCGCAGAACAGTGCAATAGCAGGATCCCATTTCAGGATATTCAGCACGACAAGCAGAATAAGCATAGGGAGTAATGCGACTAGCACATTAGGTAGCTGACGATCTTTCTTACCTTCCTCTGCTTTTGCAGTTTTTTCGTCTTCAACCCAGCCTTCGCCTTTTGCTTTTACACGCTTAAATAACCAAGTGAGATAAATAATAACTAAGGTGACTTGGAACAGTGCAGTCAACATACCCGGTACTAAACCAGCAGTAGCCGAAGTACCTAAGAATTTCATTGGGATAAGGTTTTGGATTTGTGGTGATCCTGGCATTATCATCACAAACGTACCCGCACCTGCAAAATAAACAGCCGGAATAAGTCTGCGAGGAAGATTCGCTTTGCGGAATAAACTCACCATCATTGAATAAACGGTAAACAGTGCAACAAACACTGAAACACCGCCATAGGCTAAAATGGCACAAGCCGCAACTAATGAAGGAATAACGGCTCTTTCACCAAATTTACCAATAATAAAAGAGGCAACACTATCAGCAGCGCCACTGATAGCGGTTAGTTTGCCAAAAATCGCACCGAGTACGAAAATGAAGAAGAAGCTGCCAAAATAACCACCTAATCCGCCGGTATACACTTGTAATAGTGCATCGACAGGATTAAGCATATCTGGTGATACAAGCCATGCAGTCACAGCAAGAAACAGGCTAGTGGTAAAGACAGAAATGAAAATATGTATGCCTTTCATACACATAATCATTAATATCGCTAGCCCGATGATTAAACAAATAATACCCATGATTGCCCCACTTATATGTGTTAGGGTTCAATTGACCTGCGTACATTACGCAGGTCTTTTGTGACTATTGGTTAACGTTGTTAAGCAGAAAGCACATCTGCAAAAGTTTGCAGTGCCGTTCTTGCCTGTTCATATGTTTTAGTTTGCTGATCGATTTCGATAATGATGGAAGGAATGCCTTCTCTATCGAGGAATTTCTTCACAATAGGGGCATCAAACTCTTCGGGATCACAAAACTTCGTCAGCAAATAAACGACACCATCAGCACCCGTGTTTTTCACCATGTCGGCAATTAAACGACCGCGTTTTTTCTCTGGATCATACAAAAGCGAACACCCTTCAAGCTGAGCGATTTGCTCTGCCATCGCTTCATAAGGTGCTTTGTTTTCAGGGATATCTTGGCGGAACTGACGAGACTCATGTGCGACTTCATCCGCCACAATCGCCATCTTGTTATCAGCCAAAATTTGTAGAATAGAAGGGCTATCCGCAATAATGCCTGTCACAACAACTTTGTGCCCTTTCCAAGGTTCTGGGGATAAGGTTTTGCATTGTGCAACAATGGCTTCAACGGCTTTTGTATGTTCAACGACATCCATAAAGTAACCACTTTTGATCACGGTATTACGGCGTTGTGGTGTGATTAAGTTTGGATGAAGTGCAGCCATCTCTGAGAATTCGCGTAACGCGGCACGACGCAGATTAAACAGATGAATCGCATTTTTCAGTGCATCATCTGTCACAGGCTGACCTGAAATTTCCCCTAATTGCAGTGCAATTTTTTTGTATTGTTCGGTTAAGAAAGCAATACCTGCTGGGGTTTTGCGATTTTGTGGATGCACCAGTTGGATAAAAGGCACTTGTGGCACACCAGCTTTCCAGTTTTGCCCTAAGCATTTTAAGGTGTCACACAAAGAAGGAATTATGGCTGCTGATAGTTTATTCAGCGCACCATCTAATCCCATTTCAAGAGAAGAAAGCGCTAACGCACAATAAAAAGGAGGGAAATATTTCTTCGCTTCTGAGATCTCACGTCCTTCTGCACCCCAAATACCAAAAGGCACCATACCTGCCGCATAGACAATTTCATTCGGGGTATATTCAGGAAAACAACCAATAACCTTTTTGCCACTGCGAATAAAATCCTCTAATTGAGCAACAGGGTTATCCACCACGGCTTGTAACTCATCAAACAACTCCGTTAATGTTTTCATTAAATGTCTCCCTTTTTCATTTCTGCTTTATTAGCAGCCATAATTTCAGTCAATGCTTCAACACGGGTGACATACTGCGCTTCAGAGAAAACACGAGGATCAGCTTGGTCTCCATCAAAAGTCACTGTTGGGATCTTAAGTTCATGACGAATACGGCGCTCAATTTCAGGCATAATGCCACTCCAGAGCTTACAACTGCGGTTAACGTGAATAATCGCGCCGTCCACTTTATTCTGACGACTAACGTCAATACGCATATCCGCAGCACGCTCAACAGAGACACAGTTAGGAACATAAGAGTAAGCACGCATCATCTCGTCGCTGTTTTGATAAATCACACCAAATGCGGTCGCATAAACAGTAGCGGTAACGTTGATACCCTGCTCTTTTAACGGAGTCGATGTAGCACGCAAATAAGGCCAGCAGGCGATACCTTCAAAGAGAACACGGTATTTTTCTTCTCCGCGATAAGTCGATTTTTTCTCTTTGATGTTTTGTTCCATCTCTTCACACAGTTGCTCAAAAGCCAGTGCAGCTTCTAATTTACCGCGAGCACAAACCGCAACAGCCATGTGATTAAAGAGATCAAAACCATTCATTGGAGACGGTTCATATTGGCAATATTCTGCCGCTTTTAACCATGCGCGCCCTGTACGTTGTGAGATCTCACAAACTTCTTTGAATTTCTCTTCGGAGAAGACTTTGCCAGTAACTTTTTCGAGTTGTTTAATCGCATCATCAAATTGAGCTTGAACGTATTTCACCGTGACATCATCGGTGTCATAGTCATTTTTATAAGGAATATCGATAAGGATCATCGGGATATTCAGCTCATAAGAGATATTTTCATACCATTTGATCATGCAGTTACAGATGTTGTTACAGCACAGCAAGAAGTCTGGCTGTGGCATATCCATCTCTTCACACTGTTTAATATCCATGTAAGAGAGGCTGATGCGAGCATAAGCACAGATATCGTTGGAATATCCCATGCTTTCTGCGTGTTCACACATTTTTAAACCCGCACCTTTCGCTGCAATTGCAGCGGCTTGGTTTTCAGGGTAAACCACACATAAACCTAATGTTTCAGCGATTTCTTGAGGGAAGTTAGAGGCACACCACCCTATTTTTTCACCGCTGTTTTTCGCGTCCCACGCACGCTGATAAGCATCAGCAGCGATTTTTTGCAGTCGTTTTTTCGCAGGAATATAATCCGGCGCATTCATATCTACATTGCTCATTTTGATGTTCCTATTGTTAACGCATCGTCTTCCAGTTGATGGCGGTACGCTTCAAAGGCATAAATGGCGGCGCCTATCGCCCCGTTGTATTGCGATAATGGAGAGGTGGAGATAGAGGCGTTCAACTCTTCGCTAACATAACGAACAACTTCAAAATTACTGGCAACACCGCCTGTCATAACAACAGGGGCTTCAACACCGACCCGTTTTGCCAGACCAGCAATACGGCTAGCTACAGAGCGGTGAATACCATTAATCACATCGGGTATTGTTTCGTTATTTGCGAGATGGGAGATAACTTCCGATTCAGAGAACACGGTACAGGTTGAGCTAATCGTGACTTTTTTAGTGGACTTAGCGCCCTCTTGAGCAAGATCGGAAATTTTGGTTTCTAATACTCGCGACATCACATCGAGAAAGCGTCCTGTACCAGCAGCGCACTTATCATTCATCACAAAGTTTAATAAACGGCCGGCACCATCCATATGAAGTGCCTTAACGTCTTGACCCCCGATATCAATCACCGTTTTCACGCCCGGAAAAAGAAAGTGTGCACCTTTCGCATGACAACTCAGTTCACTCACTTCTTTATTGGCTTCTTTCAGAGAATTACGGCCATATCCTGTTGCACAGATCCAACTGATCTGACTGAGATCGCCACCAAATTGGCACAATACTTCATTGATCGCTTTTTCAGGGCCAGATGTCCCAGCACCGACTGATGCCAACGACTTCGCGACAATAGTGTCACCATTTTTCATGATGATACATTTTGATGCAGACGATCCGATATCAACGCCCATTGTGAAAATGTCTTGTTGCATGCCTTTGCTCTCCTGAAAATTAAAAATGTAAGTGGATTATTCTTTCCACGTCATCACGTCTTTATTGGCTTCAAGGTTTGCTATTTCTTCAGCGCTATACCCTAATTCAGCTAATACAGACGGTGTGTCTTCACCTAACAAAGGACCACGGCGATATTCAGGTAAACCACTCTCTAAGAAATCAATTGGTGGACGAACTAAGGCTTTTTCACTGCCATTTTTGTATTTCATGTTGTAGAAGGTGTTAATTGCCCAAGCTTGTTTGTCTTCCAACACTTCTTCCCAAGTTTGGGCAATGCTGAATGGGATATCGTTTTTGGTGAAAATATCTGCCCACTCTGACGCTGTTTTTTGCTCAACTTGTTGCCAAATCAGGTCATATAATTCAGGAGAACGATTATTTTTTGCCACTTCTTGTAGACGGGTATAACGTGCGTCTTCAGCTAAATCTGGGCGACCAATACAAGAAATAAAGGTTGGATAATAAGCGTCGTAAACAGGCATACAGACTTGAATAAAACGGTCATCTTTTGTTTTATAAGCCAGAATAAATGGGCTGGTGGTATTACGGCGATCGATTGGATACGGCTGACCATAGTCAGGGTATTGTGCCGCTTGGATCATAATTGCTTGGGTATAAATTGAGGTATGCAGTAAGTTAGTTGAAACATACTCACCTTGACCGATATTTTTAGCACGAATATAAGCGGCTAACACACCTGAAACCAAGCCTAATGCGCATTGGTGATCGCCAAGTCCTGGGATCACGTTCATAGGTACTGTGCCTTTTTGGTACAGCGAGCCTAAAATACCACCACGCGCAAAGAATGCGGTGTAGTCAAATCCTGGTAAGTCTTTATCTGGGCCTTCATCACCATAACCTGTCACGCTAGCGTACACTAACTTTGGAAAACGTTGTTTTAACGTTTCATAGTCTAAACCTGCGCGTGCTCTTGCACCGGGACGCCAGTTAGTTAAGAAAATGTCTGCTTTTTCTAACAGTTCAAACAGGATTTTTTTCCCTGCTTCTGTTTTCGTATTTAACACGATCCCACGTTTATTGGCGTTTTCTAAATCAAAACTGGTGTTTTCATGTTGATCTAATGGGCGACCTTCTGTTGGTGCGGTATAGCGTAAGTTATCGCCACTTGGAGATTCGATTTTGATTACGTTCGCCCCCATATCAGCTAAAATACGACCCGCTGCGGGTACTGCGATAAAGGTCGCCAACTCAACTACGGTGACGCCTTCCAATGCTTTATGACTTGTCATTTCTTCTCCTAATTATTTTTAGGCTTCATACTGCTGTTGTCAGAATGTGGATAAATCCGTTGTCACTTAACCCGCTACTTTGGTTTTTTCATCCTTGATTGAAACGCTATAACCCAGTTGCAATTTCAGTGCTTGCACATCAATTTTTCCGCAAGGGGTATGAGGAAATTCTGTAAAGAAATGGAGTTCTTTGGGGATTTTGTAGCGAGCCAGTCGCTCTTGTAGAAATTCACGTAATTCACTTTCACCAATGCTGTGGCCTTTTTGCACACAAATAGTGGCAATCACTTCTTCGCCTAAATCAGCAGACGGGATCCCAAATGCTTTTGTCGCATCAACACCGAGATATTCAGCAATCGCTTCTTCTATTTCGCAAAGACTGATATTTTCACCGCCACGTACCACAATCTCTTTCATGCGATAGGCATAGTGATAATTTCCTTGTTCATCGACATAACCAATATCCCCCGTGTGTAACCAACCCTCTTCGTCTAACGCTTCTTTAGTTTTATCTGGCGCATTGTCATAACCCATCATTACATGGAAGCCACGCGTGCAAATTTCACCTAAAGTGCCCACTGGCACCGGTTTGCCTGTTTTGGGATTGATAATTTTCATTTCAACAAAAGGTAAAGGCTTACCAATAGAGCTGCGTTTGATCTCTAAAGCATCATTAGGGAGAGTTTGAGTGCAACAAGGTGAAGCTTCTGTTTGGCCATAAGAGACGGTGATCCCTTTCATGCCGAGGATATTTTCGATGTCATCGATTAACGCAGGAGGAAAACTCGCCCCAGCAATAATACCTTTATCAAGACTAGATAAATCGTAGTGAGAAAACTGTTCATGCTTCATTAAGCGGCTAAAAATCGTTGGCACTCCGTGCATAACGGTACAACGATAGTCTTGCACCACTTTTAAAACATCTTCAGCACAATAGTTATCGAGAAGAACTAATTGGCATCCGGTTGTTAATGCAAAAAAGAGGCAAGAAGAGAGTCCAAAACAGTGGAACAGAGGAACGGCAAGACAAATTACATCGTCATGCATAACACCTAAGCGTTGTGCTGACAGCATGGCATTATTAATGACATTATATTGGCTTAACATGACACCTTTAGGCATTGCTGTACTGCCAGAGGTCATTTGGATAGTCAGCAAATCTTTTACACTGACTTGTGCAACCGCATGTTGATATTCTTTATCTGATATTTTTTGGCTAACTTCTTTTAATTGAGATAAAGAGACACCTTTTTCTGCATGTTCATTTCCCATGCTAATAAATAACTGGGGTAATACATCTTTATTTTCAGATGCTTTTTTAGAAAGACAATTAATAACCTCAATAAAATGATTACTTTTAAAACCATCAGAAAAACAGAGTGCTTTAATTCCGGTTAATCGACATAAATCTAATAACTCTCTTTTCTTAAAATGAAAGTTAATACAAACAACAGGAACACCAATTTGAGCAGCGGCAAGAAAACAAATTATCCACTCTTTACTATTAGCAGACCAAATACCTAAACGATCACCTTTTTTTAAACCAATGGCTAAAAAACCACGCGCAACACTTTCTACTTCTTGTTGTAATTGTTGCCAAGAAAGTGTCTTTTTACTTTGGCTTTCAATCAAGGCTATTTGTAAAGCATGTTGCTTTACTACATTGTTTAGACATTCTTTAACTGTCGTTTCTAATAAGGTCATAAATACCTACTCAACCGCTTCTTTGCTGGTGTTTACGTCTGTAATGACCTTATTCTGGGTAGGGGAAATTATTCATTCTTGGTAAATAACGAACTGTTTTTCGTCATTTGAATAGTCTGAGAGAGATTTGTGATTGAGGTCTAGATTTGGTGGGTTAAATATAATTTGTAATTGAAGAGTAATTAATAACAATGAGATAAATTTGAAACCAAGGCGTTATAAAGGTGTTATTTTTAATAAAGAAAAAGGAGAGTCGTTTTATTTAAATAAAAATAATAAAACACTCTCTTTTTAATATAAATATACTTATCTAACTTTAAGATATAAACAAATCTTATCAATAAACATTGACGTTATAATTTAAATCAAAATAATATAAAAACAAATACAATAATGATTAAATTTTATAACATCTAAATAAAAAGTAATTTAAATCACTTAACTTATTTTATTAATCATCGATTAAACAGACTATTTTCCTCGTCGCATTGGCATGGTTGAGGTTTGATTGAGTGTTAATTCTTTGGTTTCTGGTGCAAACAACACAGAGACTAGCATGCCGAATAAAGAGATCGCAGCCCCTACCAGCATCGTGGTGTTAATACCATAAGTGGCGATAAAGGCAGGAAGAGCACACGTTGAAATAACCGTACCGATACGACTTATTGACATAATAATGCCCACTGCTGAGGCACGAATATCAGTCGGAAACAATTCGTTAGGATAGAGCCATTGTAAAATTCCGGGGCCACCAGAAAAGAAGGCGTAAGTCGCAAACGCTAAGATGACAAATAAGATAGGTAAATCAGGGAAAACCCCTAGCACCAATAATGCCAATGTCATCATGCCAAAACTACCAATCAATAGTGGACGTCGCCCTGTTTGATTTAACCAAAACATGGCAGGAATACACCCAAACATAAAGAACAGGCTAATCACCACATTCCCCAGTGCCGCACTTCTTCCCGCATCCCATCCCAATAAACCGACAATCTGTGGCCCAAAGGTATAAATGGCAAACATCGGGATAACTTGGCAAGTCCAAATGACCGCAACAAACAGAACAAAAGAGAAGTGACGTTTATTAAATAACTCGATAAAACGCGTTGTTTTGGCATCTTCCGCTTCAAATACTACGGGTTCACCAAAGAGTTTTATCATCATCTCATTACACTCTTTAATGCGCCCTTTGCGTATTAGCCACAGCGGTGATTCAGGTAAATCAAAGCGACCAATTAAAATAATCACGCAAGGGATAAAGGCACTACCCAACATCCAACGCCAACCATCTGCAATATCATATAAAAGATAGCCGACTAAGTTGGCGCAAGTCGCCCCGATATACCACATTGCAGCAATAAAACCGACAGCAAAAGCGCGTTGTTTTTTATTAGAAAATTCAGTGATCATCGAGGTCGCAATAGGATAATCGGCGCCAATCACAATCCCAATAAGGAATCGCATCACCAACAAACCCACCGGCGTGGAGACAAACATCGTCGCAATAGAAATAATGGCAATAGCCACAATATCCACAAGGAACATTTTACGGCGACCGACTTTGTCACAAATATAACCAAAGAGTGACGTACCAATAAAAAGCCCTGCTAAAGTTGCCGCACCAAGCAGACCAATCCATTGTGTATCAAGCTGTAATAACGGTGTGAGTTGCTCTAACGCCACACCGATAATCACTAATACATAGCCATCAAGAAAAGGGCCGCCACTCCCCCATAACATCACTCGACGATGCACAGAGGTAAAACGGATGTCATCAAAGTTTCTGGGTTGCATGACTGCGTCCTGGTATTTTTTCTAAATAAAGCAAAAAAGAAAAGCTCCCAGGCCGGAGCAGCACTGGGAGAAAAGTAGCGATACATCATCCGTAACGATATTCCACGCCAAACGTTCCGCGTGGGTATTCCCATTTTTCAAGCGCACTATCTAAACCAAGAATTCGACAAGTTCCACACTCTAAGCACCCTGCATAGTCAAAGCTGATGGTGCCATCTTCTTGCTTTTTATAAAGACCTGCTGGACATGCTTTGACTAAGGTTTCCAATACCTGCATATCAGGCTGCTCTTTAACGACGATATGTGGATTTTCCTCATCGACATTAAATTTATTGATGCCTAATTTGACATCGACATTTACGGGAGAACTCATATTGCTTTTACTCCTTTGATCCCATCTTTGATCAGATTCATCCAGCCCACTTTTTTGGTATGACGCATCATGGTTTTGCGCATCGGTACTGGCGCTTCACCCGTTACAGTGAAGAGATCTTTTGCAATACCAACTACCATTTCAGGGTAAGCGGTGAACATACGAGGGTTATCAAGTAAATCAGGCATACGCTGATAGGCTTTCATATCGCGTAACGGGCCATCTTCTAAATGTTTGAGATATTCATTTAGCGTTTGCTTGCTAAAATCATTTTTCTCCATGGCAGAGAGCACGGTTTTTGCAGCGGCTTCTCCTGATGCCATCGCTAAATCCATGCCACGGATAGTAAAGCCTAGGTTCATACACATCCCTGCAGCATCACCAGCAATTAATACGCCATCACGTACTAATTCGTTTTGCATTCTTAATCCAGCTTCAGGAACAACGTGTGCACCATATTCCACCATTTTTCCGCCTTCAATTAGCGGAGCAACAACGGGATGCTGTTTAAAATCTTCCAGCATTTGTGGCACTGATTTTTTTGCGTCTTTAATATGGTGAAGCCCACAGACAAGACCTAAAGAAAGCGTGGTTTTATTGGTATATAAGAAACCACCACCCATCAATCCATCGGTAGGCGAACCTGCAAATAACCAAGCCGCACCTTCGTTATCTTTTAGATTAAAGCGATCTTTAATGACACTTTCAGGCAGTTCGATGATCTCTTTTACACCCACAGCCACATTTTCAGCTACAACACGTTTTGTCATCCCTAGCTGTTCAGCCAAGATAGAATTTACACCATCGGCGAGGATCACGGCTTTGGCTTCTAACACATCACCGTCTGCCTCAACGCCGACAATCTTGCCATCACGCTCAACGAGCTTATCAACGCGAATGCCCGTAATACATTGCGCACCCGCGTTTTCGGCTTGCTCCATCAGCCATTGGTCAAACTCGCCACGTAATACAGACCAAGAGGCGGTTTTTGGACTCTTTCCTTCCGTATTTTGGTAATCAATTGTCATTGCGCCGGTTTCAGTCATAAATGACAATTTTTCATGAGTAATCACGCGTTCAACTGGCGCTTCTTGCGCAAACTCAGGAATGATGCGCTCAAGGGTATGTGCATACAGACGACCACCGGTTACATTTTTCCCGCCAGCGTAGTTACCTCTTTCTATTAGCAATACTTGTGCGCCTTCCCTTGCCAAAACAAGTGCAGCCACAGATCCTGCTAATCCTGCGCCAACAATAATGGCATCGAAAATATCTTCGGAATCGGACATAACATCTCCAGAATTTGCGATAAACAGCAGAGAAGTTTCCTTCCCTGCTTAAATAAATCAGTTAGATAATTGACGAGTTAATGCAGGTAAAATCTTCATTAAATCACCGACAATGCCGTAGTCAGCGAATTGGAAGATAGGTGCATTTTTGTCTTTATTAATAGCAACAATAGTTTGTGCACCATTAGCGCCAACCATATGTTGAATTTGTCCTGAAATACCTGCTGCTAAATAGAGTTCAGGTTTTAGCATCAGGTTAGAAATTCCAACATAGCGCTCGTGTTCCATCCATTTCTCATTTTCAGCAACAGGGCGAGAACAGGCGATTTCAGCACCAATGGCTTTCGCTAACTCTTCTGCAATAACGATATTTTCTTTGCTACCGATACCGCGACCAACGCTGACAACAAAGCGCGCTTTATCTAAATCAACCGCATTGATTGCGCGTGGTTGAACTGAATTGCGAACGATAGTTTGAGCTGGAGCAATCCATGCGACTTTTTGTGCATTACCTGTAGCGCCAGTTTCTGGTGCAACATCAAAAGCACCCACGCTTGCAGTTACCACACAGTAAGGGGTTTTCAGGCTTTCATCACCAAAGGCAAGGCCACCGTAAACCATGTGTTTTGCCACTAATGCATCACCATCTGCCTTTAAAGATTGGGCGTCGTTAGAAACGACTGCTTCTAAACGGTGGCCTAAACGTGCAGCTAATAATTTTCCGCGACGTGTATTAGGCAGTAGCACTAATCCTGCATCACCTTTTTGTTTGATGGTTTCAACCATGCTCTGTGCATAGTCTTCAATAATGCGATCGTCAGGTTTACCTTCTAATTGGAAAACCTCTGTTGCCCCTAATTTAAAAGCAGCAACGCTTTGTTCATCATTCAATGTAAATACATTGATAGATTGTCCTAATGAAGAAGCGCCACCCACTAATTCTGGTAAACGGGAAAGTGCATCACTAAATACCCAAACAGTTGAAAACTGGCTCATAACTCCCCCTATTACTTAAGAATTTTACGTAAATGTTCTGCCAACTCAGCAATCTGATCATCGCCATCACCTTCAATAATGATGCGTTGACGTACTTTCTGTTTTGGTGCCGCCACTTTTTGCTCTGAACGCACAGTAATCGCATCCAGACCAAGATCGGCAACACTCCATTGCTGAACAGGTTTCTTGGCTGCGCCAAGAATGGCTTTCATCGAAGGAATTTGAGGTGTGTTAATGTCGGTAGAAACCGCGATAACAGCAGGTAATGGAATGGTCAGTGTTTCTATCTCATTTTCTAACTCACGTTCAACCGTAATTGAGTCATTAGAAAGAGAAACAATTTTGTTAATACCATTGATCGCAGGAACATTTAAGAATTCACCCACCAGCAAACTAACTTGTTGTGAGCTGAGATCCGCCGAGCCATCACCGCAAAGAATTAAGTCATAACCTTTTTTAGTCGCCGCCGCCGCCAATGCTACCGCTGTTTGGTAAGGCAAAGAGGATTCAAATTGGTCATCAACCACAACTACGAGTTCGTCAGCACCACGAGAAAGAACGTCTTTACGTGCTTTCGCGTTTGTCAGTGCTTTACCACCAACGCTCATTGCCGTGATTTGAATGCCATCAAGTTGAGTCTTAAGCTGATTAGCGGCTTCAATCGCATTTAAATCATATTGGCTGATTTTGGTGTTAGCACGAGAAAAATCCAGCGAACTGTCTGCGCTATTTACTGTAATATCCTGCTCGTCGGGAACACTCTTGTAACATGTAATAATATTCATTACATCTCCTGAAATTAATAAATAATGTCATTTGCTCTGGCAATGTAATATAGAATTAACACAATTAAGAGATTAAAAAATTAAACCTAGGTCACCAATATTGAACATTACTAAATAAATAACGGATAGGTTTCAATATTGCTAAACATATCACCAATATTGAAATTAGTTTTAATTGAAGTGAACAACTTTCAATATTGCTACATCGATCAACAATATTGAAAATAATAAATATAACGGTATTTAACGTTCAATATTGCCACCAAGATCAACAATATTGAAAGACAGAATATAACAACCCTATTACATACAAAGATATAGATATAATTATCAATCAGTTATAATGAAAACGAAACGTTATAAAACGTAACATAAAATCGACAAAAAGAATAGTGTGAAGTGAATAACAGAATGGATTTCTTATAATATCCATTATTCATCATCATTAATCGATTTGTGGATTAGCCAATCAGTTTATTTATCTATTATGATGAAACACCAATAGACGAAATACTCATAAATAAACTCAAATGCTTTATTAGATATTAGGAATTAACACTACTTAAACTTCTGCGTTAAATATATTTGGAAAATTTACCTATGAGCAAAGATAATAAAAAGGCAGGAATAGAACCGAAGGTTTTTTTTCCGCCATTAATCATTGTTGGTATTTTATGCTGGCTAACGGTACGTGATCTTGACGCTTCAAATGAAGTGATTAATGCCGTATTCAGCTATGTTACCAATGTCTGGGGTTGGGCCTTCGAATGGTACATGGTCATTATGTTCGGGGGTTGGTTTTGGTTAGTCTTCGGTCGTTATGCCAATAAACGCCTTGGGGAAGATAAACCTGAATTTAGTACCGCAAGCTGGATCTTTATGATGTTTGCGTCTTGTACATCCGCTGCCGTCCTCTTCTGGGGTTCGATTGAAATATACTACTATATTTCAAGTCCTCCTTTTGGAATGGAAGCTTACTCAACTCAAGCTAAAGAAATTGGTCTTGCTTACAGTTTGTTCCACTGGGGTCCTTTACCTTGGGCAACTTATAGTTTCCTTTCTGTGGCATTCGCTTACTTCTTCTTTGTTCGCAAAATGGAAGTTATCCGTCCAAGTAGCACCTTAACCCCGTTAATTGGTGAAAAACACGTTAATGGGATCGTCGGAACCATTATTGATAACTTCTATCTTGTTGCTTTAATTCTGGCAATGGGAACTAGCCTTGGTTTAGCAACACCATTAGTTACTGAATGTATTCAATACTTATTTGGTATTCCTCATACCCTGCAATTAGACGCCATTATTATCTCTTGCTGGATCTTATTAAACGCGATTTGCGTGGCATTCGGTCTGCAAAAAGGGGTGAAAATCGCCAGTGATATTCGTACTTACCTGAGCTTCTTAATGCTGGGTTGGGTCTTTATCGTTGGTGGTGCGAGCTTTATCGTCAATTACTTCACTGACTCTGTTGGTACATTGATGATGTATATGCCTCGTATTCTGTTCTATACAGACCCAATCGGTAAAGGTGGATTCCCTCAAGGTTGGACTGTCTTCTATTGGGCATGGTGGGTTATTTACGCCATCCAAATGAGTATCTTCTTAGCACGTATCTCTAAAGGCCGTACTGTTCGTGAATTATGTTTAGGGATGGTTTCAGGTTTAACCGCAGGAACTTGGTTAATTTGGACAATTCTTGGTGGTAACACCATACAACTGATTGACCAAAATATCCTCAACATTCCACAACTGATTGAACAATACGGTGTACCTCGCGCAATCATCGAGACATGGGCGGCATTACCGTTGAGCACAGCGACAATGTGGGGCTTCTTTATCCTCTGCTTTATTGCCACTGTCACCTTAATTAACGCCTGTTCTTACACACTAGCAATGTCCACTTGTCGCTCTATGAAAGAAGGCTCTGAGCCACCTTTATTAGTGCGTATCGGCTGGTCTGTGCTGGTCGGTGTTATCGGCATCATTCTGCTCGCACTTGGGGGTTTAAAACCAATTCAAACCGCCATTATCGCTGGAGGATGCCCACTATTTTTCGTCAATATCATGGTCACCTTGTCCTTTATTAAAGATGCCAAAGTACATTGGAAAGACTGATCCGCTATACGCAAAGAATGACATATTAAGAGGTTATTAACATGGATTTTAGATTGAATGATGAGCAGGAACTGTTTGTTGACGGTGTCCGCGAATTAATGGCCAGTGAAAACTGGGAAGCTTATTTCGCACAGTGTGATCGCGAAAGTAAATACCCAGAACGTTTTGTCAAAGCCTTAGCGGATATGGAAATTGACAATCTGCTTATCCCTGAAGAGCACGGTGGCTTAAATGCAGGTTTTGTTACTGTTGCGGCAATCTGGATGGAATTAGGTCGCTTAGGTGCGCCAACTTACGTGCTTTATCAATTGCCGGGTGGATTTAACACCGTCTTGCGTGAAGGGACTCAAGAGCAAATTGATAAAATTATGGCGTTCCGCGGTACGGGTAAACAGATGTGGAACTCTGCAATTACAGAACCCGGCGCAGGCTCTGACGTAGGTAGCTTACAAACTACTTATACCCGTAAAGATGGCAAAGTTTACCTCAATGGTAGCAAGTGCTTTATCACTAGTAGTGCCTATACCCCTTACGTTGTTGTGATGAGCCGTGATTCAGCGTCTCCAGATAAACCTATCTTCACTGAATGGTTTGTGGATATGAGCAAACCGGGTATCAAAGTAAACAAGTTAGAAAAACTAGGTTTACGTATGGATAGCTGCTGTGAAATCACTTTCGACAACGTTGAACTTGAAGAAAAAGACATGTTTGGTCGTGAAGGTAACGGCTTTAACCGTGTGAAAGAAGAGTTCGACCACGAGCGTTTTTTAGTGGCACTCACTAACTACGGTACAGCGATGTGTGCATTTGAAGATGCAGCGCGTTATGCCAACCAACGTGTGCAATTTGGTGAAGCTATCGGCCGTTTCCAACTTATTCAAGAAAAATTCGCTCATATGGCGATCAAACTCAATTCAATGCGCAACATGTTATATGAAACTGCATGGAAGAGTGACAACAACTTAATCACTTCTGGTGATGCAGCTATGTGTAAATACTTCTGTGCAAATGCGGCGTTTGAAGTAGTTGATAGTGCAATGCAAGTGCTTGGTGGTGTCGGTATTGCTGGCGAGCACCGTATTTCTCGTTTCTGGCGTGACCTTCGTGTTGACCGTGTATCTGGTGGTTCTGATGAAATGCAGATCCTGACATTAGGACGTTCAGTACTTAAACAGTATCGCTAATTAATCACGAATAACTCTCTCATCAAATGATGAGAGGGTTTTCACTCAGACCACTTACGAGGTGATGCTATGACAGAACATTTACCAATGCCACAATTCGGCCCACTTTCAGGGGTTCGTGTTGTGTTTTCAGGAATTGAAATTGCAGGGCCATTCGCAGGACAAATGTTCGCAGAATGGGGAGCTGAAGTGATTTGGATTGAAAACGTTGCATGGGCTGACACCATTCGCGTTCAACCTCACTACCCTCAACTTTCTCGCCGTAATCTTCATGCACTATCGTTAAATATCTTTAAAGACGAAGGTCGTGATGCGTTCCTAAAATTAATGGAAACAACCGACATCTTTATCGAAGCAAGTAAAGGCCCTGCCTTTGCACGTCGCGGTATTACGGATGAAGTATTATGGGAACATAACCCTAAATTAGTTATCGCTCATTTATCGGGTTTTGGTCAATATGGCGATCCGCAATATACCAACTTACCCGCTTATAACACCATTGCTCAGGCTTTCAGTGGTTACCTTATTCAAAACGGTGACAAAGATCAGCCAATGCCAGCCTTCCCTTATACCGCAGACTATTTCTCAGGGATGACCGCAACCACTTCTGCGTTAGCGGCACTGTATAAAGTTCAACAAACAGGCAAAGGCGAAAGTATTGATATTGCTATGTATGAAGTAATGTTGCGTATGGGGCAATACTTCATGATGGATTATTTCAATGGTGGCGAAATCTGCCCTCGTATGACCAAAGGGAAAGATCCGTACTATGCCGGTTGTGGGCTTTACCGTTGCCAAGATGGTTATATCGTGATGGAAGTTGTCGGTATCACTCAAATTCAAGAAATCTTCAAAGATATCGGACTTGCTCATCTGCTTGGTACACCGGAAGTGCCTGAAGGCACTCAACTTATTCACCGTATTAATTGCCCTCATGGTCAATTATTTGAAGACAAATTAGATGAATGGCTAGCTAAGCAACCCATCACAGAAGTACTCAAACGTCTTTCAGAACTCAATATTGCTAGCGCTAAAGTGCTGACTATTCCAGAGCTTGAAGACAATCCGCAATATGTCGCGCGTGAATCGATTACCGAATGGCAAACCATGAATGGCGAAACCTGCAAAGGGCCGAATGTGATGCCTAAATTCAAAAATAATCCGGGAAAAATATGGCGTGGTATGCCATCTCACGGCATGGATACAAACGCGATTTTGAAAAATATCGGTTATAGCGAAGAACAAATCAGGGGGCTGGTCGATAAGGGACTGGCTAAAATCGTAAAGTAACACTGTAAAATTCAGGCCTTGTGTAGGCATAAAGCATGTCTGAATTTACAGCAAAAGATAGGGTAACAGTTTAATGGATGTGATTGGCAAACAAAACTTACGTCAGATGTGGGATGATTTGGCAGAGGTTTATGGTACAAAAACAGCGCTAATTTTTGAATCCGCACAAGGACAAGTGAGACAATTTAGCTACAGTGAATTAAATGAAGAGATAAATAGAACCGCAAATCTTTTTCATGCTGGTGGCATAAAAAAAGGCGATCACGTTGCCTTACATCTTGATAACTGTCCTGAGTTTTTCTTTTGCTGGTTTGGCTTGGCAAAAATTGGCGCTGTTATGGTGCCAATTAATGCGCGCTTTATGTATGAAGAGAGCGCATGGATAATCAATCACTGCCAAGCTCATTACGTGATCACTCGCGATAATTTCTATCCTATTTACCAACCTATGTTGCAGGATGAACAATGCCCTTTAACGCAACTGTTTTTAATAACAGAAAACAGTCTGCCTGCTGAAAAAGGCGTTATCGACTTTTTAAAAGAGAAAGCCAAGCACCCTGTTACGCTTAATCATCACACACCATTAAGTGTGGATGACACTGCTGAAATTCTTTTTACC
The DNA here is from genome assembly GCF_009915995.1 of Proteus sp. G2618. Lineage (NCBI taxonomy): Bacteria > Pseudomonadati > Pseudomonadota > Gammaproteobacteria > Enterobacterales > Morganellaceae > Proteus > Proteus sp. G2618. The sequence continues at coordinate 4,965 of NZ_JAABNI010000016.1, read as the reverse complement.
TCAGGAACAACGTCTCAACCTAAAGGCGTAGTTATCACACACTATAACCTACGCTTTGCGGGTTATTACTCATCATGGCAAAACGCATTACGTGAAGACGACATTTATCTTACGGTTATGCCTGCCTTTCATATTGACTGCCAATGCACTGCATCACTCGCCGCATTTTCTGTGGGGGCCACCTTTGTATTGTTAGAAAAATACAGTGCCAGAGCCTTTTGGAAACAGATCCTTAAATACCAAGCAACGGTCACGGAATGTATTCCAATGATGATGAGAACCTTAATGGCTCAACCTGTTTCATCAGAAGAAAAGCAACACAAATTACGTGAAGTGATGTTTTACCTCAATCTTGCTGATGAAGAAAAAGATGCCTTCCTTGAACGCTTTAACGTGCGATTACTCACCTCTTATGGCATGACAGAAACTATTGTTGGTTTAATTGGTGACAGACCTGGCGATAAACGCCGTTGGCCCTCAATTGGTAGACCTGGTTTTTGCTATCAAGCTCAAATCAGGGACAAACAAAATAATGAAGTCCCTGATGGAGTTGTAGGTGAAATTTGCGTAAAAGGCGAACCCGGAAAAACTATTTTTAAAGAGTATTACAACCGACCTGATGCTACAGCAAAAGCCTTAGAGCCTGATGGTTGGTTACATACTGGTGATTATGGTTATCGTGATGATGAAGGCTTTTTCTATTTCGTTGATCGTAGCTGCAATATGATCAAACGCGGTGGAGAGAATGTCTCTTGTGTTGAGATTGAAAACATCATTTCTTCACATCCTAAAATTCAAGATGTGGCTGTAATTGGTGTTCCTGACAACATTCGCGATGAAGCGATCAAAGCATTTGTTGTACTGGTTGAAAATGAGACCTTGAGTAAAGAAGAGTTCTTCCATTTCTGTGAGCAAAATATGGCGAAATTCAAAGTCCCCTCTGAAGTTGAATTTAGAGATGGCTTACCTCGTAACTGCTCAGGAAAAGTGATTAAAAAGCATTTGAAATAAGACATAGGTAGGTTTAACCACAAATTAATAACCTCAATCATAAATGCTTATTTTTGATGACGAAAAGGAATACAACATGAGCCAGTCATTACACCTAACAACTCGTGGTTCAGTACTTGAAATTGTATTAGACAGACCAAAAGCGAATGCTATTGATGCGAAAACAAGCCATGAAATGGGCGAAGTTTTTCTGCGTTTTCGTGATGATCCTAACTTACGTGTCGCGATTATTACAGGTGCAGGTGAACGCTTTTTCTCTGCAGGATGGGATTTAAAAGCAGCGGCTGAAGGTGAAGCACCTGATGCTGACTTTGGTGCTGGTGGTTTTGCGGGTTTAACTGAGCTTTTCAATCTGGATAAACCTGTCATTGCTGCGGTTAACGGCTATGCTTTTGGTGGTGGTTTTGAATTAGCACTTGCTGCCGACATGATGGTTTGTTCAGACAATGCTTCTTTTGCTTTACCTGAAGCACAGTTAGGTATTGTACCTGACAGCGGCGGTGTTCTGCGTTTACCTAAACGTTTACCACCCGCTATCGTCAATGAGATGTTGATGACAGGTCGTCGCATGAATGCCGATGAAGCGCTGCGTTGGGGTATTGCAAACCGTGTTGTCAGCTCCGCTGAACTTATGGACAGCGCACGCGAGCTTGCAGACCAAATTGCCAACAGTGCCCCACTGGCTGTTGCTGCATTAAAAGAGATTTACCGCGCTACCAGCGAACTTTCTATTGAGGAAGGTTACAAGCTCATGCGCAGTGGTGTGCTAAAACATTACCCAAGTGTTTTACATTCAGAAGACGCCACAGAAGGCCCATTAGCCTTTGCTGAAAAACGCGCACCTGAGTGGAAAGGTCGATAGTTATCGTTAATCTCGATAATACAACAAAGAGGAAAACTGATGAGTATCTACGCGTTTGAAGGTCTTATTCCTGTGGTTCATCCAACAGCTTATGTTCATCCATCTGCTGTATTAATTGGTGATGTGATTATCGGTGCGGGTGTTTATATCGGCCCCTTGGCATCACTAAGAGGGGATTATGGGCGCTTGATTGTTGAAGCAGGTGCCAACCTTCAAGACGGCTGTATCATGCACGGTTATACCGATATGGATACCATTGTTAGAGAAAATGGGCATATTGGACACGGTGCAATTCTCCACAGTTGCATTATCGGGCGTGACAGCTTAGTGGGTATGAACAGCGTGATTATGGATGGTGCAGTGATTGGCGAAGAAAGTATTGTTGCCGCCATGAGCTTTGTAAAAGCAGGCTTTCAAGGACAACCTCGGCAAATGCTGATTGGTAGCCCTGCAAAACATGTGCGGGATATTACTGATAATGACATGGAATGGAAGCGTATGAACACACGCGAATATCAAGACTTGGCTGTTCGTTGTCGTCAAAATTTAGTTGAAGCTACGCCATTAACTGCACCAGAACCTAATCGCCCGCGTTTACACGGTACAACAGATGTAAAGCCGAAAGGTCAGTAACAAACTACGACAGGCGTTGTGAGCGCCTGTCGTCATTATTCAAATTATTTAGCATGAAAGGAAGTCACGTAAATTAGCGACGTTGAGATTTTGACAACATCCATTGCCATTTTTGCTCATGGTTCAATCCATGAGGGATCATCGCTGCTAATTTTTCAGGAGAACTTTGACTACTTTTTTCTTGAATATGGCCTTTTAAACGTGAATAAACTTGAGGATCAATATGACTGACTTTGATCATCCGTTGGCACTGACAGCCTCTACCTTCTAGTTGGTTAGGTACACTTTTCGTTTCACACTCAATTTCTTTTACATCAGAAAGAATGTAAGAAACGATATTAATTGCATTGCATTGAGGAATATCGAATTTTTTTGCAATTTCCTTTGCACTTACCCAACGTTCTTGCTCTTGAACCCAGTCAGCAATTGACAGATAGAGTGGCTTACTCATGTATTCTTCACTCATAATTACTCCAATATCACAAATGAAATTTTATTTATCGCTAAATAAAGATAATAACTATATATGTTAATTATCATTGCACCGCGGAGTATCGGTTTTCCCTGTTAATTTGATAAGTTAACAGACTCATCAAAATAATACTTAGTTTATTTTTAACAACCAAACTCTTTAATTAACACGCCCGTCACAATTTATTATTTTGTTATTAAATCAAAAGTAATAACAATTAAACCGAGTAAAAACAAAAAATTAATTAAATATTAAAATATAAAACACACCGTTAAAAACATGATTTATCACATTGATTTTAAAAGCATTTTAATCAACAAAATAAAAAAGAAATAGATTATATTAATAATCCATTTATAGACTAAGATTATAATAATAGATTTTAATTTAGATTGCCAGAAAGGTGGCTTATTATTAGATATAAATCAATAATTGTTTATCTTCGCTTGCTGATAGGCCTATAAAATATTCATTAGAAAAATTAAAGATTAAATAGAGTGATAGGAAAGAATTTAATTTTAATACCCATTTACCTATTATATTATCAATAATCAGCCCAGATAATAATAATTATAAATCATACATCTATAATATAATCCTATAAAATTAGCAAGAATAAGCAGATGATCGCTCTATTTAAAATCACTAATAAAAGAAGATTATTTCAATAAAGATTATCTATTTATTTTCATTTAAAAATAATGAAATATTATTTCAAATAAGACTCATTTACGCTTATCTCAAATAAATATCAATTAAGCGCTATATAAATAGAATAGCGCTTGATCATATAACATCTAAGTAGATCCTACTAAAGAAGGCGACGATCAAATGCAGTTTGCCAATCATCGGCGAATCTATTTACCGCATCATCCACAACCGGAGAACGAATAATAGAGTAAGCAAGCTCAATCGGTAATGTCACTGAAGAAGCGCCTGCTAATAAACAATCGACCACTTGTCGTGGTGTTTTAAAACTCGCTGCTAGGATTTTTGTGGGTAAATTATGCATAGTAATTAGAGTTTGTAACTCTTTTACCACTCTTACGCCATCAGAGCCTTGTCTATCCATTCGATGCACATAAGGAGCAATATAATCAGCGCCTGCTAATGCCGCCATTAACCCTTGAGACACACTGTAAATTGCAGTGCCCAATACCAGCATATTTTTTTGCTTTAATTGTTTAATAGCGACAAGCCCTGCTTCTGTAACAGGAATTTTAATCACGGTATTATCCGCAATATTTCCGATACGCAATGCTTCTTCAATCATGGTATCGACATCACTGGCAATGACCTGTGCAAATACCCGACCTTTACCACCCATAGCCGCTTTTAACTCAGGTAACAACGTTTCAATATCTTGTGCTGATTTAGCAATAATAGACGGATTGGTAGTGACACCTGCAATAGGAAGAACTTGAGAGAGTTTTCTGACTTCTTCGATATCCGCTGTATCTAAATAAATTTCCATAATCGCGCCTCAATAATGTTGGTTTTTAAGCTAAATAATTATAGGTATAACGTAAAAAGTAGCATTGTGCGCGATGGATTTCTAGTGGTTCCAATCATAACCACCCGTAAAACGGGTGGTTTGCTCTTGCCCTATAAGGGCTTGTTACCGACTGCGCCTAAATGACGCTGCTTTCTCTTCGTTCAAGCTCAGTGTCTTTGCTACTTTGGCTTACCCCTTGAAGGGGTTTTCATATTCTTTATTGCTCAATTTATCCGAGATTAAATTCGACTTTTCTTGCTCTCTGATATACTTTTGAATTGTGGCTTCATTGAGTCCAACTGTTGTGACATAGAACCCTTCCGCCCAAAACTTTCTGTTGCCAAATTTATATTTGAGATTGGCATGTCTATCAAAGATCATCAACGAACTTTTATCTTTCAAATATCCCATGAAGCTTGATACGCATATCTTCGGTGGAATACTCACTAACATATGAACATGATCTGGCATAAGGTGCCCTTCGATTATTTC